>SKZV01000003.1 GCA_007127165.1 Rhodovibrio sp. | reverse complement strand
GCCCGTTATGACAACACTCGAGTTGGTTCCTTTTGCGCGCATAATGCATATTATGAGCAATAAAAGTCCGGTCGTCGGCGGCAGCGAGGTCGCGGTCTCTGTAGCCGCTATCGCCGAGCCGTATCCGGTGCAAAGAGGCTTCGCGCCCGCTCGCCCACGCGCACGACGTTCGCGAGAAGCCCGTCCGGCAAAGCGTCCCAGCGGAACCACGCGGCTTCGTCGACATCGTCGTCGGCGACTGGCTCGCCTGAACGCCAGTCGACCAGGACCGCGACCAGCAGATAGTGGTATCCTGGGACGTGACCACCGCGCTCGCCGATCACATCCACCGCATCGAAAGCGGCGCGCGCCTCGCCCCGGACGCCCGTTTCCTCCAGAAGCTCTCGCTCGGCGGCCACCAGGATCGGCTCGCCAAACTCGACCTTACCTCCTGGAAAGCCCCAAAGCCCGGCGTTGGGCGGATTGTGGCGGCGCACCAGCAGGACCTCTTCCCCGCGCCAAGTCACGGCAATGACAGCGGCAACTGGACGCGTCATGGCGCAAACGCGTTGTCCGTCGGACCTAGCGACTCTCCCAAGGCTTTCAGCCAGCGCTCGACCCGCCGCCGATTGACTGCGAAGTCCCAGTAGCCGTAGCGGGCGCGGCTGAAGATCGCGAGGCTCGACCGGTTGCCGCCCATTGGTTCGAATGCCACGGTGGTCGTGTCCGGGAAGCGCAATATTCGGGAGCGTTGCTCGAACTCGGCCTGACGTGATTGGACGTCCAGACACAACAGATGCGTCCTCAGTTCCTGCGCGGCGATCCGGACCAGGACTTCGCGCAGACGCTCGACCGGCGCCTTGAAAACAGGAGACACCGGATCCCCGTCACTGCGGTTCCAATGCGGCGGACAGGCCAGACAGGCATTCGGCCGCCGCGTGGCCGGAATTTTGGCGAAATCGAGCAGCATCAGCGTCTTCTAATTCGAAACGTCGATAACCAGACCGTCGTACCCGGGCTCCACGCCTTCGGGGCAGCGGACAGCCAGGTCAGCATAGTCTAGCGTATGGTTCATGTGTGTGAGAACCGCTCTGCGGGGTGCGATACGCTCAATCCAGTCTAGCGCGCGGCGAAAGTGCGCGTGGCTGGGGTGCGGCTCGTAGCGCAGGCAGTCGACGATCCAGCAGTCCACGCCCTTCAGAGTCTCAAGCCCGGCCTCGCTGATTTCCGCCGCGTCCGGCGAATATCCCAGTGCGTCGATACGAAAGCCGAGAGTGATCCATTTGCCATGTGTCTGCGTGAAGGCGGTGCAGGTAAATCCTGCCGCTTCAAAAGGTTCACCAACGCTGATCGTGTGGTCGCACAGCAGCGCGCCATAAAAGCTGCCGCTCTGGCGACTGCTTTCGAAGGCATAGGCAAAACGATGGCGAAGCGCATTCAGCGTTTCGTCGTCGCTATAGGCATTGATCGGGCTACCCTGTTTGTAGATCAGCGGTCGCAAGTCGTCGATGCCGTGGCAGTGGTCAGCGTGTGAATGGGTGAAGAGAACCGCATCCAGCGAATCGATCTCGCTCGCCAGAAGTTGCTGGCGCAGGTCTGGAGAGGTATCCACAAGAAGGCGCCGGCCATCCTCCTCCACCAGAATCGACGGGCGAAACCGTCGATTCTTCGGGTTGGACGGATCGCACTCGCCCCAAACCGGTCCCACCAGCGGCACCCCGCCGGAGCCGCCACAGCCAAGGACCGTCACCTTCATGGCGCACTTTGTCGCGGCAACTGGGCTCGATCGAACAGCCGGAAGAAGTTCTCTCGCGTTCGCCGTCCCAGTTCCGCCCGCGAAATCCCGAGGTGCTCCGCCAGGAAGTCGGCTGTGTAGCTGACGTAGCTCGGCTCGTTCGGCTTGCCGCGCTTGGGCACCGGCGCAAGGTAGGGCGCGTCGGTCTCGATCAGCAAGCGTTCGAGTGGAACGTCGCTTGCGATGGCGCGTAGCTCGTGCGAGTTCTTGAAGGTCACGATACCAGAGAACGAAATGTAAAAGCCCAATGCCAGCGCCGCCTCGGCAAGCCCGCGCCCCGAAGAGAAGCAGTGCATCACACAGCCGTAAGGGCCGCCAGCCTCGTATTCTTCGCGCAGAATTGCGGCTACGTCCTCATCGGCGTCGCGCGCATGGACGACCAGCGACAGGCCGGTTTTCTGAGCCGCGCGAATGTGGGCGCGGAAACTCTGCGCCTGCACGTCGCGCGGCGAGGAATCGTAAAAATAGTCGAGCCCGCTCTCACCGATCCCCACGACCAGCGGGTCCGCCGCAAGCTCCACCAACCGCTCGGGGCTCTCCTGCCCCTCCTCGCCCGCCTGATGCGGGTGGATGCCGACGGTGCACCAGACACCCTCGTAGAGCGCCGCAATCTCCCGCACTCTCGGGAACGTCGAAAGACGCGTGGAGATCGTCAGCATGCCACTGACCTCCGCGCGGCGGGCACGCGCGATCACCTCGTCCAGGTCCTCGCGCTCCGCCACCATGTCCAGGTGGCAGTGGGAATCGATCAGCATTATGAGGCGTCCTGTTTCGCTTCCTCGACATAGCGCGGGAAGACGCCCTGCGGCCTTTCGATCGCCCTGCCCGGCTCCAGCGGCTGGTCCAGCGCCGCCACGTCGCGCGCCTCCTGCGGCTGGCCCATCTGATCGAGCAGCTTCGCGGGTGCGTTCGGCATGAACGGCTGGGTCAAGATTGCGAGCTGGCGCACGACCTCCGCCAGCACGAAGAGTACGGTTTCCATCCGTGCCTTGTCCGTCTTACGCAAGGCCCAGGGAGCCATCTCGTCGACGTAGCGGTTTGCCTGCCCGACGACGGTCCAGATCGCTTCGAGCGCGCGATGGAACGCCTGCACCGCCAACTCGCTGCGCAGTTTCGGAAGCACCGCCGTCGCCGCCGCGAGCATGGACTCGTCGGACGCCATGAGGCGCCCCGGCTCCGGTATCCGCCCGTCGCAGTTCTTGTGTACCATCGACAGCACGCGCTGTGCCAGGTTGCCGAAATCGTTCGCCAGATCGTTGTTCATCCGGCTGACCATCGCGCGGTGAGAGAAGTCCCCGTCGTTGCCGAAGGGCACCTCGCGCAGCAGGAAATAACGCACCTGATCTAGTCCGTAGGTGTCGATCAACTCATAGGGGTCGATCACGTTGCCTACGGATTTGGAGATCTTCTGCCCCTCGCTGGTCCACCAGCCATGGGCGAAGACCCGCTTTGGCGGCTCCACCCCGGCCGCCATCAGGAAGGCAGGCCAGTAGACCGCATGGAAACGCAGAATGTCCTTGCCCACCATATGCAGGTCGGCGGGCCAGAACTTCCGATAAGACTCCGCGTTTTCATCGGGATAGCCGACGGCGGTTATGTAGTTCGTCAAGGCGTCCAGCCAGACGTACATCACATGGTCGGGGTCGCCGGGCACGGGAATGCCCCACTTGAAGGTCGTGCGCGAAATCGAGAGATCGCGCAGCCCCGACTTGACGAAGCTGACGACCTCGTTCCGCCGCCCCTCCGGGCCCACGAAGTCCGGGTTCGTCCGGTAGAAGTCGAGCAGGCGATCCTGCCACGCCGAAAGGCGGAAGAAATAACTGGGCTCCTCCACCCAATCCACCGGCGCACCGGAGGGCGCGTACTTCCGCCCGTCTTCTCCCTGTGCTAGTTCGTCCTCGGCATAGAAGGCCTCGTCGCGCACCGCGTACCAGCCTGCATAGCTGGAGAGATAGATCTCACCGTTCTCCTGCAACTTCCGCCACAGCGCCTGCGCCGCCTTCACGTGGCGCGCCTCGGTCGTGCGGATGAAGTCGTCGTTGCTGAACTGCCAAGCGGCGGAGAGATCATGGAAATTCCCCGACATCACGTCGGTGAACGCCTGCGGCTCCATGCCCTGCGCCAGCGCCGAGCGCTCGACCTTCTGCCCGTGCTCGTCCGTGCCGGTCAGGAAAAACACCTCGCGGCGATCCAACCGCATGAAGCGCGCCAGTACATCGCAGGCCAGCGTGGTATAGACGTGGCCGATGTGCGGCTTGTCGTTCACGTAGTAGATCGGCGTCGTAATATAGTACGGTGCTTTGCCAAGGTTTTCCGCACCGGCCATGAACATCTCCCTTCGGGGCTTGCCAGCAGTCTTTCAGGCGGTCAGCGCCTCAATCTCCAGCAGGGCCGTCAGCGTCACCTGTCTGCGATCTAGATTGCCGCGCTCGGCGCCGCCGAACAGGCGGGTGATCTTTTCCCACAGCTCAAGCCACTGTTCAAGGCTGCCCCGCTCCAGCAAGCGCCCCATCGTTTCGCTTTCACCGGTGATCGCTTCGGGCGGCAGCCGGCCTTCCGCCCGAGCGCGGGCCAGCCGGGCCAGCCACCAGGAGAGCAATTCGCCGCCGACTTGGAAGCTGCCGCCCTCGCCGCTCTGCGACAGCCGCTCAGAAAAGCGATGCAAGTCCCCGCCCGCGCCGCGTGACAGTGCGTCGAGGAGAGCGACCATCTCGCGGTAAAGGTCCAGTCCGCCCGCGTCGTGAAGCGAGATCGCCCGTCCAGGGCTGCCCTCCGCCAGCCGGGCCAGTGCCCGCGCATCCAGGTCATCGATGTTCGGGTCGTAGGCATTGAGTTGCGTCCGGACGATGTCCTCGGATAGTCCTGGCATGGCAAGCTGGGCACAGCGCGATCGGATCGTCGGCAGCAAAGCGGCTGGGGCGTGGCTGACCAACAGCAGCAGCGCCTGTGGCGGCGGCTCCTCAAGAACCTTGAGTAACGCATTGGCCGCATTTGGATTCATCGCGTCGGCCGGATCGACGAGCACGACGCGCCAGCGCGACTGCGAGGGTGTCATGAAGCAGAAATGCACCGCCTTGCGAATATGCCCGACCAGGATCTCCTTACTCGGCCGCCCTGTCGCGGGGTTGGGCAAGCCAGGCTCCAGGACGAAGAAATCCGGATGGCTGCCGACGGAGACCTGCCGCGCCGTCGCGCTCTCCGGGTCGATCTCCAAACTGTCCGGGCCCTCTCCGAACAGTCCGCCGCTGCCGCCGCCGTCCAGCACGAAACGCGCAAAGCGATACGCGAGCGTTCCCTTGCCGATGCCGCGCGGTCCCGTCAGCAGCCACGCATGCGGCAGCCGCTCCGATGTCCACGCGTTCAACAAGGTCCGCTCCGCCGCCTCGTGACCCTGTAGGCCAGTTACGCGGCGCGGGTGTGGCGGGCCCTTCTCTGCCTCCGGCATTTCCGCCGACTTTGACTTTCTCGGAGAGGTGCGATTGCTCATGCCGCCGCAGGCCCTCCCAAACGTTCACGAACCGCGCGGAAAACTGCTTCGGCAACCTGCTCCTCGCCCGGCTCGGCGTCAATTACCGCGCAGCGTTCCGGCGCGCGGGCGGCAATGGCCAGGAAGCCTTCGCGCAAACGGCTGTGGAAGGTCTCGCTCATCCGCTCGTATCGATCCGCCGCCGCCTTACGACCGGTGGCGCGACCCAGCCCAACCTCTGGCGGGAGGTCGAGGATCAGCGTCAGGTCTGGCCGCGTGCTGCCGACGACCATGTGTTCCAGCGCCTCGAGAGTGCCGATATCGAGGCCAAGCCCGAAGCCTTGATAAGCACGTGTCGAATCGGAAAAGCGATCGCACACGACCCAAGCGCCGCGCGCTAAAGCGGGCCGGATCGTCGCGGTCAAGTGTTCGCAGCGAGCGGCGTAGTGCAGCAGCGCTTCGCTCAGCGGCTCCCAGCCGTGATCCGCGTGCAGCAGCAGGTCCCGAACAGCCTCGGCGGAGGGGCTGCCACCGGGCTCCCGGGTCTGCACCACCTCAACCCCGCGAGCGCGCAGAACGCGCACGAGCCGGGCAATCTGGGTCGTCTTCCCGGCACCCTCTCCGCCCTCGAAGGTGATGAAGCGCCCAATGGTCATGGTGTCCCGTTGCTCATGGTGTATCGGCTTACACGCCTCTACTAGGGTGCGCCGAAGACGAGATATTGCATTCCGCTGACGATCCGCCCGATCGCGCCAAGTTGCTCGACATCTTCACCGGCCTCCAGCGGAACCTCGATCGTCTCTATCTCCGTCCCTTCCACGCGCAAGGTCGCGAGTGCATCGCCCTTCCTGATCGGCGCGGGGATGGGGCTGTCATAGGTCAAGGTGACCTTCATTTCGCGCTCAAAGCTGCGAGGGACGGTGAACACCAGATCCTCGCGGGCGACAAGCGGCACGCGACCGAGATCGCCCAGCCATACAGGCGCCTCTTCGACCGTTTCACCTGCTTCGAAGAGCCGCAGATTGTCGAACTCCCGAAAACCCCACTCCAGCAAACGCGCCGATTCCGACGCGCGCTGCTCCGCCGTATCCAGTCCGCTGACGACGAGAATTAAGCGGCGTCCGTCGCGCTCCGCCGACGCAGTCAAGCCGTAGGCCGCTTCCCGGGTATAACCGGTCTTCAATCCGTCGACGCCGTTTGTGCGGCCGAGCAGCGGATTGCGGTTGTACTGCGTGATATCGTGCCAAGTGAATTCCCGCTCCGAATAGAGGTGATAGAACTCGGGGAATTCCTGGATCAGGTACTTCGCGATGGTGGCAAGATCTCGAGGCGTCGTGCGATGTTCGGGATGAGGCCAGCCGGTTGCATTGCGAAAGGTGGAGTTCGTGACCCCCATTTCCTTCGCTCGCTGCGTCATCATATCGCCGAACGCCTCCTCGGTCCCGCCGATACCCTCGGCTAGCACGATGGAGGCGTCGTTGCCCGACTGAATGATGACGCCCCGCAGCAGGTCCTTGATCCGGATCTCCTTGCCGATCTCCACGAACATCTTGGAGCCGCCCTTGCGCCAAGCTTTCTCGGATACATGGAAAGTGTCGTCCAGCGCAAGCCGGCCATCTTTCAATCGCTCAAAGACCATGAAGGCGGTCATGATTTTACTCATGGAAGCTGGCGGAACCTGCGCGTCGGGGTTCTTCGCCATCAAGATCGCTCCGGTCTCCGCGTCCATTAGGAATGCGCCGTTCGCCGGGGTTTCCAGTGCCTCCGCGGAGCGAACGACAACGAAGACGGCGAGAAGAAGCATGAAACCAGTTCGCACGACTTGTCGCAACATGATACGTCCAAAGCTCTTGTGGGTACGAATGCTTGATCTTTAGCCGATTCGAAGAGGGCCGTACAATCGTTTTTCAACCGCATAGGGTAGAATTTGGCTAAAAGCAAGGATCGCATGGTGCGTGACCACTTCCCGCGAACATAGAACTTCGGCTCAGTCCACAATGACGCGCGCGTCATGATGCCCGTCCCGAAACAGCCGGTCGAGCAGACGATCAGCCTCTCCCACATCCTTGAGCGGACCCAGCCGAACCCGATAAAATCGGCGGTCATGCACGGAGGCAGGCTCGATTGAGGCTCGCGCAATCCGGTCAAGCGTTTCCTGAAGCCGCGTTGCGTTCTCGTAGTCGACAAACGATCCAGCCTGAACGTAAATATCGGTCGATTCGACGGCGGTGAAGGTAACGCTTTCATCGGGCTGCGGGAGGCTAGCGCCGATCCCGGAAGCTACGCCGGTTTCCGCACCACCACCCGTGGTCGCGGCCGCACGCACAGCTGTGCTCGCGCTTGTATTTGCAAGCCTCACACCGCCCCCGCTACTCGCGCCTGTGTTGCCGGAAGCGGCGACCGAGGCCCTGCCCTCCCCGGCGTCGGCATTGGCGGCGAGGCGGCGGCTTTCCTCTTCCAAAATCTCCACACGGACGCGGGCCACGCCCTGCGTCTTAAAGTCCAGAAGCTCCGCCGCGCGTGACGAAACGTCGATGATGCGTCCGCGCGCAAAAGGACCACGGTCGTTCACGCGCAGGGCCACCTGTCGGCCGTTCTCCAGGTTCGTGACCTTAACGAAACTCGGCATCGGCAGGGTGCGGTGCGCGGCCGTTAAAAGGTTCTGGTCGTAGATCTCGCCGTTGGCGGTCTGATTGCCGTGAAACCCCGGCCCGTACCATGATGCGATACCGGTCTCGCGGTAATCGTAATCAATGGCCGGGTGATACCAGACGCCATTGATTTGATAGGGCTCGCCAACCTTGAAAGCGCCGGGTTGCCCAGGGGCTCTTTCGCTGGTCACCGGCCGCGGGTCAGGTGTGGAGCGCGTAGCGAATCCGGGCACGCTACAGGCGGCGACAGCAAGCGAAAGCGCGCCGATCATTCCCCAACGCCATAGTGAACAAGCTTGCAACACCTGGAAAGCTCCCCTCCTGCCCTAACCCACACCAGAGGATAAAGCCCTCCTCACCCCGGCGCAACCTTGCCTTTGCAGCCAATCATCCGTTTGTCAGCCCCCGGCGTGCGCGCGCAGCCGCTGCAAGACGGCGGGTTCCGGGTAGCCGTCGGGGGGCAAGGAAAGCTCCTCCTGGAAGGCCCGGATCGCGGCCCGGGTGCGCGATCCGGGCAATCCGTCCTCCGGCCCGGCGTCGAAGCCGAGGCGGTTGAGAAGCTGCTGCATCTCCTCAGCATCCTCACGCGAAAGCGGCGGATGCTCCGCGTCGCGTCCCGTGGAAAGCGGCGGCAGACCGGCAAGACGATCCGCGAGGGTGCCGACGGAGATGGCATAGTTGATTGAGCGGTTCCAGCGCATGATCGCCCGGAAGTTCTCATACACCAGGAAAGCCGGTCCGGCATGTCCCTGCGGCAGGATGACGGAGCCCTCCATGTCGGCCTGAGGCAACGCCCCGCCGTCGGCTCGCCGCACGCCGAGCGCTGCCCAATCGGCCAGAGTCTTCCTTTGGCTCAAGGTCGCCAGCGTCAGGTCGAAATCCTCCGGAATTTGCACTTCCCGACCCCAGATTTCGCCTTCCTGCCAACCGATGTTCGTAAGGAAGTTCGCCGCTGACGCGAAGGCGTCCGGCAAGCTGCTCCAGATGTCCTTGCGGCCGTCCCCGGTGTGGTCCACGGCGTGGCCCGTGAATGTGGTGGGAATGAACTGCATGTGCCCCATCGCTCCGGCCCAGGAGCCCATCATCGCGTCGGGCTCGATATGGCCTTCGTCCACGATGCGCAGCGCATCCAGCAACTGTGTCCGGAAAAACTGCCCCCGGCGCGGGTCGTAAGCCAGAGTCACAAGCGCATCGATTACCCGAAAACTGCCCAGGTAGCTTCCGAAGTTCGTTTCCAGGCCCCAGAAAGCCACGAGGTAGCGCGGCGGCACCCCGTATTCCGCATGAATCTCATTGAGCAGCGCGCCGTGCCGGTCCAGAAGTTCGCGGCCACGCTCGACGCGCTCTTCGTTGACGCGCTGGTCGATGTAGGTCCAGAAGGTCTGAGTAAACTCCGGTTGGCGGCGGTCGAGTTCGACCACCCGTACGATCGGCGCAATGTCACGCAGCGCCGAGTCCAGCGTGCCTTCCGAAATCCCTTCGCCGCGCGCCTCCGCACGCAGTTCCTTCAGCCAATCGAGGAACGCTCGATCCTCTTGGGCAACCTCGGCCGCAGCGTCGTTTGGCGCGTCTGCCAACACGTCTCCGCTCAAGACCGAGAACGGCAGCGCCATACTCATCGCAGCCGCGCCCAAGAGGCACCGCCAATTCCTGCCCGCCCGCATCGTCCCGCTCAGCACCCTCATGCACCGCCTCCCTCACGCCGCGCAACGAATCCTGTGACGCTCCGCCGCTCCATCGCCTTTACGGCTTCTGCCACAAGGTAAACGTCCGCACAATCACCATGAATGCCACGGCTGCCTTGAAAGCCGTCCGGTAATGAGGCTAAAAGTCCCCGAAGCACGCAGCGGCGATGCAGTCTATGGAGGGGTGGCAGAGCGGTCGAATGCACCGGTCTTGAAAACCGGCGAGGGTTCACACCCTCCGTGGGTTCGAATCCCACCCCCTCCGCCAGGATCCCCCGCTTTTATCTCGCGTGAGCAGGCTATGGCTTGCGTACAGGTGCGGCAGGACGATAGAAGCGTTTAATGAATGTGTTCTTTTGTTTTAGGGGGATTAGCGATGACATTCCGTTCATCGGCACAAAGCTTGGCCGCACTTCTTTTTGCCGGGGTTCTGGCGATAGCCGGAACCGGGTCCGCAAGTGCGCTGGATTCGGACGCGGTCGAGCGCTTTACTGCGAGCATGGAAGCGCTTCACGCTTACGAAGATGAAAATCCCTTCGATCTCGACGAGCCTGAGGAACCCGAGGAGTTCGTGCAGGTCATGCGCGCCCCGATGTCGAGCCAACTCGACCAGATGCGCGACCACGAAGCGTTTGGCGATGTGCAGCGGATCGTTGGCGAGCATGGATTTGCCGACGTCGAAAGCTGGGCCGTCACCGGCGATCGGGTGTTGAGAGCCTTCACGGCGCTCGAGATCGAGGAGGAGACTCCCGACCTGCGGGCGGAGTTGGAGCAAACGCGCGCCCAGATTCAGGAAGCGCCGGGCATGTCGCAGGAACAGCGCGATATGGCGCTGAAGATGATCGAGCAGACGATGGTGCCGATGATGGAGGTGCTGGACGATGTGCCCCAGGAGGACCGGGATGCCGTTGCGCCTCACCGGAGCAGGATCGCGGACGTCCTGAAAGAATAGTGCTTGGCGGCGGCTTCCCTTCTACAGCGGCCGCAACGGGATTCCACGCATCAGGCTCGGCACCTCGCCCACGGGCTGCATTCCCTGGCGCATCAGCGTGGCTTTCAGGCCCGGTACGCGCTCCACCGCCGCGAGGCCAAGGTGGCGCAGTGCCTGGAACGGGGGGAACCGGGTTTTGACTGCCCGGTTCAGGCCGTCTATGGCGAAGACGCGTGCCACCACGTCGGGGCGGCGGCGGGACTCATAGCGTTCGAGCACCGCTTCCGCGCCGACGTCCTGCCCTGCCCGGCGCGCCTCCACCAGCACCTCCGCCAGTGTCGCGACGTCGGTGATACCGAGGTTCAGGCCCTGAGCGCCGACCGGCGGCAGCGCGTGCGCCGACTCACCGATCAGCGCGAGGCGATGGGCGGCATAGCGTTCCGCCAACAAGGTGCCGACGGGATAGGAGAAGCGCGGCCCCACCTGCTCGACGGTCCCCAGCACACCACGGGTGCGCTCCTGCACCGCATGGCGGAACGACCCCTCGTCCAGGGCGAGGAACCCCGGCGCGGCGCGCTCGCGCTCCACCCATACGACCGACGAGCGGTTGCCCGGCATTGGGACGAGCACGAAGGGTCCGCTTGTGCGGTGGAATTCCGTCGACACACCCTCGTGCGGGTGGCTGTGACTGAGCGAAAAAGCCATGGCGGTTTGGCCGTAGGTCCACCGTTTGACGACTATCCCGGCGGCCTCTCGGCTGCGCGAGTTTCGTCCGTCCGCGCCGATGGCAAGCGAGGCCGAGAGCGATCGGCCATCGGCGAGTTCCGCGACCGCCTGCGCGCTTTCGAATCGCAGGGTCTCGAGCTTGACCGGCGCGAGGTGGCGGACGCCCTTCATCCCGGCGATGCGGGCCAGCAGGGCCTGTCGCAAAGCGGCGTTGGGAACATTATAGCCGAAGGGGGCTTCCTCCATTTCGCGCGAATCGAAGGTGACGGTGCCCGGCTCCCTCCGCCCGCTCTCGTCGACGATACGCATGACCCACAGCCCCTCGGCCGCTGCCTCGCAGCGCGGCCAGACGTCGAGGAGCGCGAGCGCACGAACGGACCCTTGCAGCAGTGCCGTCGTGCGGCCGTCGAGTTCGGGTGCCTTCTCGGGCTGCGGCGGCTGCGCGTCCACACAGGTCACTTCGAAACCGAGGGAACCAAGCGCGACGGCGGCGGTAAGGCCTGCTATGCCGCCGCCAATGATCGCAATGTCGCAGGAGAGAGATTCGGTCTTTGACATGATAGCGGACACAGTGACGCGTTCGCGTCCGCTTTTCCAGTCCTGCGCGTCCAAAGGCCACGGCTCCGGTTCTGCGCGGCCAAAAGTCCAGCCCCGACGCTTCGCGTCCAAAAATCCGCGGTGCGCTTGCAAGACTCTGGCGGCTTCGCCATCTTGACGAGGCGCGTCCATCATCCGGGAAAGCCTCGTCGGTGAGTTTCAACCAAGCCTATTCTGCACCCCCGCCACCACCGCCACGCCCCCCCAATCGCGGCTCGCAGCGGGCAATCAACCTGCCACGCGCGGTGGGTTGGCTGCTGGTGGCCAACGTCGGGATTTATGTCGTGGTCGCGGCGATTCCCTGGTCGTGGGAAATCTGGACGATACTCAACCTCGGTTTCGTTCCGGCAAAGTACTCCGTGGCCGGAGCATTCGACTGGACGGCCCTCGCCGCGCCGCTCTCGCACCAGTTTCTCCATGGCGGCGTCGTTCATCTGCTGGTCAACATGGTCATGCTGGCGGCTTTCGGCAGCGGTGTGGAGCGGGTGCTGGGGACCCGCAGGATGTTGTTCCTATACTTCATCAGCGGGATTGCCGGAGGATTCGCCCATTGGCTGTTCTATCCGGTGTCGACCGTGCCGGTGGTCGGCGCGTCAGGCGCGATCAGCGGACTGTTCGGAGCGGTTCTGCGGCTCATGGCGTTGCGAGGGGGCGCGGGCGGATTTCTCCGTATCCTGCCCGTAGCGGTGATCTGGATTGGGATTTCCGTCGTCGTGGGCTTCACCGGGATGCCGGGTACGGGGGAAGCACAAATCGCTTGGGCCGCACATATCGGCGGTTTCCTGGTGGGGCTTCTGTTCTTCGACCTCTTCACCATCGGGCTGCGCCGCCGCCGACCGCGCGAATAACCATCCAGATGGTGTAAACGGATTATGTGGGGCTACCTGCCCTTTCTTGCGGCGAACCCGCGCTTTCTGGCGTTCGGATTCCTGGCCGCTTTCTTCTCCGGTTTCGGCCAGACGTTTTTCCTCGCGTTCTTCGGCGGCGAGATTCGGGTGGCCTTCGATCTGGGGCATGGCGGGCTCGGCGCGATCTATTCGGGGGCGACGCTGGCGAGTGGTGTCCTGCTGATCTGGCTTGGGCGGCTGGTGGACCGCGTGGCGCTGTGGCGCTATACGGCGGGGATCTGCGCCGGGCTGGTCCTGGCCTGCTTCGCCATGGCGGCGGCGCAGGCGCCCTGGATGCTGGTCCTGGCCTACTTCGGGCTGCGACTCGCCGGACAGGGTTTACTCAGCCATCTTTCGACCGTCGCGATGGCGCGGCAGTTCGTGCGCGACCGTGGCAAGGCTGTCAGCCTCGCCGCCTTTGGCTATCCGATCAGCGAAGCGCTGTTGCCACTGATCGCGATCGCGCTGCTCGCGGTTATGGACTGGCGTACCGCGTGGCTCGTGATAGGGCTGGTCTTGCTGGCGGGACTGACGCCGATGATGCTGGCCCTACTCGGCCAGAGCGAGGAGGCGACCAGCGTACGAACCGCTCCGGCGCGATCGAGCGAGCGCAAGCCGCCCGTCCGTCTGGGCCGCGATCCGGTGTTCTACATTTTGGTCACGTGCATGCTTGCGCCCTCGTTCATCGTAACAGGGCTGTTTTTTCATCAAGCGGCGTTGGCGGAGAGCAAGGGATGGAGCCTTTCCTGGCTGGCGAGCAGCTTCATCGCCTTCGCAATTGCGCAGGTGTGTGCCGGTCTCGTCTCGGGTGCCGCGGTGGACCGGTTCGGGACCGCGCGGATGCTGCCGGTCTACATGCTGCCGCTTGCAGGCGGCGCATTGGTTATCGCGAGTTTCGACCACTGGCTTTCGGCCACACTCTACCTGGCGCTGGCGGGGCTGACCGCCGGAGGAAGCCACACCGTGATGGGCGCGCTTTGGGCCGACCTTTACGGAACCGCGCGGCTCGGCGCGATTCGGGCGCTCGTGCAGGCGCTCATGGTGTTCTCCACCGCCGCCTCGCCGCTGCTCTTCGGCTCATTGCTGGACCTTGGAGTCGGCTTTGCGGGAATTTCGCTCGCCTGCGCCGCATACATCCTGGTTGCCAGCGCCGTGCTGTTTTTCATGCTGCCGACGCTTCGGGTGAAGACGCTTAGGTCTGCCGGCGTCGGCGGGTGAGCCTGTGCATCAAGGGATCTCCCGTGCCGTCAGAAGCTTCGGATTGCTCTCGCGCAGCTTGTCGATCGTGAGGTCGCGCAGCAGGGCATGCATCCTGCCATCGGCGTCGAGCCTGCCTGCCCGAATGTCTTGAGCGAGCCGGGAAAACAGTTGCAGCAACTCTTCTTCCAGCGCTACCGCCTCGCTCGGCTGCATGGCGCTCTCGCCGTAGACCTCGGAGAGGTCGGCGTGGGCACGGCGCAGCGGCGCTTCTCCGGCCTCCAATTCACGCGCGGCGGTCGCCATCGCCGCACCGATCATCAGGCCGTCGTATTTTTTCTCCTCGGGCAGGTGCTGCAGAAGTTCCCGCAGCACGACCTCGCGCGCCTGCCACAGCAGTTCCGCGCCTCCGGGCCGGTCGCGCATCACCTCTCCTCCCAAGCACTTGGTGGCGTCATTTCGAGAATGTCGAACTCCATCTCCGGTGTGCGGCGGCCGGTCAACGCCAGTTCCAGAGACGGCTCGGCGCCGGACACGTGGCGTGCGCCCTGCTGCAAGGCGATCACTGCCCAGCGGATATGGGCGATCACCTCCCAATAGCGCACGGCCTTGTCGTCGACCTCACGCCCGGAAGCTTCGGTGTAGCCACGATATAAGTCCTCACGCGCGCCGATCCCGCCAGCCTCCAACTCGTCCCGGCCAAAGCGCCAACACCGCGCGCAGAACCATCCGAGATCACTCATCGGATCGCCCCAGGCCGCGAACTCCCAGTCCAAAACGGCGGTCAGACCCTCCTCGTCCACCATATAGTTGCCGGTTCGGAAGTCCTGATGCACCAGCACAATCTCCCGCGAGTCCGGCGCATGGCGCTCGCACCAGCGCAAGCCCCACTCCAGCGCCGGGCGGGGCATGCCAAGCTGATCCAGATACGCGCGGTTGCGTTGGACCGTGTACAGCGCCGGATTACCCTCTGGCATTTCAAGGAAATCAAGGTCTTCGCGCGGTGGCTCGATAGAGTGGATGCGCGCCATCTCGGCTCCCAGCCGCTCCGCCAGCTTCCGGCGATCACCACCGAGCGTGGCGTCCTTTACGATTCGGTTGCCGAGCGCAACGCCGGAAGCCCGCTGCATCAGGTAGAAGGGCCGTCCGAGGACCGCCGCGTCCTCACAGAGCCACAGGGGCTCCGGCACGCTCACGCCTGCCTGAAAGGCCGCGCGCAAAACTTTGTACTCCTGCGCGCGTCCCAGGCTGACGGCCACTCCGGACGCCGAGTCCGTGCGTAGCACGAGCGCCTGCCGTCCCGGCCGCGAACCACCCTCCAACCAGATATCGAGCAACCAGTTTTCCTGGATCGCACCTCCCGACAGCGGCTTGGCCTGGAGCACCTCCGCTTGCTCCGCCCCTGCGGCTTCGCGCAGGTACTCCTCCAGCGCCGGTTTGCCTTCGGCTAATCGGTTTTCCATGTCCAGAAATCCTGCCCTTCCTGCATTAGGTGTCGCGCAAGCACCATCTTGTGGACCTCCGAAGCTCCGTCCACAAGACGCGCCTGCCGGGCGTAGCGGTACATCCACTCCAGCGGCGTATCCCCGGAGTAGCCCCGTGCTCCGCAAAGTTGAATTGCGGTATCGACAGCCTTGTGCAGCGTGTCGGCCACCTGGATCTTCGCCATCGAGACTTCCTTGCGGGCGAAACTGCCGGAGTCCAGCGCCACCGCCGCCTTCATCGTCAGCAGACGGCCCAGTTCGATGCTCATCGCCGCCTCGCCCAGCATCCACTGCACGCCCTCGTGCTCGGCCAGGGTCGAACCGAAGGACTGGCGCTCGCCGACATAATCGCGGGCGATCTCCAGCGACCGCTTCGCCATGCCGAGCCAGCGCATGCAGTGCGTCAAGCGCGCCGTGCCAAGGCGAATCTGCGTGACCTTCAAGCCGTCTCCGACGTTTAGCAATCGATTTTCATCAGGAATCTCAAGTCCGTCGAAGGTTAGCTCGCAATGCCCACCGTGCTCTTCCGGTCCCATGATCGCAATGCGGCGGACAATCTCCCAGCCGGGACGGTCCCGCTCAAAGAGGAAGGCAGTGAGACCCTTGCGGGTGTCGTCGGAGGTTCGGGCCATGAGGATGAAGTGTTCCGCCACGCCCGCCCCGGTGATGAACCACTTGCGGCCATTGACGACCCAATGCTCGCCGTGTTTCTCGGCCGTGGTGAGCATTGCCGAAGGATCGGAACCAGCGCCGGGAGCGGGCTCGGTCATCGCGAAGGCGGAGCGAACCTTCCCGTCCACGATCGGCTGGAGCCAGCGGGCTTTCTGGTCCTCGGTTCCCACCTTCTCCAGCAGGATCATGTTTCCGTCGTCGGGCGCGGCACAGTTGAAGCAGACCGGCCCGAAGATCGAACGCCCCATCTCCTCGTAGAGCACCGCCATCTCCGCCACCGAGCGGCCAAGCCCGCCGCGCGCCTTCGGCATCTGTGGCGCCCAGAGTCCGGCACCCTTCGCCTTCTCCTGGAGCGTATGCAGCAGATCCAGGCGGATGTTCTCGTGGTCGTCATAGGTTTCCGGATCGCTTTCGAGCGGCAAAACCTCCTGCGCGACGAAGG
Source organism: Rhodovibrio sp. (assembly GCA_007127165.1). GTDB lineage: Bacteria > Pseudomonadota > Alphaproteobacteria > Kiloniellales > Rhodovibrionaceae > SKZV01. The sequence continues at coordinate 17,543 of SKZV01000003.1, read as the reverse complement.
CGGCGACCCGTTTTCGCAGGTCTTCCAACTCAGGAGACAGGCTGAAATCCATGGTAAAACGATCCTTTAACCCGCGGGAAATCAAAGAGATGCCGATTGGCCGCCGTCTATGGTCAGAACGGTTCCGGTCATATGCGCCGACGCGTCGCTCGCCAGCAGAAGAAGCGGCCCGTTGAGGTCTTCCGGCACACCGAAGCGCCGCTGCGGGATGCGCTTCTTCAGCTTCTCTCCTGCCGGACTTTCCAGAAAATCGCGATTCAATTCGGTCTTCACATATCCGGGCGCCAGTGCGTTCACACGAATACCGTGGCGCGCCCATTCCACCGCCAGTGCGCGCGTCAGATTGATGAGTCCGCCCTTGCTGGCGGCATAAGCCGGGACTTGCGCCAGGCCGCTCAAACCCAGGATCGAGGCGACGTTCACGATGCTGCCGCCATGGCCGAGGTCCGCCATGTGCTTGGCCGTTTCCTGAGCCATCAGCCATGCGCCTTTCAAGTTCGTCTCGATCACCGAGTCCCAATCGGCCTCGGAGAGTTTTAGCGCTTCGCCGGTGGTTGCGACCCCGGCATTATTGATCAGGATCGAAATCGGCCCGAGTTCGGTTTCAGCGGCGGTCACGCACTCCCGGACGCTGTGTTGATCAGTGACGTCGAGAGTGATCGGCATGGCGCGGCCGTCGAAGCCTTCGATTTCCGCCTCCAGATCGCGCAGCTTGTCGCTGCGCCGTGCGGCGATGGCGACCTTCGCGCCGCTGAGCGCCAAGGTGCGCGCGAAATGTCGGCCCAGGCCGCTGGACGCGCCGGTGACGATGGCGTTCTTGCCGGTCAGATCGAAGGGATTCTCTTGCACTCACGTCTCCTTTGCGCGGTCCCGCAGAACGTACTTTTGTATCTTGCCCGTGGAGGTCTTCGGCAATACACCGAACACCACCGACTTCGGCACCTTGAAGTGTGCTAGATGCTCCCGACAATAGTCGAGGATGTCCTGCGCTTCCGCGGTCTTCCCCTCCGCCAGCGTCACGAAGGCCACGGGCGTTTCGCCCCACGTCCGGTCCGGCCGCGCCACAACGGCGGCCTCCATCACCTTGGGATGCTTGTACAGGACCTCTTCAACTTCAAGGCTGGAGATATTCTCTCCGCCGGAAATGATGATATCCTTCGAACGATCCTTCACCTCGATATAGCCGTCGGGATAGACTACGGCGAGATCGCCGGTATGGTACCAACCGCCGGCAAAGGCCGTTTGGGTGGCCTCGGGGTTTTTCAGATAGCCCCGCATGACAGTGTTGCCGCGATGGGCGATCTCACCGATGGTCTCGCCGTCGGCGGGAACCGCCTCCTGCGTCGCGGGATCGAGCACGCAGGTGTCTTCCATCGTCACCAGAGAGACACCTTGCCGAGCCATCTTCGCCGCACGCTCTTCCAGCGGCAGTTCGCTCCATTCGTCTTGCCAGGCGCAGACGGCCGACGGCCCGTAAGTCTCTGTCAGCCCGTAGAGGTGCTGCACCTCGAATCCCAATTCCTCCATCTTCCGAATTACTGTCGAGGGCGGAGCGGCGCCGCCGGTTGCGAGCTTGACAGGCCAGTCAAAGGCTATCTTCACCTCCTTCGGTGCGTGCGCGAGCATGTTGAGCACGATAGGCGCGCCGCAGAGATGCGTCACACGATGCTCCTGAATCATCGGGAAGATCAGCGCCGGGTCGACCTTCCGCAAGCAGACGTGGGTGCCACAGGCCGCCGTCACCGCCCAGGTGAAGGTCCAGCCGTTGCAGTGGAACATCGGCAGGGTCCAGAGATAGCGTGTCGCGCCGTCCAGGCCAAAGGTAACGAGGTTGCCCACCGCGTTCAGGTAGGCGCCCCTATGGTGATACACGACGCCTTTCGGGTTGCCCGTGGTGCCCGAGGTGTAGTTGAGGCAGATCGCCTGCCACTCGTCCTGCGGCAACGACCACGCAAAGGACCTGTCGCCCTCGGCCAGCAGCTCCTCGTACTCGATCGTGCCGCAGCGTGCGCCGCCTGGACCTTGGGGGTCGTCATAATCCACCACAAGAAGGGCGCTCCTTCCCTCGGCAAGCGCGTCCCTTGTGGTGGCGGCAAGCTCAGTGTCGGCGATGAGTGCCTTGGCTTCGCCGTGCTTGAGGACAAAGGCCACCGTCTTCGCATCCAGTCGCACATTGATGGCATTAAGGACCGCACCCAACATCGGCACCGCATAGTGCGCCTCCAGCAAAGCCGGGACGTTCGGGGCCAGCACAGCAACGGTATCGCCCTGCCCGACGCCACGTGCCGCCAGCGCGCTGGCCAGCCTGCGGCAACGCTCGTAAAGCTGAGCGTAGGTGGTGCGGCCGCTGCCGTGGATCACCGCCAGCTTATCCGGATAGACCGCCGCTGCCCGTCGTAGAAAGCTCAGAGGAGAGAGCGGCACGTAGTTGGCGGCATTGCGAGCGAGATCGCGCTCAAAGATCGACGGTGCGGACATGGCGCTCTCCCCAGTGGGCGTTCACTTGGTTTTGATGGTATCCTTCGGTTGCACACGCGCCGGGTCAAGCCCAAGCTAATGGGCTAGGAGGAAAGCTTATGCATATCGACATCTTTTCGGACGTAATTTGCCCCTGGTGCTTCATCGGCAAGCGCCGCCTGGAACGTGCGCTGGTGGAGCGTCCGCAGCCAAGCCTGAGTGTGCGCTGGCGCGCCTTCCAACTCAACCCCGACATGCCGATGGAGGGTATGGACCGGACGACCTACCTTGACCGGAAATTCGGCGGTAGGGAAAACGCGGCGCGGGTCTACAACGCCATTCAGCAGGCCGGAGCGCAGGAAGGGATCGCGTTCGACTTCGAACGCATTCGCCGCACCCCGAACACCCTGCCCGCCCATCAACTCATCGCCTTTGCCGGGGACGCCGGGGATCAGGACCCTCTGGTGGAGCAGTTGTTCCGCCTCTACTTCTTCGAAGGCGCGGACATCGGCGATCCGGAGGTGCTGATTCAGGCGGCTGCCGACAGTGGGCTCGACTCCGATGCTGCGCGTAAGTGCCTTGCGAACAACACCGGGCTAGAGGCCGCGCAGGCCGAGGACATGCAGGCCCGGCGGGCGGGTATCCAGGGTGTGCCGACCTTTATCCTGAACGGCCGCTATTCGCTATCCGGCGCGCAAGAGCCGGAAGTGCTGTTCCAACTCTTCGACGTGGCGCGCGAAGAGAGCAAGGAAGCCACCTCCTAACCGCCAGAAAATCCACGCAATTGGTGAGCAAGCGCGTGTCATTCTTAGGCCCCCTCAGCGCGCATCCTGAGTGGGGCTATTTGATGCGGGAGTTCGACGTGGTCTACCGCCTCGGGTCGGCGGGCGGGAGTGGTGTGATCCGCAGCCATCAACGCAAGGTCCGGCACTCGCTGAGCCGAATCGTGCGAGCCGATCCGCCAATCTTGTTGCGGGAGTCGGAGGCGAAACCGGTGCTGGATCATCTGGGCCGGGCGTTCGATTTGGCCGTGGAAGGGCCGCTCGCCGGGATGGCCCGCGCCCTCCACCGAATTCACCAGCATCTGGCGTGGGAGTGGGGTTACTCCCGCATTTCGAAGGACCTGGCCAAGCGTTATGCCTATAGCGAAATCGTGGGCCCGCGCGGACCGGTGGTGGCGGATTCGCTGATCCTCGGCCTAGTGCTTTTCGCGCCTGCAACGACCTATCCGCAGCACAGCCACCACGATATCGAGGAAAGCTACATCTCCATGGCCGGCGCATGGTCGGAGAACGATGGCGCGGTCTATGCGCCCGGTTCGCTGATCCTCAACCGCTCGGGGCAGGAGCACCGAATCACCGTGGGCAACCGCGAACCCTGCCTTTTGGCGTACGCCTGGACGGGGCCACCGGAGCGTCTGGCAGAACCCGGGATGGAGTTTTCGAGACCGCGCAGCAAGTCCTGAGCGCCTGCGGCTAGCGCTTTGTTTTTCGCTCAATTCCCAGGACCACGACGGCCGGTCCAGCCTCCAGCGGCGACCGCACGGGCATCCTCGACCTCCGGAGGCCGCGTGTCGACCTCGGGTTCGCCCCTTTCCGGCGGGGTGATTATACCGCCGGAAATAATCATCTTCAGCCCTTCCTCCGGCGTCATCGAGAGCAACCGAAGCTCCGCGCGCGGCACGAAGAGCAGGAATCCGGAGGTCGGATTCGGCGTCGTCGGCAGGAAGATGTTGATGCTGTCGTCCGGTCCCTTGCGGCGAACGTCGCCCTTCGTCTCGCTGGTGATGAACGCGAGCGACCATGCCCCCTCGCGTGGATACTGCACCAGCACGACCTCGCGGAATGCTTTGGAACGCTGCGCCAGCACCGTCTCGAAGATTTGCTTGATGCCGCCGTAAAGCGAACGGATCACCGGCACGGCGTTCATCGCCTGCTCGTAGGTCCTCGTAATCATGCGGCCCACGATTCCGGTCGCCAGCATCCCCGCCAGCGTGAGCGCCGCCACAACGATCAGCACCCCGATTCCGGGGACCGAAAACGGCAGATACGCCTCTGGTGTCCAACTCTCCGGAAGCATTGGCGTGACCCGCGCATCCACGAAAGCGACGACGTTCCAGGTCAGCCAGATCGTGACCGAGATCGGTGCGGCTACGAGAACTCCAGCAAAGAAGTAGTTACGCAGGCGGGCCATCAGGCTAAAGCGATGCGGATGATATTCGCCCCCGGCACCAGCCGGACCTGCACCAGCCGGACCAATCCTGCTCGATTCGGACGTGCCGCTCGTCTTCGGGTTTGCCTCACGCTCCGGCAGCAGCCTCTCCGGCGGCTCGCCGTTTTCCGGCGGTGAGACGATACCGCCGGACATCAAAAGCTTTGCCGCCGACTCCATGTCCAAGTCGAGAAGCCGCACTTCGCTTTTGGGAACAAAGATCAGAAAGCCGGTGCTCGGATTGGGCGTGGCCGGGACGAAGACGTTCACGACCGTCTGGTCGGTGATCGTCTGAACCTCCCCTTCCGTGGTTCCGGTGATGAAGCCGAGGGCCCAGATCCCGCGGCGCGGAAACTCCACCAGCACCACCTGACGAAACGCCACCGAACGCTGCGCCAGCACGGTTTCGAGAATTTGCTTGGTCGCGCCGTAGACCGAGCGCACGACAGGAACGCGGTCAACAAGGTGTTCGGCAGAGCGCATGATCAGCTTGCCGATCAATCCGGTCGCCAGCATGCCGATCAAGGTCAAGCCGACGATCGCGATGATCAGCCCCAGCCCGGGAAGATCGAAGGGGAGGTAATAGTTCGGCCGCCATACGACAGGGATAAGCGGCTTCAGGAAACCGTCGACGAGAGCGACGAACTGCCAGATCAGCCAGAGCGTGATCGAGATCGGCGCCACGACGAGCAGGCCCGCGAGAAAATAATTCCGCAGGCGCGCGCCCAGTCCGGCTTCGTGGGGCGGCGTCAGGAGGGAGTCATGCAACGACGGCCCGCTCCCCTCCGGGGCGGTCCGCGCTTCCCGCTCTCGATGTCCTGGCATGGGCTTAAGTGAATGCTCCGCGTCGTAATGCACTGTTGATATAGGGAGTCCCCGCCACCAAGAACAGCGGGGAGCCAGCCATTTCGTGAACTGGAACGTACTTCTACACTAGAAGTTTCCGCCCAGCCCCATGAAAGCGGGCGGCATTCGCGCCACTTTTCCTCATGATAGGCTGGGCTACTTCGTCCGTCAGGCGCAGCATAGAGGTGACACCCGCAATGTCCCAGGATGTTCTTCCCCGCCTCACCGCACTAACGACGGCGGTTCCGCCGCACGCGCTGGATCAGGGGGCCGTGCGTGAGCGCGCCCGGCGGTTGTTTCAGAGGCACGACGCAGGGCTCGACCGGCTGCTCCCCGTGTTCGACAACGCCGGAATCGCAAGGCGTTACTCCGCCATGCCGCTGGAGTGGTACGGCCGCGAAACGGGTTGGCGGGAGCGCAATGCACTCTACCAGATCCACGCGCTCGACCTTCTGGAGCAGGTGGCGCGGCAATGCCTTTCCGAAGCCGGGATCGAGGCAGGCGCGGTGGATGCCCTCGTAACGGTCTCGACCACTGGCATTGCGACCCCGAGCCTGGACGCGCAACTGATGGAGCGCCTCCCGTTCCGGCGCGACGCCGTTCGGCTGCCCGTCTTTGGGCTGGGTTGCTGCGGCGGGGTGCTGGGGCTCGGCCGCGCTGCGGAGATGGCGCGGGCGCGGACCGGTCGGCGCGTGCTGTTGCTTGTCGTGGAGCTTTGCGCGCTGACGTTCCGGCCCCGAGATCTGTCGAAAAGCAACGTCGTGGCAACGGCGTTGTTCGGCGACGGGGCTGCGGCGGCCCTGATCAGCAGCGTGCCAGGCGACCGGGGCCCGGTTCTTCGGGCAGAGGGTGAATACACTTGGCCGGACAGCCTCGGCGTGATGGGCTGGCAGGTCGAAGACGACGGTCTGGGCGTCCTGTTCTCCAGCAATATTCCAAACCTCGTGCGAGAGGATTATGCACCGGTCATGACTCGGTTTCTGGAGCGCGAGGGGATGACGCGCCTGGATCTGGCGGCGACCGCCTGCCACCCGGGTGGGGCCAAGGTGATCGCGGCGCTTGAGGACGTTTTGGATGTTCCCGAGGGCGGCATGACGGCAGCGCGGAGAATTTTGCGCGACTACGGCAACATGTCCGCGCCGACGGTGCTGTTCGTGCTACGAGACGTTCTGGCGGAGAGGCCGCGGGGGCCGATTTTGGCCTCGGCGCTCGGTCCGGGCTTTACCGCTGGATTCGCCGTGCTTGAACCGGACATGGCGGCATGAGTATCGGGATCGCGCAGATCGTCGTTTTGCTGGTCGCGGTACAGCGCTTGGCCGAAGTGGCTTATGCGCAACGCAACACACGCCGCCTCTTCGCCGAAGGAGCGACGGAGCACGGTGCGCGGCATTATCCGCTGATCGTGGGGCTGCATGCGGCTTGGCTGGCGGCGATTTTCTTCGCCGTACCCATCGATGCACCCGTCGTTTGGACGCTGCTTGGGGCTTACCTGCTGTTGCAGGCGGCGCGCGTCTGGACGATTGCGAGCCTGGGGCGGTACTGGACCACGCGAGTCGTGACCCTCGCGCACGCACCGCTCGTACGGCGCGGCCCCTACCGGTTCATGCGTCATCCGAACTACGCGATTGTGGCGCTGGAAATACCGCTGTTGCCGCTGGCTTTCGCGGCGTGGGAATTGGCGCTGGGGTTCGGAGCGGCGAACCTTCTAGTCCTTGCGCATCGAATTCGGGTTGAGGAGAACGCGCTCGCCTCCCGGGTGACGGCAAAAGGACGATAGACAGGGTCGCCATGCGGAGACACTGAAAACTAGGAAGCAAGAAAGATGGTGCGGCTGGAGGGACTCGAACCCCCACGGGCATACTGCCCACTAGCACCTGAAGCTAGCGCGTCTACCAATTCCGCCACAGCCGCGCGGCACCATCTTCTTCTTTCGGACCGTTCCTCCCGCTTTTAAGAAAGCGATTGGTGCGGCTGGCAGGACTTGAACCTGCACGGAGTTACCTCCACAGCGCCCTCAACGCTGCGCGTCTACCAATTCCGCCACAGCCGCGAGTCCGAATCATCAACAGGTTGGCTTGCCACGCCTCCGCCCGAAAGCAACTTCGATCACGAGGCAGTGGACGTCACGTCCCCTGGTGCGCAGTCATGTATCGTAGCCAAGGCGGCGGTGCAAGAGCGGATTTTGATTTTTCCCGGCCCTTGACGGAGATACAACCGCGATACGACTTGTAAGGCGAACAATCGAAAGGCACAAAGCATGAAATCCGGGCTGATTGCAGCATCGCTCATAGCAGCGGCGGCGGTCGTGATCGGTTTGATGGTCCAGGCTTGGACGAACATCGGGCCGGTGGACATACCGCTCTCCGGGATGCTCGCATTGGTAGCGGGCGTGATCCTTGCGCTAGTGGTCGGCTGCGGCCTTATGGCGCTGCTATTCTACTCCAGCCGCAGCGGTCACGACGACGGGGCCGGGCGTTGACGCGGGACACGCCACACGCGATTTCCGGTTTCGGAAAAAAGTGGTAGCGTGCGGATCTTGGCTCGCACTCAACGACTCCCTCGCTCGAAAAGGTCTTCTCACATGCTGAGATTCGCTGCCACCTGCGCCACCGCGCTCGCCCTGCTGATTCCGGCCGTACCGGCACAGGCGGACATGACGCTCAATCAGTTCCGCAACTATTCGACGATGCCGGGTGGGACCCCTCTGGTCCGCAGCTATCTTGGCGGCCTTCGCGATGGGATTGTCGAATATCAGGATGCGCTTGCGGAGCATCAAGACGTAGCGCCGACGTTTTGTCCGGATGGCGATGAGTTGGCGCAGGGCACGCGCTTTGAAGAAGTCCTTCTGGGCGAGATCGCCGATCCTTCGTCGGGCGAAGCCTGGGCGGGAGGCATCCAGATGTCGCGGATCGCCGTGCACGCCCTCCAGCAAGCCTTCCCCTGCGAGAGTTACTGACGGTTTGCACGCCAGCCGCTTCGAGCGGCCGGCTCCATCACACCAAACCGGCCCCGCATTAGCCCGAGACGATCTCCCAGCTTCCATCCGGTTGGCGGCAGGCGGTTCCGTAGGCCTCTTGACTCCGCCCGCCAACGCGGGCTTCGGTCGTGTATTCGCGGCAATAACGGCCGTCGTTACGCTGATAGGTCTCCCGTGGCACGACCGTATAGGCGGCGTCCTGATCCGGATTCCGCCATTCAACCGGCTGCCCTTGCGGCGCGTGTTCGAGCGCCTGTCCCACGCAATGCTGGTCCACGGCGTCCATGCTCCGACCGATCTCGCCGCCAATCAGCACGCCAAGCAGCGTACCCCCGATAATTGCGATGGTTTGACCGGAACCACCGCCAATTTGCGATCCGGCCGCCGCACCGGCAGCGCCACCCAAAACTTGTCCGAGAAGCTCCCGATTGCAGTGACCGTCGAGAATGCCAAAGCTCGGAACCGCTGTTTGGTGGGCGTGGCCCTTGCCCTGCTTCGCGCGGTAGCCGTGCGCGGGAGCATGATCAGGCGGACCCTTGCCGCGGCCATGAGACCCCGCCACGGCGCTGCTCGTTATGAGGATCGTGCTTTCGCTCAGCGGCGTGCCGGAGGTCCTATCGAGCGCGGGCATGGCAAATGCCGCAAGAAAAGTCGTTGTTACGAGAAGTCGCCGTCCAATGGCCTGCATGGCTTATCTTGCCCTTGTACCTAATGGCCTCACCGAATTCCAACGTAGTAAGCTACAGTAGGATGAAAGTCATCGGATTAGCAAGATATGCGTTGATTTCGGTCAGCTTCTGTCCGCCATGCCGCAAACCATCAGGATATAGGCTTGCACCAGCGCCAACTCCGCCAGTCGCCCGAACCGCCCGGCCGAGCCCGCATGACCGGCCTTGGTGTTGGTATGGAGAAGTATCTTGCCATCCCCTGTCGTGTTGGCGCGTAGCCGGGCCACCCATTTCGCGGGCTCCCAATACGTCACGCGCGGATCGGCGATTCCCGCAGTGGCGAGGACGTGGGGATAGTCTTGCGGCGCGACGTTATCGTAGGGCGAATAGGTGGCGAGCCGTCGGCAGGCTTCGCGATCGGCAACCGGATTCCCCCATTCCGACCATTCGGGCGGCGTCAGAGGCAGGCTGTCATCCGACATCGTGTTCAACACATCGAGAAAGGGAACTTCCGCGACGACCGCGCGGAACAGCTCCGGGCGCCAGTTCGCGACCACGCCCATCAGCATCCCGCCCGCGCTGCGCCCGTTTGCGACCAAGTGCTCCGCGCCGGTCAACCCCGACGCGACAAGATGATCCGCCACGGCCAGAAAGTCGCGGAACGTGTTGGTTTTGCGCTCCAGCTTACCCTCGCGGTACCAGCGGCGGCCGCGCTCGCTGCCGCCGCGAACGTGGGCGATGGCATAAATGACGCCACGGTCCACGAGCGAGAATCGATGCGGAGAAAAACCGTCGGGAATCGCCATCCCGTACGCGCCGTACCCGTAGAGCAGGAGCGGCCGGTTCGGCTGCGGCGGCTTCTCCTTGTGGTAGAGCAAGGTCACCGGCACCTCCGCGCCGTCGTGACTGGCCACCCACAGCCGCTCCACCGTGTAGTTTCCGGGCAGATGGCCGCTTGGGACGACTTCCTCCTTACGCAGCGTCAGCGCCGCGTCGCGCAGATCGCAGTCGTAGGTGCGCTCGGGATGCCTCGGCGAACTGTACAAAAAGCGCAGTGCGCCGCTCTCGAATTCGAATCCCGGCACCAGGGCCAAGGTGTGCGCCGGATCGGCGTCGGGAATTTCGAGGACCCGCACATTGCCGTCCGCAAAGGCATGAATAACGATCCTCGGCTTTGCCTCGGCCAGTTCCAGCCGCACGAGATAGTCCCGGAACACAAACATGCGGCGGATCAGGATGCCTGGGCGGTGCGGAACGAGCTCGCGCCACCTGCTTGGATCCGGATTTTCCACCGGTGCGGTGACGATCTTGTTGTCTTCCGCGCCTTGCGCATTGGTCAGCAGGATCAGGCTCCCGTCCCGCTCCTCCAGCGTATAATCCACTCCGCTTTCACGCTCGAACAGCAGCTTCGGCGGCGCCTCGGGCCGCTGCGCGTCGATCAGGCGCAGTTCCCCCGTCTCCGAGTGATCCGCGCCCTTTATGACGATGAAGCGCCTGCTCAGGCTTTGGCCGAGATCCAGATAGAACGCCGGGTCGGATTCGGTATAAACGAGATCATGGCGCGCGGTCTGCCTGTCGCAGCGGTAAACCCGCGACGGGCGGTGGTTGTCGTCGAGCGCGGTGTAGAACAACGTCCGTGAGTCGCCAGCCCAAACCACATCGCCCTGAAGACCCTCCGCTCCGCTGTCCCATGTTTCGCCGGTGGTCAGGTCCCGTACGCGCAGGCGGTGGTATTCGCTGCCCGTCAAATCGACGGTGTAGGCAAACCAGCGGTGATCGGGCGCATGTGCCGTCGCCGCTACCCGGAAAAACTCGTGGCCCTCGGCCTCGCGGTTGCCGTCCAGCAGCACCTCTTCCTCGCCCGCTGTTTCGCCAAGACGGCGGCGACAGTACAGCGGATGGTGGAGCCCGTCGGGATAGCGCCGGTAATATTCGTAAGGACCGTCGGGCAGCGGCACGGAAGCGTCCTGTTCCGGCAAGCGGGCGCGCAACTCGCTCTCGATCCTCCTGCGTAGATCCGCCACCGGCTCCAAGACCGAATCGGCGTAGGCGTTCTCCGCCTCCAGGTGCTCGCGTATTTCGGTTTCGAGGCACGAAGGGTCGCGCAGCGCGTCCTGCCAGTGGTCGGAGCGCATCCACGCGTAGGGATCCGGGAATTCGAGATCGTGGTAGCGGCGCAAGGTATCGACGATTCGAACAGGTGGCGGGGTGGTCATTGCGACTCCGTTATATCTTGATTCTTTATCTCGACCCCCGCCCGCTCAGGCGCGTGATCAGGCTGCGAACCAACCAATAGAGACCCAGTCCGGCAAGGACAATGATGAGAAGGATCAGGAGTACCTTCAGGATTTCCCAGGCAAGGAGAATCGGCCAGAACGCCATGACGACATAGACGAAGGCTCCTGACCACAGGACTTCGCCATAGACGATCAAGTGGTACGCCAACCCCGCCGCCACATAGAACAACAGCCCTACGAAAAGCCCCGCCGCCCTCATCTGATGCATCTCCACTTCTTGTCCGACCCTAGCCGATAATCCTGCGCTGCGGCCACGGTTGTGATATTTGCAGCCCATGAAAGCCGCAGCCAAGGGGAAAGGGGAGTGAAGCATGGCGCTTGCGCCCGGCGATATTATACTTTTGCTGGCCGCGCCCGCCATCGGCAGCTTCCTGGGAACGCTGGTGCTGCGCTTGCCGGACGGCGAGCCGGTGGTCGCGGGGCGCTCCCGCTGCCCCTCATGCAACGCCACGCTCGCCGTTCGCGATCTCGTTCCGATTTTCAGTTGGATTTCGAGCTGGGGCCGATGCCGCCACTGCGGCGCGCCGCTCGGCCTGTTCTACCCGGCCATCGAGCTTGCCTCGCTAGCCGTCGCGGTTTGGAGCATCGCCGTGTTCCCCGGAGCGCTTGCCTGGGTCAGTGCGGGACTCGGCTGGACTCTGCTGACGCTGGCGGAGATCGACCGGCGGCACTTCTATCTGCCGGATGTCCTGGTGCTGCCGTTGATTCCGGCGGGGCTCGCGGTCGTGTGGGTGTGGGCTCCGCAGCAGATCGCCATGGCAGCGATCGGAGCGGTGGCGGGGTTCCTGCTACTAGCGGGTGTGCGGTGGCTGTACGGGCGTCTGCGCCGACGCGAGGGGCTTGGTCTGGGAGACGCGAAGCTCTTCGCCGCAGCGGGCGCCTGGACTACCTTGGCGGGCCTGCCGAGTGTGCTGCTCTATGCCGCGCTGGGAGGTCTCGCAACCGCTGGACTGCTCTCCTTGCGGGCATCGCCCCACAGGCCAAAGGCAGACACCGCCCTGCCCTTCGGCCCATTCCTGGCGCTGGGTATCTGGCTGGTATGGAGCTTTGGGCCGATTATGGGGAGCTGACTTCGCCGCCGTCGCTTAACCGCCGGGGCGACTGCCGCCAGACCCAGATGTCGTAAGGTTTCACCGGATCGCGCCGTTGCAGGCGGACCATCGCCTCGCGCACGAAAATTCCCCCGTTCGGGCCGTGCGCCTCGGCGGTTATCGTGTATGCGGTACGCGGTGAAACGGCGAAAGTGCTTCCGCTGGGGGCGCTGGGCCCCATGCCGGGAGGGCTGGCGCTGCGCTCCCGTACGAAGTTCACTGCCGTGTCGAACTCCAGTTGCGGCAAGGCGGCGAGCGCTTCGACGCTGGCAAACTCGGGATCGACGGTTCCGGCGCCGGTGGCGACAGTGGTGTGGGGCCGCAGCCGTTCGGCCAGATCCGAGGATAGACCAAGCACCTGCCCAAGCTCGTCCACCGCTTCGAAGGGCGCGTTTTTCGGGCCGTAGTCGAGCCCGGCCGCGCGGTACTCCGTTGCCTCCGCCCCTTCGGCCCGCGCAACGTCGTCGATGTCACGAAAATCCGCGATACGCGCTGCCAGAACCCTGGATCTGTCGCGCTCGACCCCCATGGCATACAGAAGCCTTCCAAGGATTTCCGGCCGCGTAGTGTTGATGTCCAGCTTACCCGCTTCATCGCGCACGCTCAGCAGGACAACGCCGCCGCCGTGACGCCAGCGCACGAGTCGGCCATCCGCCGGCAACCTCTGTTCCGCGTCACGATCCGTCAGCGAACCGCCCGGGCTTTCCTGGATGAGCCGCCATATCGCCCAGTTCACGGCTGCCTCCGCGAGCGCTTCCGATTCCGCCGCCGCGACACGATTGTGCGTGGCGACGGCCTCCGTCCGGGTCTCGCTGAGGAATGCCGCGGCGATGAGCGACAACAGCACCAGAATCCAAAGCACCATCACCAGCGCGATACCGCGCTGGCGTAGTCGCCGCTTACCGCCGCGATCCATCACTGTCATCCGCCCCTGCCCTTCGTCGTCTTTTGTGAGGTTGCTGCATGGCAGCGCCCTTGCCAAGAGCGATCTCCGCGGTTGAACTCTCTTGGCAGATGCGTCTATCAGGGCACGGCGCGTGATGGGGGAGCTTCGAGCCTGACAATGGTATCGGCAACGGCTTATCTCTGGGTCCTGCTCGGCAGCGCTCTGGGAGGATTGGCGCGCTATTGGCTGGGCGCGGCGATAACCGGGCGGCTGGGTGTACGGTTTCCCTGGGGGACGCTCGCGGTGAACGTCAGTGGAGCCGTCGCCATCGGCTTCGTCGTAGCGCGATTCGGCGAAGGATCGTTGAGCGGCCTCGAGTCCGGCGTGCGCCAACTCCTCGTCTTCGGCTTCCTCGGCAGCTACACCACGGTCTCCTCCTTCAGCTTGCAAACTCTGACGCTGGCGCGCAGGCACGAAACCGCCTTGGCGGCTGCCAACGTGGCGCTGTCGGTTGCGCTGTGCCTTGTCGGAGCGTGGGGCGGTTATTTGGCGGGGAGCGCAATGGTATGAAGGCCGCCCTCGCCGTTGCCCTGGGAACTGCCATCGGTGGCGCGCTGCGCTTCCTCTGCGGCCAACTGGCGGTCGAGGTGCTTGGCCTCGCGCCGCTCTGGGGCACCGCGTTCGTAAACGTCACCGGGTCCTTCGTCATCGGCTTGTTCGCAGCGCTTACCGCGGCGGACGGACAGCTTCGCGTGAGCGTTTCGACTCAGATCTTCGTCACCGTAGGACTGTGCGGCGGCTTTACCACGTTCTCGGTGCTCAGCCAGGAAACACTGGAACTACTCCTCGCAGGAAACACAACGATGGCCGGCGCCAACATCGCGCTTTCCCTGGCGCTGTGCCTCGTTGCCGTCTGGGCGGGCAGCCTCTGGGGAGATCGCTTGAAAGGTGCAGGCCGGTAGGAAAGCCCAACAATTGCGCAGCGAAAGTGCCTATTGCCTGCAAGGCAGGACCTCCGGATCGTGCTATCACTCGCGACCTGAGAAGGGCTACATAATCCGTCGAGGCAGAGTCGAATGGATGCCGGGAATCAACTGATTCTGATTGGCGCCGGGCTGGTGTTCATCAGCATTTTCGCGGGGCTGGTTTCCTCACGCATCGGCGCCCCCTTGCTGCTTGTCTTCCTGGGGCTCGGCATGCTGGCGGGCAAGGACGGTCCGGGCGGACTGGAATTCGACGATTTCGGAGTGGCTTTCACGATCGGGGCGACGGCGCTTGCTATCGTCCTCTTCGACGGCGGATTGCGCACCCACAGAGAAACTCTCCGTCATGCGTCGTGGCCCGCCCTGACTCTTGCCACTGTGGGAGTTTTGCTCACTGCGATCCTGACCGGGCTGGCCGCGAGGGCGATCTTCGGACTCGCATGGCTGGAGTCGCTCCTGGTCGGCTCCATCGTTGCGTCTACCGACGCCGCGGCCGTCTTCTTCCTGCTGCACCTGCGCGGGACCAATCTGGTCAAGCGCGTGCGTGCGATTCTGGAGGCGGAATCGGGGATGAACGACCCGATGGCCGTTTTCCTGACCATTACCTGCGTCGAACTGCTCCGGGCTGGAGCCGACGAGTTCCTTCTGACCTGGGCCGCCGCGCTTCAATTGCTGGCGAGCTTTGCCGTACAGATATTGGGCGGTGCAGTGATCGGCATCGTCGGCGGCTTCGCGCTCGTCTGGTTGATCAACGCCACGCGGCTCGCGACGGGCCTCTACCCGATCCTTGCACTCTCGGGCGCGTTGCTGATCTTTGCAGGGGCGCAGAATGTCGGTGCCAGCGGCTTCCTGGCCGCTTATCTGGCCGGTTTCGTGCTCGGCAACCAGCGCCATCGCGCCACGCAGATCGTGGACCGATTCCAGGACGGAGTGGCCTGGTTAAGCCAGATCGTGATGTTCCTGATGCTCGGGCTGCTGGTCACGCCGTCGCGCCTTCTCGACACGTTGTTGCCCGCGCTCGGGATCGCGCTCTTCTTGATCGTCCTCGGCCGTCCGCTGGCCGTGGCGATCTGCCTCCTGCCGTTCCGCTTTACGTGGCGGGAGCGGGCGTTCGTCTCCTGGGTGGGCTTGCGCGGCGCCGTGCCGATCTTCCTTGGAACTGTGCCGGTTCTGGCGGGATTGCCGAACGCGATGGTGTACTTCGAGATCGCCTTTGTCGTTGTCCTCACCTCGCTCCTGATCCAGGGGTGGACGATCAATGTCGCGGCACGGCGGCTGAACCTGGCGTTGCCTCCGGAGCCTGCCCCCTCGCCGCGATTCGACGTCGACCTTCCCTCGGACGTTGGGCGCGACATGGCCGCCTATACGATCCAGGAAACCAGCCTTGCCGTAGGCCGTCGCCCAGCGGATCTGCCACTGAGCGCTGAGGTGGACATCATCTCGGTCATCCGGGACGGCGCGATGCGCAGCATGCGGGAAATCGGCGCGCTTCTACCCGGCGACTACCTGGTCCTGATCGCACCGCCGGAGCAGATGGCGCAACTGGACCGCATATTCGGCATTGCCGCCAAACCCGAGCAGCAAAGCCGCGCCGAAGCGGTGTTCGGCGAATTCACCTTTTCCGGCAGCGTCAAGATCGGGGAGTTGAAGGACGCATACGACCTGCCTATTCCAGCGCAGGACAAGGACCTCTCGCTCGACATGTTCATGCGCAGGCACCTTCGGGACCGGCCGGTCGAGGGGGACCGTCTGCGCCTCGGCGAAGTAGAATTGATCGTCCGCAACCTCGATAGCGGCCGGATATCACAGGTGGGTATCGAACTTGAGCCGACCGCGTTGCCCATCATTCGCCGGGATCTGCTTTACGTCTGGTGGCGGCATCTGTGGCAGCGGCTTGCCCTGCCGTTCTGCAAACTCCGCGCTTTCCGCCGCTCTAGCCCGGAGCAGGTGGACGAAAAGCGCAGCAAGGAAGAAGAACTGGAGCCTCGGCCGCGCGCTTGAGTTCTGTGCCGCAAGAAAAAAAGGAGGAGCACACGCTGTAATCGGCTCGACCATGCGGAGCAGCTGCTTATACGAAGTCGATCCAGCCCGTTAACCCGAGGGCGAAAGCGATCACCGCTGCGATTGCCGCGGTGGCGGGAACGGTGATCAGCCAGGCGGCGATGATCGTGAACATGTGAGAACGCCGGACCAGATACCGCCGCTTCAGCTTCTCCGGGTCGCCGTTTACATTGGTCTGCGTGCGCGAGTTCGACAAACTCCAGTTCACGAGGAGCTCTCGGAGAAATCCCACGCCGAAAAGCGAACCGATCGCAATGTGGGTGGAACTCACCGGAAGACCGAGAGCCGAAGCGATGATGACCGTGATTCCGGCCGAAAGCGTGACGCAGAATGCCCGCACACGATTCAGCTTCGTGATTTTCGACCCCACCGTCCGAATCAGTTTCGGCCCGTAAAGCAACAGGCCGACAGCGATTCCCAACGCCCCGATCAGGAGGATCCAGAAGGGCAACTCGACTTCCTGGCCCCACCCCCCTTCGGCGACTGCCGCATAGATCGCGGCAAGCGGGCCAACGGCATTGGCGACGTCGTTGGAGCCGTGCGCAAACGAGAGAAGTGCGGCCCCACCGATAACCGGGATCGTGAATAGCGACCCTATGGAATTCTTATGGTTCTCCATTATCTGAACGCGTTGTCCGACGTAGGGGCGCGACAACAACCAAAACAGGACGCCGATCAACGCACCGATCGTCAACGCGAGCCAGAAAGGCACCGGCATAAGCTGCGAGAGGCCCTTCATTTGCAGGTACGTTCCGAACGCGCCCGCCATGATCCCCACGAGGATCGGCACCCGCACGCGTGCCGCAGCGACTTTGTCGTGCGCGTTCAGGATGCTGCGCTCGATATACGCCAAGAAGACCGCTGCCACGACGCCGCCGAAGACTGGCGAAATCACCCAACTTGCAACGATCTGCATGACCATCGACCAGTTTGCAGCCCCGAACCCGGCCGCCATCACCCCGGCGCCCAGCACGCCGCCAATGACCGAGTGGGTCGTCGACACCGGGGCGCCGATCAAGGTCGCGATGTTAATCCACAACGCTGCCGCGAAGAGCGCCGCGATCAT
>SKZV01000253.1 GCA_007127165.1 Rhodovibrio sp. | reverse complement strand
TTCGCTCACGTTGTCCCGTCCTCCGCCAAGCCGGTCCGGCTCATTCGTGCCGCTGCTCTAAACGCTCACGGGTCGCGCGGTCAAGTTTCCTTGCGGGTCTCGCGCAAGCGTGCGATTCTTGACGTATGGATAATGCATCGGCCGTTATCAGGCAGCACTATACGCGCCATCCCGAAATTGCGGAGCGCATCCGTCACGTATTGCCCGAGGTCGGGGGCAATAGTATGCGCCCGACTTACGAAGCGGTCAGCCACTTCGATCAATTCCACTTGGGAGCCGGGGACGCGACACGCGAGATGGCCCGGGTGGCGGAACTCCAGCCCGGCCCACTGCTCGACCTTGGATGCGGCATCGGCGGTCCCGCGCGGATGCTGGCGCACGACTTCGGCTGCGAGGTCACCGGCGTCGACCTTACAGAGAGCTATTGTCAGGCCGCGCTGACGCTGAGCGCGTGGACCGGTCTTGCCGGTGAGACACGCTTCGTCTGCGCCAGCGCGCTCGACTTGCCGTTTCCGGATGCATCCTGGCCCGTCGTGTGGTCGCAGCACACGGCCATGAACATCCCGGACAAGACTCGCTTCTATCAGGAGATCGCCCGCGTGCTCATGCCGGGCGGGCGGCTCGTCATGCACGACATTGTCGCGGGCACCATGCGGGAGCCTTATTTTCCCGTGCCCTGGTCGGCCACGCCGGCGGGCTCGTTCCTGCTACCGGCACGGCAGGTGCATGAGCGGATCGTCCGGAGCGGGCTGGTCGAGGAGCTTTGGCGCGACGTAACGACCGCCGCGCTCGCCCGGATGCAGCAATCCAAAGCCGAACGCGCCGCCGGAATGCCGGAACCGCCCGGACCGCATCTGGTGCTCGGTGAGGACTTCAAAGAGATGCGCCGGAACCTGGGCCGCAACATGGCCGAGGGCCGGGTTTCCGTGGTCCAGGCCGTGTGGCGAAAGCCTGAATGATATAACACGCCTGAATGACACAAGTGGCTAAGTCCCTCCCTCTCCCGTGAACCGGAAGAGTGAGTTGGGACACACTTTCGAGGCCCCAACCCACTACGCCAACGACACGGGACGTGGAAATCTGCGCCGCTTGCATCGCGTTCTATTGCATCGTCTCTACTTCGGCTTGCAACTCTTCCAGGCGTTGTTCGGCGTTCATGATGTCGGTGCGGGCCCGTGCGCGCATTTCGCGGGCGGCGGCGAGTTCTTCGAGCACGCGGGACAGTTCCCCCGCCTGTGAATCGACTTCCTCCTCGATAGCGCGCATGGCGCTTTCGCGATCTTCCACCTCGGCACGACGCGCCTCAAGACGGTCTTCGGCCGCTTCGATGTTGTCCTGCAGCGTTGCGTACTGCTGCTCCGCTTCCTCGTGGGCGCTCTGCGCGGACCGAAGCGCCCTCTGCGCCTCCGACAATTCCTCCTCGCGCTGCGCGATCTCCTCGTCCAGAGCGCTCACGTTGCCTTCCCGTTCGGCGACACGTGCCTCCAAGGTTCGAAGCTCGTCTTCGTTGGCCGAAATCTCCGACTGCACGGCCTCCAGGTTCTCCTCGGCTTCCTGCCGGGCCGCGCGGGCTGTCTCGATTTCACTTTCCATCTCGGCGAGTTCGGACGTCCGCTGCGAAACCTCTTCGTTCAGTTCCTCGAGCCGGGCGTTACGCTCCTCCATCTCCTGCGAGAGCGCGGCGAGCCTTTCTTCATGCTCCTCCACCTCGGCCTGCCGGGACTCCACTTGTTCCCGGAGTCCATCGCGGCGCTCTTCGGCGCTCGAGACAGCCAATTGAACCTCGGACAGCGTTTCCTCTTCTCCGGACACGGCTGACGCAACCTCCGACAGTTGGGTTTCCCGCCGCTCGATCCGGGACGCGAGTTCGGATAGCATCTCCTCGCGCTCGTCCAGTCGAGATTCTGCCTGCGAAACCTCTTGCAGCACCTCTTCCCGCTGCTCTTCCACCTCGGCAAGGCGGGCTTCCGCCGCTTCGGCCGCGCCCTCGGCTTCGCCTTGAGCCTCGCGGGCCGAAGCGATCTCGCTCTCCAGATCGGCCAATTGCTCCGTGCGCTCGGAAACTTCGCTGTCAAGCTCCGTCAAACGGGCTTGGCGCTCTTCGGCCTCGCTGCTCAGCGTGGCGATGCGGGCTTCGGCTTCCGCAATGTCCTCTTCCACTTCCAGGCGCTGTTCTTCCGCCTCGGCACGTTGCGCCTCCGCCGCCTGAGCGGCCTCTTCGGCGGCCGCCCGTTCGTCCTGCACGCGTTCGAGGACGGCTTCAATCTCCGCCACCTCGGCTTCCAGGGACTCCTGCGCGGCGCGCGCCTGCTCCAGCGATTCATGAATTTCGTCGTATTCCGCGATCTCGCCCTGTAGCGATTGGACGCGCGCGTCGCGCTCCGCGATCTGGTCTTCCAGCTCGGAGCGTTCGCTACTCCAGGCCCGCTGCTGCGACTGCCCAGCAATGAAACTGTAAGCTGCGAGACCGAGCGCCACGACAAGAAGCACGATGAGCAGACGGATCAGATTGCGATCGCTGAGCGGTAAGTTGCTCTGCGGCTGCTGCGCCATGAAGTCCTCCCCTGTAATTTCTCGCGCAGGTTTGCACCCGCGCGCATTAGTAACGTTTTGTTAACCCCTCTAACTTTGGCGGCTGAAATAGCCTCTGTCCAGCAACTATGGTTTCCGCATCTTCACAGCCCTAGGAGCGCCGGGCAGTTGGGTTTGCTAACGTTGCTGCGCCATCGCGACGCTGCGCAGACGATTGAGCGCCGCCGCAAGTTCGAACCGCCGCACCCGTGCGAGATCGCCCTCCTTGCGCTTGCTCAGCGCGTCGGGGCCTTCGCGGTCGAGGGCTTCTTCAAGTTCGTCCAGCAATGTCGAGAGCGGCTTTCCCTGCTTGCCGCCGCTGCCGTCCAGACGCAGCAGCGCCCGTGCAATGGCGCGGGTCTGGCTTTCGTCCACAAGCTGCTCGACCGCCGATAGGTCGATGGTTTCGTTGCCCAGCCGGATCGTTTGGAGGTGCGGCACCTTGATCTTTGGGGGAGCGCCGTCGCGGCCGCTGACGCCGGTGGAACGCAGGCTGCGCGCGCGCGGCCTGCCGAAGCTTTCCCCGCCTTCGGCTTCGCGCTCGGTGCGGAAGCGCGCCGCGATCTCGCGCGCCTTCGCCGTGACCTCCTGCGGGCAGAATGCCTCCATCGCGATTACGGTATCGGCTACATCCAAGTAATCGCCGCTGCCGCCGATTACCAATATCGTCGAAACGCCAAGGTCGCCGTAGAGCTGTCCCACCTTGTCGATGAAGGGTGTAATCGGCTCGTGACACTTGGCGATCAGCGCCTGCATCCGCCGGTCGCGGATCATGAAGTTGGTGGCCGAGGTGTCCTCGTCCATCATCACCACCTGCGCGCCAGCCTCCAGCGCCTCCACGATGTTGGCGGCCTGCGAGGTGCTGCCGCT
>SKZV01000124.1 GCA_007127165.1 Rhodovibrio sp. | reverse complement strand
CCAAAGCCGCAGGATCAACCTGCCGCCCCTTCGGCGCCGACGGCGCCTGACGACGCCCCGAACCTGGATGAATCATCCGCTCAATCGGGCGATCCGGTGTCGTGTGGCCTTCTGCCATGGTTGGCTTTCCTGTTCCTGTCGTGCATTGGGCAAGGGCCGGCGGCCCCGCCGTTCTTTACCGAGTTCGGTCCTGTTAAAGAGCTATGTGCCGTTTTCGTCAACGATTTCGAGCGGGGCTTGCTCGATGTTGATTAATTGCTTGCCCATGTTCTCGAAGTTCACCGTGACCCGGTTCCCGATCGCCGATTGCACCTGACCCACACCCCAATCGGGTGCGGCGGGGTTGCGGACGAGCGTTCCGGGCGTCAGCGATTCCGGCGAGGCTTCACGAGGCATGCGGACTCCTATCGAACAGGCTCGCAGTTTAAGATGCGGCGGGGTTAAGCCGAAAGACTCATAACGACATCGACGGCACCTTCAGCGACACATCGTGACAGAGCGCAGGGCCATTTGTCATCCGGCGCGAAGCTTTCCGAGCCCGATCGGGCGAACCCTCTTGCGGCGCGACGTGTCAGGGGTGCAGCATTGGGGCGCTAAAGGTGGAACGGAACCGGCAGAGGCAGCGCCCAGATGGATATCGAAATCGAATTGCGCATTGCCGAGCTTTTGGCGTCGCGCCTGTGCCACGACCTTGTGAGCCCTGTTGGCGCGGTCAACAACGGCATGGAATTGCTGGAAGAAGAGCCGAACGAGGAGATTCTGGCCGATGCGGTTTCGCTGGTTTCCAATTCGGCGCGGCAGGCTTCGGCGCTGCTCCAGTTCTATCGGCTGGCCTATGGTCAAGCCGGGTATCGAATCGAAGGTGAAGCGGAATTGCTGCGCCGTCTTGCCACGGAATATCTAAAAAGTCAGAAGGCGAAGCTCGTCTGGCCCAGCCCGGAAATCCACGAGGCGCTTCCCGAGGGGGCGGCGAAGCTGTTGCTGAACGTCTTGGCGCTGGCCGCCGAGGCGCTGCCGCGCGGCGGTGCGGTGGAGGTGACGCCGTTTCTGCCCGAGCGCGGATTGGAAGTCACTGCGCGCGGTTCCGTGGCCAAGCTGCGCCCCGAATCCCGCGCGGCTCTCGCCGCGGAACAGGCGGACGCAATCGCAGCGCTCACTCCCCGGAGCGTGCAGGCCTGTTTCACGGCGCTGCTGGCGCGGCGCATGGGCGGACGCCTGGAAGTCTCGGACGATCCGAACGAGCACGAGCTTCTTGTCTTTCGCGTTCCGGCGCTCCGCGGAAACGTGCCGGGCCGGGGCTGCGAATGAGAACTGTTTGCATCTGTCGGATTAACGTGTAGACTGCTTTTTGTAATGCACGGAAGTGGCCGCTTGGCGGTTCGTGCGTTGGACCCTCCTGTCACGCGCTTGCCCCACCGCCCAAGTGCGGCGGTGGAGTCTTTTCGGGGGCATAGCGCCAAGAGGATGCGAATGAATTGCATTTGCGTTTGAGGTGTGGCAGTTTTCGTTTGTTGGCAAATGGGTTGCGCCGCGTTCAGCCCAGGCCGCTTCTCTTTTGGAGGATGACCATGTTGCGTGCATCTCTCGGCGTTGCTGCGATCGGCGCCGTTCTGGCCGGAGGGGCCGAAGTTCAAACAGCCTCTGCCGAGGGTGAGGTAAACATTTATTCGGCCCGTCATTACCAAACCGACGAGCAGCTCTATAACGATTTCGAAGAAGAAACCGGCATCACCATCAACCGGATCGAGGCGGAAAGCGATGTTCTGATCCAGCGTATCCAGAACGAGGGTGTGAACACGCCCGCGGACGTGTTGATCACGGTGGATGCGGGAAGGCTCTGGCGGGCCGAGGAAGCCGGTATCTTCGCAAGCGTCGATTCGGATGTGCTCAATGAGCGTCTGCCGGAGCGGATGCGCCATCCCGACGGCCGGTGGTTCGGCTTTTCTCAGCGGGTGCGCGTGATCTACTACGACGCGTCGCGTTGGGACACGCCGCCGGTGACCACTTATGAAGGACTCGCGGACCCGGCGCTGGAAGGAGAGGTTTGCATCCGCTCCAGCTCCAACGTCTACAACCAGTCGCTGCTGGCCAGCCTGATCGAGCACCACGGCGAAGAGGAGGCCGAAGCCTGGGCGGCAGATGTGGTGAGCAACTTCGCCCGCGCCCCCCAGGGCGGCGATACCGATCAGATTCGCGGCGTAGCGGCGGGGGAGTGCGGTGTGGCTGTCGCCAACCACTATTACTACCTGCGCCTGCTCGAGGATGAGCCGGAGACAGTGGAGAACGTCGCCCTCGTGTTTCCGAACGACGAGGACCGGGGCGTGCACGCCAATGTCGGCGGGGCCGGTGTGATCGAAAACGGACCCAACCGTGACAACGCCGTCGCGTTCCTGGAGTATCTTTCGAGCGACACCGCTCAGCGCCACTTCGCGGACGGCAACAACGAGTTTCCGGCAGTAAAAGGGGTGGAAGCGAGCGAACTGGCCACCAGTCTTGGCGAGTTTAACACCGATCCCGTCAACGTTGCCGTCTACGGTAAGCATCAAGCCCCTGCGCAGATGATCTTCGACCGCGTCGGCTGGCGCTGACTTTAACGGCGAGGCAGAAAAACACCCCTGTCGGAATGGTCCGATGGGGGTGTTTTTTGTTGCCGAGGCCGGAAGTGGAGACTGTTAGGCAGCGGCATCGCCGCCGCTCGCCGTTTCCGTGTAGCGATAGTGACTTCCGTCGAGCAGCCTCGCCTGATTGACCGTGCGGATATCCGAGGGGTTGTCGACGTTGAAGAGGTGCGCCCGCTTTGGATGGGCCTCGTCGGCAGGGTGCGTGGAGACAACCTGCCAAAGCGCGCCCGCATCTCCCGTTGGATTGATCTCTTCGAAGCGGTCGCCCTCACGAATCTCCCGAAACATCATTACGCAATCCTCCCTCGCTATTGGTCGCGCCGGATCCAGCGCGCCGTCAATTTATCATATTCCGTATATGTAAATGTTGGAGGGGCGGCAATCCCTTGCAAGGAAGAGGATTCGGTTAACTTCCGGGCCGGCTGCGGGCGATCGTCTTTGAAAGAACGATGACCGGCAGAATGCCGACCGCGACGATGGTCAGCGCGGCGGTCGAGGCTTCGGTCAGGCGCTCGTCGGAGGCGAGGTTGTAGGCTTGCACCGCCAGCGTGTCGAAATTGAAGGGCCGCATCACGAGCGTGGCCGGTAGTTCCTTCATCACATCGACGAAAACCACCAGCCCAGCGGTCAGCATGGAACTCCACATTATCGGCATATGAACGCGTAGCAGGGTGCTCGCCGGACCATGACCCAGGGCGCGGGCGGCATCGTCCATTGCGGGGCGAACCCGGCTGAGGCTGGACTCCATGGTGTGGAGCGAGACCGCGAGGAAGCGCACGAGATACGCGAACACCAGCGCGGCAATGCTCCCGGTCAGCAAAAGCCCGGTGGAAACGCCAAAACTGGCGCGCATCCAGCCATCCACCGCGTTATCCATGGCGGCGAATGGGATCAGGACGCCAATCGCGATCACGGTGCCGGGAACGGCGTAGCCCATACTGGCAAAACGGTTCGCCGCGAAGGCTGTGCGCGTCGGGCGCAGGCGGGCGCCGTACGCCATGATCGTGGCAAGGATCACCGCGAGCACGGCAGTCCCCGCCGCCAGCGTGAACGAGTTGAGCGCCAGCGATACGAAGCGGGGGCCGAATTGCGCGTCTCCCGCCGCGAAGGACATCCTCAGGAGAATGCCCGCCGGAAGCAGGAAGCCAATGAAGAGCGGCAGCGAGCAGGCCGCGATGGCCAGAGCCGCCGCCCTGCCTCGAAGCTCGTACCCCGGCAGCGTTTTATAGCGTCCGGAGGTGTGGTGATACTTGGCGCGCCCGCGACTCAACCGCTCCATGAATAGCAGCACAAAGACGAAGCAGAGCAGGATTCCCGCGAGCTGCGACGCCGCCACGGCATCGCCGAAGGAGGTCCACGCCCGCACGATGCCGGTGGTGAATGTCTGAACGCCGAAGAAACTGACCGTGCCGAAATCCGCCAGTGTCTCCATCAACGCCAACGCGGTGCCCGCAACGATCGCCGGACGCGCCAGCGGCAGGGCCACGCGGAAAAAGCTGCGCCAGCGCCCGCAGCCCAATGTCCGGCTTACCTCGAGCGCGCAGACCGACTGTTCAAGGAAGGAAGCGCGCGCCAGCAGATACACGTAAGGATACAGAACGAAGGACAGCATCGCGATCGCCCCCGGGAGCGAACGGATCTCCGGAAACCAGTAGTCGCGGGGCCCCCAGCCGGTCAGGTCGCGCAGCAAGGTCTGCACCGGCCCGGTCACCTGAAGAAAATCCGTGTAGGTGTAGGCCATGACATAGGCGGGCACGGCCATCGGCAGGATCAGCGCCCATTCGAAGACCCGGCGCCCCGGAAATCGGCACATCGTGACCAGCCAGGCCGTCCCGGTGCCGACGACGCAAACGATTGTCCCGACGCCAAGCGTCAGCCAGAGCGTATTTGCGATGTATTGCGGCAGAACCGTGCTTCTAAGGTGCGCCCAGACTTCGGAATCGCTCGGCAACAAGAGCTGCGTCAGCACGGTGAGAATCGGAACCGCAAACAGCGCGGCGATAATGACCGAGATCCAGCCGAGGATCCCGACGCGCCCGCCGACCGGCACCCAGCGACGGTGGAATCCGGGGCGGCGGCCACCGGGCGTCGTGGTGGCAGTCCCGTCCTGCGTAAACTGATCGTCCGGCGCGCCGCCGCTATACGGCGGAGCCAACCCTTTCGGATGCGTGATGTCTGTCATGCTCGCCGTCGTTTTCGCGACCGCTCTCGCGGGGCCTTCATTTCGCACACCATAGCCGCTCAAAAAGCAATTGTGAATGCAAATCACTCTTAATAAGGGGGTGATGTCTGGCCTTTGGGGCGCGGCGCGGCGACCGTCTCTAAAAGTTGGACGGTCAACGCTCTTTTAATCAATTGCTGCGAGTGTACGCCTTGTGAAGGACGACCACGGACGACGAGTCCAGCGGACAACACTCAGAAAAACAGCCCGGGCGCCGTCCGGGCGCGCTCACCGTTAAGGTCGAGTGTCGGCGGAACGGCACGGAAAAGGGGCAAAGGCGAAGATGGACGACCTGTTAAGCGAGTTTCTGACCGAGACGAACGAAAGCCTGCAGCTTCTCGACACGGAGTTGGTGAAGCTGGAGCAGAATCCGAATTCGCCAGCGCTGCTCGACAATATTTTCCGCGTGATGCATACGATCAAGGGAACGTGCGGTTTCCTCGATCTGCCGCGGCTGGAGTCGGTGGCGCACGCGGGTGAGAACGTACTCGGTAAGATTCGGGAAGGTGAGCTGACCGTCAATGCGACGCGGGTGTCGCTGATACTCGAGTGTCTCGATCGAATCCGTTATATCCTCGCCACGCTGGAGGAAACCGAAGCCGAGCCGGAGGGGCAGGATACGGACCTGATCCCGCGCCTTGAGAATCTGGTGGAGGTCGCGGAAGGAGCGGAGCCGGTCGAAGACGCCGCCGCGCTTGACGAGCAGGAACCCGACTGGGGCAGTGCATTGGCCGAGTCGGAGGAAGCCGAGCCGGAGCTGGGCGGGCCTGAGTCAGGCGAGCCGGAACCGGACTGGCAGGAGGCGGCCCGCGCGCCTCAGCCGGGCGAACCGGGGGGTATTGACGCCCCGGCCGTGTCGCAGTCGTTGCCTGCCGCCGCCAGGTCGCGCGAGGTGGATGTGGAGCAGGCGAGCCAATGTCCGCCCTGTGCACCCCATGCGGCGCCATCCGGCGGCGCGCAGGAAGGCGCCTTTCACCCGAACGCTCAGGAGGCGCCGCGCGAGTCGCAGGTCGCCAGCCAGTCGATCCGCGTCAGCCTGGATCTGCTGGAAAACCTGATGACGACGGTTTCCGAACTGGTTTTGAACCGCAATCAGTTGCTTCAGATCCTGCGCAATCAAAAGGAAACCGACTTCGCCGCACCCCTGCAGCGCCTTAATCATGTGGTTTCGGAGTTGCAGGAAGGCGTGATGAAGACGCGGATGCAGCCGATCGGCAACGCCTGGTCGAAGCTGCCGCGCATCGTGCGCGATCTTTCGCAGGAATTGAACAAGAAGATCGACCTGCGGATGCGCGGCGAGGAAACCGAACTGGACCGGCAGGTGCTCGACCTGATCAAGGACCCGCTGACGCATATGGTACGGAATTCCGCCGATCATGGGCTGGAGACTCCGGCAGAGCGCCTGGCGGCGGGCAAGCCGGAAGTCGGCACGATCTCCGTCCATGCCTATCACGAGGGCGGCCATATCATCATCGAGATCGGCGACGACGGGCGCGGTTTGAATGTCGAAAAGATCAAGGCCAAGGCGATCAGCAACGGCCTGACCACGGAAAGTGAGATCGGCAACCTTTCCGAGCAGCAGATCCTGCAGTTCGTCTTCAAGGCCGGATTCTCCACCGCCGATCAAGTGACGGCGGTCTCCGGGCGCGGCGTCGGCATGGACGTGGTTCGCAGCAACATCGAACAGATCGGCGGGACGATCGAGCTTGCCTCCCGGATGATGGAGGGCACGAAATTCACGGTGAAGATTCCGCTGACCCTGGCCATCGTCTCGGCGCTGATCGTGGAATGCGGCGGCGAACGTTTCGCGATCCCGCAGCTTTCGGTAGTTGAACTGGTGCGGGCGAAGGGCGGCAGCGAGAACGCCATCGAATGGATCAAGGACACGCCGGTTCTGCGTCTGCGCGACCGTTTGCTGCCTTTGGTCAACCTGCGCGAATTGCTGCGCCTCGAGCCGCCGGAGGACGACGGCGTCACGGCGCTGCTGGAGGATGCAAAGGGCGCGGCAAAGGGTGAGGGCGGCGCGGCCAAGGCGGCGGATGGCGATCCGGACCATGCGGATACGAAGGGATTCATTGTCGTTTCCCAGGTGGGCACGTACACCTTCGGCATCATCGTGGATCAGGTGTTCGATACCGAAGAAATCGTGGTCAAGCCAGTCGCGAAGATCTTGCGTAACATTCCGCTTTTCTCGGGGAACACGATCCTCGGCGACGGGCGCGTGGTGATGATCCTGGACCCGAACGGCGTCGCCTCGTCCAGCGGCGACATCACCCTGGCGGAAAGCGAGGATGCCGTGAGCGACAAGCAAAGGCAGTCGGCGGGCGACGAAGAGCGGGTGGCGATGTTGATTTTCCGCGCCGTCAGCAAGGCGCCGAAAGCAGTGCCGTTGGCGCTCGTGGCGCGACTGGAAGAAATCGATATGAAGGATGTTGAATTTTCCAATGGCCAGCGGGTCGTTCAATATCGCGGCCATCTCACGCCGCTGATCCAAATGGAGGGCGCGGCCGATTTGCCGGAAGAGGGCAAGCGACCGGTGCTGGTGTTTACCGACCGCGAGCGTTCGATGGGGCTGGTGGTCGATGAGATCGTCGATATCGTCGAAGCACCGATGAACATCGAACTCGCGGGAGAGCGCTCCGGCCTGCTCGGCAGCGCCGTGATCGCCGAACGCGCCACCGATATCATCGACGCAGGTCACTACCTCACGCAGGCGTTTGCCGATTGGTTCCATGCCGAGGACCGTCATGCCGACAAGACGTCGACCGGCAAGCGCGTTCTGCTGATCGACGACAGCCCCTTCTTCCGCAATCTGCTGGCGCCGCTGCTCGGTGTGGCGGGATACGACGTGACGCCGGTGGACAGCGCCGACCGGGCACTGGAGCTTTGCGACGCCGGCGAGAGCTTCGACGTGATTGTCTCGGACATCGAGATGCCGGGGATGAGCGGCTACGAGCTCGCGGAGACGCTGCGCAACAAGTCGCGCTGGTCTCGTACGCCGCTGATCGCACTGTCCTCTCATGCCTCGCCAAAGGATATGGAACGCGGGCGCGCTGCCGGCTTCCGCGATTATGTAGCGAAATTCGACCGGGAGACGCTTTTGGACACGCTCCACGACATGCTTCATGACGACCCGAACGAAACGCGAGGTGCGGCATGAGCGAGGGACGCAGCCTGACCAAGTTCTCTGGCGGCCAACTTGTCGCCGCCACGCAGGGGACACAGGACTATGTAACCTTCATGATCGCCAAGCAGTTGTTCGGCATTCCGGTGCTTCAGGTACAGGATGTCTTGGCTGGCGGCAATATCACCTGCATTCCGCTTGCGCCAAAGGAGGTTGCGGGGGTCTTGAATCTGCGCGGCCGCATCGTGACCGCCATCGATGTGCGGCTTCGTCTAGGGCTGGCGTCGCGCAAGCGCAGCGACGACGATATGTCGATCGTGGTCGAACAGGGCGGCGAGCTTTACAGCCTACGGGTGGATGAGGTTGGGGAGGTTCTCAACCTCGATCCCACCGCGTTCGGCCGCAATCCGCCGACGCTGGACCCGAAGTTCCGCGAGTTCTCGGCAGGAATTTATCGTTTGAAGGAAAGGCTGCTCGTGGTGCTCGATGTCGATCGTTTGCTCGATTACAAAGGCACGCAGGCCGCCTGAAACCGGGGTTCCCATGAAGGTCTGCTTGATTGTTGACGACTCGAAAGTCGTGCGTTCCGTGGCGCGCCGGATTATCGAGAGTTTGAACTTCGAAACGCGTGAAGCGGAGAACGGGCAGGTCGCTCTGGACTCCTGCTTGAAGGCCATGCCGGATGCGATCCTGCTCGATTGGAACATGCCGGTGATGAACGGCATCGATTTCCTGCGCAAGCTGCGCGCCACCTCCGGCGGGGACGCGCCGGTGGTCGTGTTCTGCACGACGGAAACCGACATGGCGCACATCCAGCAAGCTATGGTTGCGGGCGCGAACGAGTACATCAGGAAGCCGTTCGACAGCGAAATCGCTCAGTCCAAGTTCGCCCAGGTAGGACTCCTCTAAAATGGCCGGTAATGAAGCCGCTCGTGGCTCCGGCCTGGGCGAAAACGGTGGTCCCTACCGGATCATGGTGGTCGACGATTCCGCCGTCGTGCGCGGTCTCGTCACCCGTTTCCTGGAGCAGGACAAGGACATCAAGGTCGTTGCCTCCGTCGGCAACGGTCAGAGAGCGCTCGACACCCTGGCCCGCACGCGAATCGACGTCGTCGTGCTCGACATCGAGATGCCGGTGATGGACGGCCTGACCGCCCTGCCCAAGCTCTTGCAGGTGCAGCCGGGCGTTCAGGTCATCATGTCCTCCACGCTCACCAAGCAGAACGCCGAGGTGTCGCTGCGCGCCCTCCAGTCCGGGGCGGCGGACTATGTGACCAAGCCCTCGACGGGCGGGCTGCATAATGCCGAGGCGTTTCAGCGGGAGTTGAGCGCGAAAGTCAAGGCCGTCGGCTCCGCCCGGCGCAAGGCCAGCGGCGAGTCGCTGCCCGACGGCCGTCCGGCGCGCGAAACCGCTCCGGTCCGCGGCTCGGGGGCGATCACCGCCATCAAGGCGGCAAAGGGGCCGACGCCGGTGTTGCGTCGCAGCGTTGCGACGCTGCCGCCGCAGGCGATCGCCATCGGCTCCTCGACGGGCGGGCCGCAGGCCTTGTTCAAGGTGCTTTCCGCCCTTGGCACCGTTTCGCAGCCGATTTTTATCACCCAGCACATGCCTGCGACCTTCACGGCGCTGCTGGCCGATCACATCAGCCGCCAAGCGAAGCAGTCCTGCGCCGAGGCCACCGACGGCATGGCCGTCAATGGCGGTTCGGTTTACGTGGCGCGCGGCGGGCAGCATCTGGTGGCCCGTCGCGAGCAGGGCGCGGTGAAGTTGCACCTTTCCGACGGCGAGCCGGAAAACTTCTGCCGGCCTTCGGTCAATCCGATGTTGCGGAGCTTGGTGGAGATTTACGGCGGCCGCATTCTCACGGTTATCCTGACTGGAATGGGCAGCGACGGCCTACTCGGCTGCGAGGCGGTCGTCCAGGCAGGCGGACAGGTGATCGCGCAGGACGAGGAGACGTCGGTCGTCTGGGGGATGCCCGGCGCGGTGGCGAAGGCTGGCCTCTGCTCCGCGATCCTGCCGCTCGACCAGATTGCCGAGCATGTGCGCCGGATCGCCGGGAGGCCGGCCGCATGACCCCGGATGATTTCCGCAAACTGGCGGCGTTGCTGCACGGCCGCTCGGGCTTGGTCCTTGGCAGTGACAAGGGCTACTTGGCGGAGAGCCGCCTGACGCCGGTTTCCCGAAACTGGGGTTTCAAGGATGCTACCGCGCTCGTCCATGCGCTTGTGCGCAAGGAAGGCAAGGGCGCCCAGGCGGAGGTGCTTAACGAAGTCGTCGAGGCGATGACGACGAACGAATCGTTCTTTTTCCGCGACAAGACCCCCTTCGATCAGTTCCGCGACGTGATCCTGCCGACGATGATGGACGCGCGGAGTGACCGCAAGACCATCCGGATTTGGTCGGCCGCCTGCTCCAGCGGACAGGAGCCGTATTCCCTGGCGATGATGATGACGGAACTGGGGGCGAAGCTGGCCGGCTGGCGAATCGAGATTGTGGCCACGGACCTTTCCAGCGCGATGCTGCGGCGGGCCGAGGAAGGACAGTACAGCCAGTTCGAGGTGCAGCGCGGCCTGCCGATTCAGCTTCTGGCGAAGTACTTCGAGCAGGAAGGGGACCGCTGGCGCTTGCGGCGGGATGTTCGAAAAATGGTGAGCTTTCGCAAGCACAACCTGTTGGAAGATCCGAGAACGCTGGGCAAGTTCGACGTGATCTTTTGCCGCAATGTGCTGATTTATTTCGATCAGGAAACGAAGGCCCACGTACTGGCGAAGATCGCGGACGTCCTGGCGCCCGACGGCTATCTGACGCTTGGCGGCGCGGAAACGGTCCTTGGAATCTCCAGCCGCTTCCGCCCGGTCAGCGCTCAACGCGGGCTCTACGCGCCTATTCCCGCCGCCGAGGCCGCGAAGGCGCGCTCACGGTAACGCCTACAGAAGAAAACGCCCGCTCAATCTCCCTCCCAGGCAGGAGCGGGACTGAACGGGCGTTCGTGAAGCCCACACGCGACGAACCCACTTTGGCCGGAATCGACGGCGCCAGCGCTTAGTCAGGCGCTGACGGCGTTGCGCACCTTCCGCTTGCCGCTGTCGCTTACGGCGCTGTCCGTCGAGTCCTCTTGCGACTCTTCCGGGGGTGCATCGGGATCGCGCAGCATGTAGCCGCGTCCCCACACCGTTTCGATGTAGTTTTCGCCACCGGTCGCGTTCGCCAGCTTTTTCCGCAGCTTGCACACGAAGACGTCGATGATCTTCAGTTCCGGCTCGTCCATGCCGCCGTAAAGATGATTGAGGAACATCTCCTTGGTCAGCGTCGTGCCCTTGCGCAGCGACAGCAACTCCAGGATTCCGTATTCTTTGCCGGTCAGATGCAGCGGCTGAGCCTCCACCTCCACAGTGCGGGCGTCGAGGTTGACGGTCAGTTTGCCGGTTTTGATGATTGAATCGGAATGCCCCTTCGACCGCCGGATGATCGCCTGGATGCGGGCGATCAACTCGCGCTTGTCGAATGGCTTCGTCAAATAATCGTCGGCCCCGAACCCCAGCCCCTTGATCTTGTCGTCCAGGCCGGAAAGCCCGGAAAGGATCAGAATTGGCGTTTGAATCCGCGACGCGCGCATCCGGCGCAAGACCTCGTAGCCGTCGATGTCCGGCAACATCAGATCGAGAATGATAATATCGTAGTCGTAGAGCTTGCCGATCTCCAGTCCGTCTTCACCCATGTCGGTCGTGTCGCAGATGAAGTTCTCCGACTTCAGCATCGTGGCGATGCTTTGCGCCATTGCGCTGTCGTCTTCCACCAGGAGGACGCGCATTGTCTCTACCCCCAAAACATGCCGCTTACCTACGGCTCCAACGGCCAGACTATTAACCAATTTGCGTCATGATCCTTAACAAAAGGTTTACGGAGCATTTTTTACCTATCCTTAAACCCAAGGCATTCATGATGACGCGGCGACCGACGGAGAGTCGCGCAAGTCAATGGAAAATACAAGGCGGACGCATGGCTGTGAGTTCCGCACTCAAGACTTTTTTGGACAACCTGGATCGCCTCCCCGAGCAGCAACTCTATGGACGGGTGTCATCCGTACTCGGAATGTTGATCGAAGTGGCGGGGCTTAACCGGGTGCTGTCGATTGGCGGCCGCTGCGAAATCCTCGCACGCGGCGGCCGACGGTTGCCATGCGAAGCGGTCGGGTTCCGCAACGGCCGGGCGTTGCTGCTGCCGTTCGGCCCCCTCGAGGGGGTCAGTCTCGGTTGCAAGGCGGAACTGAGCGTCAGTGAGCCGACGGTGCGCCCCAGCGACGCTTGGCTCGGGCGGGTCGTGAACGCCTTGGGGGAGCCGGTGGACGCCAAGGGGCGCCTGCCGCAGGGCCCTGACGCCTATCCGCTGCGCGCCGCGCCGCCGCCCGCCCACGGGCGCCAGCGGGTCGGCGGCAAGATCGACTTGGGCGTGAAGGCGATCAACACCTTCATGACCTGCTGCCGGGGCCAGCGCATGGGGATATTCGCCGGTTCCGGCGTAGGCAAGTCGGTGCTGCTGTCGATGCTGGCGCGCTACAGCGCCGCCGAAGTCATCGTGATCGGCTTGATCGGCGAGCGTGGGCGCGAGGTGCAGGAGTGGCTCGAAGACCAGCTTGGCGCGGAGGGGCTGGCGCGCTCGGT
>SKZV01000128.1 GCA_007127165.1 Rhodovibrio sp. | reverse complement strand
TCACGCTGGCCTTCGTCGGAGTAGGGCTTGCGGCGATGCTCGGCGGCGAGTTCTCGCGGCGCGGCCAGACCATGCGGATCGTCGGCGGAGTCGTCGCCGTCGCCGTCCTGCAGTCGGCCCAGCTCGCCGTGACCGACCTGACCGTACGCAATACGGTGCTCTGGCCGCTGATGTACGTCACGCTGGCGCTGGCGCTGATCGCGCCTTACGCCCTGCTGCTCCACCATCGGCGAAGGCGGGTCCAGCAACCGAGGCTGCACGACGCCCCGGTTGACGCATCGAGGGGCGGCACATCGCCGGAAGGCGTCTCGCCGGGAGCCGCATCATGACCGCCGTCGCCGATCCGCGGCCCAGGCTGCGCCGCCCGCGGCTGTCGAAGACGGTCTCGCTCTACATTGCGCGGCAGTTCACCGTGCGTTTCCTGACGCTGTTCCTGGCCATCTCCGCCATCATCCTGCTCGTGACGACGGTGGATCAGCTCGACCGCTTGGCGACTCGCGATGTGGCCTTGATCCACGTGGTCGAGCTAGCTTTCTATAAGCTGCCGCACCTCATTCAGGAGGTCATGCCGTTCAGCGTGCTTTTCGCCGCGATGGCGACCTTCTGGCGCATGACGCGCAATAACGAGCTGGTCGTGGTGCGCTCCGCCGGAGTGTCGGTCTGGCAGTTCCTGCTGCCGGTGGTCGCGGTGACGATCGTCATCGGCGCCATCACCACGGGGGCGATCAACCCGCTGGCCTCGGTCCTGCTTTCCAAGCACGATGAGCTGCAAAGCCAGTATTCAACGGGGGAGGCGTCGACGCTGGCCTTGTCGGGCGACGGTCTCTGGCTGCGGCAATCGGACGGCGACGGCAACTCCGTCATCCACGCGCGGCGGGTTTCCGAGGAAGCGATGAGCCTCCACAACGTCATCATCTTCCGCTTCGAGACGGAGGACCGCTTTACCAGCCGAATCGACGCGGAGCGCGCCGATCTGCACGACGGTAAGTGGACACTCTACGACGCTTGGCTGACGCGTCCGGGGGAGCAGAGCCGCTTTGTGGAGGAGATGGACGTCCCGACCGATCTGACGCCGGAGAAGATCCACAACAGCTTCGCGCCGCCGGAGACCATCTCGTTCTGGTCGCTGCCGGAGTTCATCGAGCTATTGGAGGATGCGGGATTCACGGCGAACCCGCACAAGCTCCAGTTTCACCGGCTGTTGGCTCTTCCCGCACTGCTTTCGGCAATGATTCTTCTGGCCGCGACGTTCTCGCTGCGCCAACATCGCGGCGGAGGGGTGGCGATGATGGTGCTGGCCGGGGTGCTGACGGGCTTCCTGATTTACGTTATCTCGAACGTCGTCTTCGCGCTGGGAATCAGCGGTAAAATTCCGGTCGTTCTGGCGGGCTGGGCACCCGCCGGAGCCAGTCTGATCCTGGGCGTGACGACTCTGCTCCACATGGAAGATGGGTAGCGACAACACATATGCGGGGGCACATGCGGGGGGGACGACGGAAGCTGCGCGGGCGAAAGCTCCGCAGGCAGGGATTGCGTACGCTCGTGCTGGGGATCGGCGCGGCCTTGGCGGCGGTGAGTCTCCCGGCGGCCAAGCCGCTGACAGCGGGCGAGCGACCCGTACCCGTACCCGCGCTGTCGCCGATTTCGCAGGTTGCCCAGATCCCCGTCGAGGTCGAGGCGGGCGACGAAGTGCGTCCCGCCTTGCTCCAGGCCGACAGCGTCACCTATGACGACTCCGCCCGTGTCGTCACGGCCGAGGGCAACGTCGAGGTGGCGCGCGGGGAGCGTATCCTTCATGCCGACCGGCTGATCTACGACGTCGACGGCGACATCATCCGCGCGGAGGGCAACGTCCGTCTGTTCGAACCGACCGGCGAAATCCTCTATGCCGAAAGCATTGAACTCACCGGAGACCTGCTCGAAGGCGCGGTGCGCAGCTTCGGTATGCTCCTCACCGACCGCTCCCGTCTCGCCGCAGCCAGTGCCGTGCGGGTCGATGGATCGCGGACGGAGATGCGCAGCGTCGTCTTCAGCCCTTGCGACCAGTGCGCAACCGGCCTGGGTGGCGCACCGGCTTGGCAGATCAGGGCGGACCGGGTGATCCACGACCAGGAAGACCAGATTCTGCGCTACCGCGACGCCAGCCTGGAAATTTTCGGCCTGCCGGTGCTCTACACGCCGTACTTCGAGCATCCCGATCCCACGCTGGACCGTAAAAGCGGCTTTCTCGCCCCGACTTTCGGTTCGTCGAGCGAGCTGGGGGCGCAGTTCCAGATTCCCTATCATTACGTGATCGACGAACACCGTGATTTCACCTTTGAACCGATTTTTACGTCGGAGCAAGGTCCGGTCCTGGGCGGAGAGTATCGGCAGCGCACCCGCTCTGGCCGCTATTCCATCGCCGGAAGCGCCACGCTCGCCGACCGCGGAGTCGGACCGAACAAGGACCGCAACGCCTTTCGCGGCCACATCGACACCCAAGGAGACTTCGCGATCGACCGGAACTGGCGCTGGGGGTTCGACGCACAGCGAACCACCGACGACACATACCTCCGGATATACAACTTCGACCGCGATCGCTTCCTCACCTCGCAGGCCTTTGTCGAGGGCTTTCATGGGCGGAACTACACCGCTGCGCGGGCCATGTCCTTTCAAGGCATGCGCGAGTTGGACAGCGACAGCGAACTGCCCATCGTCCTCCCGGAGTTGACCTACAGCGCCATGAGCGAGCCCGGGCAGATGCTCGGCGGGCACACCTTCGTCGATGCCGGGATACTGGCGCTTAGCCGCGTCGACGGGCGGAACAGCCGCCGTCTGTCCTCCAGCGTCGGCTGGACCCGCGCCCACACCGATGCGCTTGGCGGAATCAGCGAACTCACGACGGTCCTCCATGCCGACGGCTATTCGGTCAGCGGCGCAGATCTCGTCGGCAACCGGGTGAACCCGCCGCCGGGGGAAATGCGCGACGACGACTTCGCCGGACGGCTGTTCCCCCAGATGGCCTTGAGTTATCGCTATCCGATGCACCGCACGAGTTTCCTGGGCCGCGAAGTGCTGGAGCCGCGCGTTCAGGTCGTGGTCGGCCCGAACGGCGGCAACCCAGGCGAAATCCCCAACGAGGACAGTCTGGATTTCGAGTTCGACGACACCAACCTCTTCCGGCTGAACCGCTTTCCGGGCCGCGACCGCATTTCGTCGGGACAGCGAGTGGATTACGGCCTCAGCTACTCCGTGTTCTCCGATGGATTTGGGTATGTGGGCGCCTTCCTCGGGCAGAGCTTTCGGATCAGTTCCGACGAGTCGGTGCCACGGGCGGCAGGGACGGACGGAAGTTTTTCGGACCTCGTCGGGCGGCTCGACTTCAGCCCGATTCCGTTCGTCGACGCGTCCTATCGCTTTCGATTCGATCAGGACGACTTCAGCAGCCGCCGTAATGAACTCAATCTCGGCCTAGGTCCTCCGGCCTTGCGGCTGAACCTCGATTACACCGCGCTCGACGACGACGAATCCTTCTTGGTCGAAGATCCGGGCGAGCGCGAGGAACTCTTTGTCCAGCTCAACACGCGTTTCGCCCGCGACTGGTCCGCCGAGGTTTCGCATCGGCGCGACCTCCAGGCAGGCAACAGCCTACTGACGCGCCTGGGCCTGACCTGGCACTGCGACTGCATGCTGGTGAACATACAGGCCGAGCGCAGGTTTTTTGAAGACCGGGATCTGGACCCGGAGTTCCGCGTCATGGTGCGCGTCGGCCTCCGTCACCTCGGAGAGTTCGTGACGGATTAGGATGCCCCTCGAATTTCAGGATTTTCCTGGCAAGGGCACGGCCGGGCGCGTTGTGCCCGCGAGCACAAAAGCTTATAGTCCCGCTTTGGCAGGCTGGCCGGAAAGACTGGCCGGCGGCGTTTACGAGAGGCATTCATAATATTGGGTGGACACCTATGATTCGGTGGCTGAGCCGCCTAACCCTGCTTGTTGCAGTCTTCGCCCTGCCCTTTCCGGTTCCAGGGCACGCGAACGAAACCCTGCGTCCAGCCGCGGTCGTCAACGACGAGGTCATCTCCGTCCTCGACCTGGAGATGCGGGTTCGCCTCGCCCTTTTGACCTCGGGGCTGCCGGATTCCCAGCAGCAACGACAGCGGGTCGCGCCCCAGGTATTGGAGAATCTGATCGACGAGCGCTTGCAAATGCAGGAAGCCCGGCGCGTCGGTGTCGAGGTATCCTCCGAGGAGGTGGACGAGCAGGTCCAGCGGATCGCGCGCGGCAACAACATGAGCACCCGGCAACTTACGCAGTCTCTGGAGAACAGCGGTGTTATGCCGCAGATTTTCCGGGAACAGATTCGCGCGAACATCGCTTGGCAGAAGGTCGTCGGCCAGCGAATCCGGCCGGAGGTACAGCTTGGGCCCGAAGAGGTCGAGGGTGCGGTCGAGCGCCTGCGCGCACAAGAGGGTGAGCAACAGATGCAAGCCCGTGAAATCTTTCTTGCGGTCGGCGGCCCCGAAGCTGAGCAGCGCGTGCGCAACACGGCCGAGCGGTTGATACAGCAACTCGAGCAGGGCGCCGATTTTGAAGCCCTGGCGCGGGAGTTTTCGCAAAGCGCCACGGCGCCGGTCGGCGGGGACCTCGGCTGGGTGACCGCGCAAGGGCTGCCGCAGGCTGTGGCGGATGAGTTGAACAACGCTCGAAATGGCGAGATCGTCGGCCCCGTCCGCACCTTCAGCGGCATCCACATCGTGCAACTGATGGACCGCAGGCGGATCACCGCGGGCGAGGAACGCGTCCACCTGCAGCAGCTTTTCATCGAGACGCCGCCGGACGCCTCCGCTGAAGAACTCGACGCCGCGATGGGCCGCCTGCGCGAGGTTTCCCGGGAGATCGATTCCTGTGGTGAAATGTCTGCCCTGGCCGACCGGATCGGCGGCATCGGCTCGGGCGATCTCGGTACGGTCGACACCGCCAACCTCCCGGACGAGCTGCGCTCGGCCATCTCCGGCCTTTCCCTAGGCGCACCGTCGGAACCGATGCAAATCGGGGACGGCATCAGTGTTCTGATGGTCTGCGAGCGGGAGTATGCGGGCGTCGATCGGGACCAGATCTCGGACAACCTGATGCGTGAGCGCCTGAATTTGCGTATTCAGCGCCACATGCGCGACCTGCGCCGCGACGCCCATGTCGATGTCCGGATCTAAGGTCCGTTCGGATGCCGCAGCACGACGTGTGGAGCAGCGATCCGACGCGCCCGCTGATCCTTACACCAGGAGAACCGGCGGGCATCGGGGCTGAAATTGCCGGGCTGGCCTGGATGCGGCAAAGCAGCGAAAGCATTCCCTGCTTTGTGCTGCTGGACGAGGTGGAACGGCTGCACGCCCTCTTCGCCGAACTGGGTTGGCGCATTCCAGTCGCGGAGGTTACCTCCTGCGCCGACGCGATCGACGCCTTCGCCGAAGCGCTGCCGGTGCTCGACCATCGCTTTGGCCGCAAGGTCGTTCCGGGCACTCCAAGCAGCGCAACCGGCGAGGCCGTGCTCAACGCGATTCGCCGCGCAGTCGCCTTGGTACGCAGCGTCGAAGCGGCCGCCGTGGTGACGAATCCGATCGCCAAGTCAGTGCTCTACGACGCAGGATTCGCGCACCCTGGCCACACGGAATTCCTGGCCGCGCTTGCCGCTGACGACGCGCTCCCCGCCCCCACGCCCGTCATGATGCTGGCGTGTCCGGAGCTTCGCGTCGTTCCGGTGACGATCCACATCCCCCTGCGGCAGGTGCCAGAGGCACTCACCCGCGACGCCATCCTGCACGCTGCGCGGGTGACGGCGCGGAGCCTCATTCGAGACTTCGGGATTGCCAACCCGCGCCTCTGCGTCGCCGGACTGAATCCCCACGCCGGGGAGCAGGGCGTGCTGGGCCGCGAGGACATCGACGTAATCGCTCCCGCCCTGGAAACATTGCGCGCCGAGGGGTTCTCCGTCACCGGCCCGGTCTCCGCCGATACGATGTTTCACGCCGCCGCGCGCGCGGCCTACGACGCCGCGCTGTGCATGTATCACGACCAGGCGCTGATCCCGATCAAGACAATCGACTTCGCGCGGGGCGTCAACATCACCTTGGGCCTGCCGTTCGTGCGAACCTCGCCCGACCACGGGACCGCCTTCGCCCTCGCCGGAACCGGCAAAGCCGATCCGACGAGCTTGATCGAAGCGCTGCGGACCGCGCGAGAAATGGTAGAGGGACGCGCCCGCGCGGCGGCGGCCGACGGTGTCTGACGCGGCTCCCGGCCTGCCGCCCCTACGTGATGTGATCGCGCGCCACGGCCTGTCCGCGCGGCGTTCCCTGGGCCAGCATTTCCTGTTCGACATGAACCTGACCGGCCGTATCGCCCGCGCCGCCGGGCCGCTCGACAGCGGCACCACGGTCGAAATCGGCCCCGGCCCCGGTGGCTTGACACGCGCTCTGCTGCTGGCTGGAGCGCATCGTGTGATCGCGGTGGAGCGCGATGCGCGCTGTGTCGAGGCGTTGGCGGAGCTTTCGGCGGCTTTTCCCGGCCGTTTGACGGTGCGGGCGGAGGACGCGCTGAACCAGCCACTCGCCAAGCTGGGAGACCCGCCGCGCCGCGTGGTGGCGAACCTGCCTTACAATATTTCGACACAGCTTCTGGTGAACTGGTTGCTGGAGGTCGCGGAGGACCCTTCGGTCGCGGAAAATTTCACGCTGATGTTTCAGCGCGAGGTGGCCGAGCGGCTTGTCGCGAAGCCCAGCAGCAAGGATTATGGGCGCCTGTCGATCTTTACGCAGTGGCTGTGCAGCGCGCGCATCCTCTTTCATGTGCCGAGAGAGGCGTTCACGCCGCCGCCGAAGGTGGTGTCCAGCGTCGTGCAACTGGTGCCGCGCGCCGCCCCGCTTTACCCCGCCGATAGCGCGGCCCTGCAACAGGTTACCGCCGCCGCCTTCGGGCAGCGGCGCAAGATGCTCCGGCAGAGCCTCAAAACTCTCGGCGATCCCCTCGCCTTGCTCGAGGAAGCCGGTGTAAGCGAAACCGCGCGGCCGGAAGATCTTTCCATCGCCGAGTTCTGCACGCTGGCGAGAGCCCTTCAGGGACGCCAGACTCCCTAATCCCGCTGCTCCGTCTCCGCGCAGAGCTTTTCCACGAAGGCCCGAAGGCCGATCTGCCGGTCGCGGCGCAGGCGTTCGGCGGCGAGGATCGAGGTGACGCGCCGGACACTTTCCTCGATATCCTCGTTGACCACGATGTAATCGTACTCCGCCCAATGGCTCATTTCGCTGGCTGCCTTCGCCATACGCTGACGCACCACATGCTCGGGATCGAGAGCGCGGGCATGCAGGCGGCGGGACAGCTCCTCGGTCGAGGGCGGCAGGATGAAGACCGAGACCAGATCTTCGCGCGCGCTTTCGCGGAGTTGCTGCGTACCCTGCCAATCGATGTCGAACAACACGTCGCCGCCCTGCTCCAACATCCGCTGAACCGGCCCTCGCGGAGTGCCGTAGGAGTTTCCGAAGACCTGCGCGTGCTCCAGGAAAGCGCCCTTTTCCACCATGCAGCGGAAACTGGAGTCGTCGACGAAGCGATAGTCGATGCCTTCCACCTCCCCGGGGCGCGGAGCGCGGGTGGTTGTGGAGATGGAAAGCCGGAGGTTCTCCTCACGTTCCAGCAACTTGCGGGAGATCGTGGTCTTGCCCGCGCCCGACGGCGAGGAGAGCACCAGCATCAGTCCCCGGCGTTTGATAATTCCTTCCTGCACAGCGCTCACTCGATGTTCTGGATTTGCTCGCGAAGCTGCTCGACGGCGTTCTTCAACGCCAGGCCTATCCGCGTCAAACCCACGTCCTGCGCCTTGGAGCATAAGGTGTTCGCTTCGCGGTTGAACTCCTGGCAAAGGAAATCCAGGCGACGACCGATCGCGCTGTCCTCTTCCAGCAATTCCCGCGCCGCCGCCTCGTGGGCGGTAAGGCGGTCGAGTTCCTCGCGAATGTCGCTTTTGGTGATCAGCAGCGCGAGTTCCTGTGCCAGCCGCTCTTCCGACACCCCGGTTTCCGCCTCAAGGAGTTCATCGAGCTGGCGACGCAGTCGGCCCTTCAAGGTCTCCGGCTGCGCCTCCGCAGTGGCCGCCGCCTGTATCGTCAATTCGGACACGCGGCCGAGGTGCGCGAGCGCCATCGCCTTTAGCCGTGCGCCCTCTTCGCGGCGCGTCTCCGCCAGTTGCTCCATAAGCTGGTCCAGATCCTCCGCCATGCGCGCCTCGCGGTCTGCCAGGGCGGCGGGATCGTCCAGTTCTTCGACCGTTTCCAGTACGCCGCGCACCGCAAGGAGACCATCCAGACGCGGCGGTTCGGCCTCGATCTCCTGCTGAAGCTCGCGGGTCAGCCGGACCAGTTGCTCCAGCATGTCGCGGTTGACCTGAAGGCGCATGGAGCGCTCGCCCCGGTCCAGGGTCAGGCTCACGGTGACGCTGCCGCGTGCGCAGAAGCGGGGTACGGCCGCGCGGACCTTCGACTCAAGCGCTTCCATTCCCGAAGGCAAGCGGCAGCGCACGTCCAGCCCCTTGCCGTTCACGCTCTTGGCTTCCCAGATCCAGGTCAGTTTGGCATCTCCCCCTTCTCGGCGGGCGAAGCCGGTCATACTGGCGACGGACACGAATGGCAGCCTTTCCTGTTGCGCCGCTCGGGCGATGTCTGTGGCGGCGCACTATATCCACGCGGCAGGGGCGCACACAAGCGCGAGAAACGCGCCGTCCTTGCCTCGCGCGCCTTGCAGCTTATGGTGTCGATCATCATACCATGAAGGCGAAGGGGCCGTTGACGTGCCATACCCGTTTCCCCCGCCGCGCTCGATGCTCATCACCGGGGCCTCCAGCGGCATCGGGGCCGCACTCGCCAGAGCCTATGCGGAGCCGGGCGCTCGCCTTGCGCTGAGCGGCCGCAGCCTGGAGCGCCTGGAAGACGTGGCGGACGCTTGCCGCGCGCTCGGGGCCGAGGTGGCGACCGCCTGTATCGAGGTGACCGACCGTGACGCCATGGCGGACTGGGTGGCGGAACACACGGCGGCGCGTCCGCTCGACCTTCTCGTCGCCAACGCCGGAGTGTCGGCGGGAACCGGGAGCGGCGGCGAGAGCGATCTCCAAACCCGGCAGATCTTCGCCACCAACGTGGACGGCGTCATCAACACCGTGCTGCCCGCCCTGGACCCAATGCGCAGGCGTGGTTACGGACAGATCGCGATCATGTCGTCGCTGGCGGGTTTCCGAGGCTTCCCCGGCGCGCCCGCATACTGTGCCAGCAAGGCGGCCGTGCGCATCTGGGGCGAATCGCTGCGGGCGCACCTCCGCCCCCACGGGATCGGGGTCAGCGTGATCTGCCCCGGCTTTGTGC
Source organism: Rhodovibrio sp. (assembly GCA_007127165.1). Lineage (GTDB taxonomy): Bacteria > Pseudomonadota > Alphaproteobacteria > Kiloniellales > Rhodovibrionaceae > SKZV01. Next base: position 25,017 of record SKZV01000128.1, on the reverse strand, counting down.
GCTCGCGCATGACAGAGGTGAACGACTTTCCCATGCCGCTGCTGATGGACGCGGAGAAGGCGGCAGAGGTGGTTCGCAAGGGGCTGGCGCGGGACAAGGCGCGGATCGCCTTCCCGTGGCGCTTATGGGCGGCCATCTGGCTGCTGGCGGCACTGCCGCCGGGCCTCACCGACCGTTTGCTGGCGAGCCTGCCGGAAAAGCGCTGATATGCCTAATCCTCCGCGGTCTGGCTATCGCGGATGCGCCGCCATGCGGCGACGTTGCGGTTGTGCTCTTGCAGGGTCCGGGCAAAGGCGTGTCCGCCGTTGCCGTCCGCCACGAAGTAGATGTAGTCGGTCTCGGCCGGGTTCAGGGCGGCGGCGATGGACTGGCGGCCGGGATTGGCGATGGGGCCGGGCGGCAGCCCGTTGATGCGGTAGGTGTTGTAAGGATGCTCCCGGTCCAGGTCGCCGCGGGTGATACGGCGGCCGAGCGGTCCCAGCCCTTCGGTCGCCGCGTAGACGACCGTCGGGTCCGACTGGAGCCGCATCCCGCGCCGCAGCCTGTTGATAAAGACTCCGGCGACGAGCGGGCGCTCGTCATCCACCGACGTCTCCTTCTCAACGATCGAGGCCAGGGTCAGCGCCTCTTCCCGCGTCTCGAACGGCAGATCTTCCGCCCGTTCGGGCCAGAGGGACTCCAGCGTGTCCTCCATGGCGCGCTCCATGCGCCGCAGCATGGCCGCACGGTCTTCGCCCCAGCGATAGTTGTAAGTTTCCGGCAGCAGCGTGCCTTGTGGCGGCACACGCTCCAGCTCTCCGCTCATGCCGTCGGCGGCGCTTAGAACGGCGACGACCTGCGCGCTGACGAGCCCTTCGGGAATCGTGATCCGGCGCACCACGGTTTCGCCGGAAACCAGGATATCCAGCGCCTCCTCCGGGCTCACGCGGGCAGGAAAGGCAAACTCCCCGGCCTTAAGGCGATGCGCCTGTTGGGTCAGCCGCGCGCCCCAGATGAAGACCTCACGGCGCTCCAGCACATCGGCGCGATCCAGAAGGGTCGCGATCCGCTCAAGCCCCGCGCCACGCGGAACCACCACCGTGGTCGACTCCTCAAGCGGCCCAGCCGATTCGAACTGCGCCTTGCCCCACGCCAGGAAGAGCCCGCCCGCCACGATTGCGATGGCGGTCAAGAAGGTCGCGGCAACGAGAAAACGGGCCACCGGACCTCTCCCAGGCTAGTCGCAGGACGCGACGACGATGCTGGCGTTCGTTCCGCCGAAACCGAAGGAGTTCGAAAGCGCGTAACGCACCTTCCGTTCCTGAGCGCTATGAGGCACGAGATTCACGCCCTCGCAGGCTGGCGAGGGATCGTCCAGGTTCAAGGTCGGCGGAACGACGCCGTGTTTCACCGCGAGGATGCAGAAGATCCCTTCTACCGCACCGGCCGCCCCGAGAAGGTGGCCGATCGCCGATTTGGTCGAGGACATGCAGACCTTGTCCGCGTGCGCCCCGAAAAGTCGCTTCACCGCGCCCAGCTCTATCTCGTCACCCTTCGGCGTCGAGGTCCCGTGGGCATTGATGTAGTCGATCTGTTCCAGATCCACACCGGCGGAGCGAATCGCCGCTTGCATCGACCGGAAGCCGCCGTTGCCGTCTTCCGCCGGCGCGGTGATGTGATGGGCATCGCCAGAAAGCCCGTAGCCGACCACTTCGGCGTAAATCGGGGCGCCGCGCTTCTTCGCGTGCTCCAACTCTTCCAGCACCAGGACACCCGCGCCTTCGCCCATGACGAATCCGTCACGTCCCTGGTCCCAGGGCCGGGATGCGCTCACCGGTCTGTCGTTGTATCCGGTGGACAAAGCGCGCGCGGAGGAGAAGCCCGCCATACCGACGCGGCAAACCGCGGCTTCCGCACCCCCGGCGACCATCACATCCGCATCGCCATAGCCAATCAGCCGCGTCGCGTCGCCGATCGCGTGCGCACCGGTCGAACAGGCCGTGACCACCGAATGGTTCGGCCCCCGGAAGCCATAGCGGATCGACACTTGCCCCGAAGCCAGATTGATCAGAGCCGCCGGAATGAAAAACGGCGAAAGCCGGCGCGGCCCCTTCTCATGAACCGTCACGGCCCCTTCACAAATGGTCTGCAATCCACCGATGCCCGAGCCGATCATCACCCCCGTCCGGTCCCGGTCGTGGTCGTCCTGCGGCAGCCAGCCGGAGTCCTCCACGGCCTGTTGGGCAGCCGCCAGGGCATAGACGATAAACTCGTCGATCTTGCGCTGATCCTTAGGCGCGACGAAATCATCCGGATTGAAGTCCCCATCCACCGTAGATCCGCGCGGCACCTGCCCCGCGATCTTCGACGGAATATCGGAGACGTCAAAATTCTCGATCGCCCGCAGGCCCGATTTTCCGGCGATCAGGCGTTCCCACACACTCGCCACACCACTTCCAAGTGGCGTCACGAGACCCATCCCGGTCACGACAACACGTCTCATGACGGCTCAACGATCCGTATGTTTAAGGGCGTGCGGAAACGGGGCGACTTGCGCCCCGCGCCTCAAGCCGCGTGCTCCTGGATGAAGTTGACCGCATCCTTGACGGTCACGATTTTCTCCGCGGCATCGTCGGGAATCTCGCACCCGAACTCCTCTTCGAACGCCATGACCAACTCGACGGTGTCGAGGCTGTCGGCCCCAAGGTCGTCAATGAAACTGGCGGTTTCAGTGACCTTGGCCTCGTCGACGCCCAGGTGCTCCACTACGATCTTCTTCACGCGCTCGGCGATATCGTTGTCGCTCATGCCCTTCTTGACCCTTCGGTAGGTGGTTTTGTCGGCAGGGCCATCGGCCCCTCCTGGAATTTCATTCGTACCCGCTCATACCCTCTGCGCCATCCGTTGCCTGCGCTAGGGCGCCGCCTCTTATCACAGTTACACCCGTGTTGCTAGCGCGGAAGCGCTTGGGAGTCCGTGCAAAAATGGTGCTATATCATGGCCATTCCGCCGTTGACGTGCAAGGTTTGCCCGGTGATATAGCCGCTTTGCTCGCCTGCCAGGAAGGCAACGCTGGCGGCGACCTCTTCCGGTCTGCCCAGCCGGTCGGCGGGCACACGCTGCAGGATACGCGCGCGTTGCTCCTCGTTGAGCGCGTCGGTCATCGCCGTCTCGATAAAGCCCGGCGCAACCGCATTCACGGTAATTCCGCGCGAGGCAACTTCCTGCGCCAGCGCCTTCGTGAGACCGATCAGGCCCGCCTTGGCGCTGACATAGTTAGCCTGCCCCGGATTGCCGACCACGCCCACCACCGAGCTGATATTGACGATACGACCCCAGCGCCGCTTCATCATGCCCTTCAGCGCCGAACGCGATAGGCGGAACGCCGCGCTGAGGTTGACCTCCAGCACAGTGTCCCAATCCTCGTCCTTCATCCGCAGGGCCAGCGTATCGTGGGTCAGCCCGGCGTTGTTGACCAGGATGTCCAACCCGCCGAGCGCCGTCTCGCACTCCTTTGCCAGGCTCGCCACCGCAGCAGGATCGGAGAGGTTGCACGGCAGCACCGCAACGCCCTCGCCCATCTCCGCCGCCAGTCCGTCCAGTGCGTCGCGGCGCGTTCCCGAGAGGCCCACCTTGGCGCCCCGTGCATGCAGGTCGCGGGCGATCGCGCCGCCGATTCCGCCGGACGCTCCCGTTACCAGCGCCACCCTGCCGTTGAGATCGCTCATCGCAGTCGCTCCCCTGTCATAAGTCTGTTTGGGGTCATGAGTCTTTTCTGGCTCGCGCAGGCTGTATCACGCTTCGCTCAACGTCGCGACGGCCGATTCGATGTCCGCTGACGTTCCGACCGAAGTCGCCGATAGCGCGCGGTCGATCCGCCGCGCCAGACCGCTGAGGACCTTGCCTTGCCCGAGTTCCACCAGCGTCGTAACGCCCGACCCGGCCATGTATTGCACACTCTCGCGCCACCGCACCGTCTGCGTAACCTGTTCTATCAGCCGCTGGCGAATCGCGTCGGGATCGCTCAGCGGCGAAGCCGTCACGTTGGCCACCAGCGGCAGGGTCGGAGCGGAGACCTTCGTGTCCGCCAGCGCCCCCTGCATGACCTCCGCTGCGGGCTGCATCAGGCGGCAGTGAAACGGCGCGGAGACGGACAGCATCACCGCCCGCTTGGCCCCGCGCGCCTTCGCCAGCTCCACCGCGCGCTCCACCGCGGCCACGTCGCCGCTGATCACCACCTGTCCCGGCGCATTATCGTTCGCCGTATCGCAGACGCCAGCCTCGGAAGCCTCCGCCGCTACCTCGCGCACGGCCTCCAACTCAAGCCCCATCAGCGCCGCCATCGCCCCCGCGCCCACCGGCACGGCCTGCTGCATCGCCTGTCCGCGAAGGCGTAACAGCCGCGCAGCGTCGGCGACGTCGAGCGCCCCGGCGGCGGCCAGCGCGGAATATTCACCCAGCGAGTGCCCGGCCACGAACGCGCCCTTGTCTGCGAGGGTGAAACCGCCTTCGCTTTCCAGTACGCGGGTGGCGGCAAGGCTGGCGGCCATGAGCGCAGGTTGCGCGTTCTCCGTTAGGGTCAGCGTCGCCTCCGGCCCCTCGAACATCAGCTTGGAAAGCGGCTGTCCCAGGGCCTCGTCGATCTGATCGAAGATCGCGCGCGCTACGGGAAAGGCTTCGGCCAGATCGCGGCCCATGCCGACGGCCTGCGCGCCCTGTCCCGGAAAAACGAATGCCCGCGCCATCGACTTCTCCCGCCTCGCCCATCACCTGTGGCTCGATCCGTCTCCGCCCCCACGGGCGGCAGTCCGTTTCCGCCCTGATGGACGGTGGCCGCCAGTGATAGCGCCTGCGCACCCACTGTCAAGCGCTTGCGGTCGAAATCGCGCGACTCCGCTATTGCGTCGCGGGTGTGCCGGTGTATAGTCCCGGCTTCTCGCGAATACTCCTCGCCGATCCCGAGCGAGCCGGGCCTTCCCGGCTTTGCCGATCCGTTCGGCATGTGGGAAGCGGGAGATATGGGGTCGGCTAGGGCCGCCCGGCTGCCCGGTGCAAACCCGTGGAGCTACGGCCCAATCAACAGCCATGGGGAGTGAAAAAGCATGGCCTACTATGAGAATGTGTTTATTGCACGCCAAGACATCTCTTCCAGCAATGTCGAGGAACTGGCGACCCAGTTCCAGGGCATCGTGGAAGCAAACGGCGGACAGGTCGCCAAGGTCGAACATTGGGGCCTGAAGACCCTGACCTACCGTATCAAGAAGAACCGCAAGGGGCACTACGTCCTCTTCAACCTCGACGCGCCCCCGGAAGCGGTGCACGAGTTGGAGCGGAACATGCGCTTCAACGAGGACGTGATCCGCTACCTGACGATACGGGTCGAAGCCCTTGAGGAAGGTCCTTCCGCGATGATGGAACGCAGGGACCGCAAGGAGCCGGGACGCGGCGGCGACCGGGGTGGCGATCGCGGCGGAGATCGTGGCGGCGACCGGGGCGGCGACCGCCGTGGCGGTGGTCCGCGTGGCGGCCCGCGGCGTCGTGAATAACGGCCAGTTCAGGAGAGAATAGTCATGGCAGTGCAGATTGTCAGTCGCGGGGGCGCAGTGCGCCGTCCCTTCTTTCGCCGGCGCAAGAGTTGCCCCTTCTCGGGTCCCAACGCGCCGAAGATCGATCACAAGGACATCAAGCTCCTGGCGCGCTTCACCAGTGAACGCGGCAAGATCGTCCCCAGCCGAATCACCGCCGTATCGGCCAAGAAGCAGCGCGAGCTGGCTCGTGCGATCAAACGCGCCCGCTACCTCGGCCTGCTGCCCTACGTGATCAGGTAGGCGCAGGGAAACGAGGGAAGGAGAGCGAAACCATGCAGGTCATTCTGTTGGAGCGTATCGAGAAGCTGGGCCAGATGGGCGACGAAGTCTCCGTCAAGCCGGGCTTTGCACGCAACTACTTGCTGCCGCAGAAGAAAGCCCTTCGCGCCAGCAAGGACAACCGCGCCTATTTCGACGCCAAGCGGGCGGAACTCGAAGCGCGCAACCTGGAACGGCGGAAAGAGTCGGAGCAGGCGGCCGGGAAGATCGACGGCGTCACCATCGTCATGGTGCGTCAGGCGGGTGAGAGTGGACAGCTTTACGGCTCAGTGAGCGCGCGCGACATCACCGAGGCGCTGGGCAAGGAAAGCATCCACGTCGAACGCGGCCAGATCCAGTTGAACCGCCAGATCAAGACCATCGGGCTGCATCCCGTGCAGATCCGTCTGCACCCGGAGGTCTTGGCCAATATCACGGTCAACGTGGCTCGCTCCGCCGCCGAGGCCGAGGCTCAGGAAGCGGCGGAACGCACGGTCACCCCGGAAGAGCAGCAGGAGATTGCCGAGCAGGCGGTCGAAGAGGTGCTCTCCGAGGTGGAAAGCTACGAGAGTGAAGAAGGCGAAGAGAGCCAAGAGGACGAGGCGCGCGGCTAACAGCCCCTCTCCAGAGATCTTCGTTCGAAAGACTTACCCGCCCGGCCCTTGCGCCGGGCGGTTTCTTTTGCGGCGCCCGGACAGGCATAGGGGGAGAGCGAGTCGTGCTCATGTAGAAAACCCGAGAATGCTACCACGCAGGTGGGCTGCCCTTCCTCATAGTAGTTATAAGCCGTTCTATTCAGGGAACGTCCAAAACGATTCCTGTAACCATGAAGCTAGTCGGTCCGCGCCCCATTTCGTACAGCGCGCAGCCCAACATGGCGATATGACTAACTCATTCAGAAAAACTTGATCTGTGTTATGGACACTGAACATTTCGCCTCGCTATTCTTCCCTGAGCAGCAAACGCAAGAGCTGGTCTCCTTCATGCCGTGGCGAGGAGACGCAGTTGGAGAAGGGAGCAAGGAAAATCATGCTGATCTCTACCCTGTTTCGCCGCGTTGTGCATGAGGGATCTCTGACGGTCATCGGTCACGACAGAAAAACGGAGACCTTCGGCCAAGGCGACCCGAAGGTAACGGTGCGGATTGCCGACCGCGCGACGGAATTTCGGATCATGACCAATCCGAAGCTCGCCATCGGCGAGGCCTACATGGACGGCAGGCTCGAGATCGAAGAGGGCACGCTTTACGACTTCCTCGACATCTGCGGGCGCAACGCAGCCATACTTGAAAATCATCCGCTATGGGGCCTCATCGACGTCTACAGCCGCCTCACCAGACCACTTCGGACCTACAACCCGGTCTCCCGCGCGCGCCGCAATGTGGCGCATCACTACGACCTTTCCAAGGAACTCTATGATTTTTTCCTTGACGAAGACCGGCAATACTCCTGCGCGTACTTCATCAGCCCAGAAGACAGTCTGGACGAAGCGCAAACCAACAAGAAGCGCCATCTTGCCGCGAAGCTGCTATTGGACAAGCCGAACTTGAGGGTGCTGGACATCGGTTCCGGCTGGGGCGGCCTTGGTCTTTACCTGGCGCAGAACTCGGGGGCCCATGTCACCGGAATCACGCTGTCGGCCGAACAGCAGAAGGTCAGCACTCAGCGCGCGCGCCAAACGGGGCTCGAGAAGCATGTGGACTTCCGGTTGGAGGATTACCGCGGTCTGAACGGCCGCTTCGACCGCATCGTCTCCGTCGGCATGTTCGAGCACGTCGGCACGCGGCACTACCGCGCCTTCTTCCGGAAGATGCACGATCTGCTCAGCGACGACGGCGTCGGGCTCCTCCATTCGATCGGCCGCATGTCGCCGCCCGCCGGGACCAATGCATGGATGCGAAAGTACATCTTTCCCGGCGGTTATGCGCCCGCGCTGTCCGAGGTGCTGTCGGCGGTGGAGCGTGAGGGGTTATGGGTCACCGACATCGAAATCCTGCGCCTGCACTATGCGAAGACCCTATGGCACTGGCGCGAGCGGTTCGCCCGCAACCGGGATAAGGTCAAGGCGCTCTACGACGAGCGGTTTTGCCGCATGTGGGAGTTTTATCTGACGGGCTGCGAGGTGTGGTTCCGGCAGGCGGACCAGATGGTCTTTCAGCTTCAGCTTTCCCGGCGCAGGGACGCGGTCCCGCTAACCCGCGATTATATCGTCGATTGGGAGCGTGAGCAGTTGGCCAAGACGGGCTCCACAACCGCCGCCGCCGCCGAATAGCACTCCCCCAAGCAATCAAGAGCTTTCCGGCCGGTCCCATTCGTGTAGGCTGCGCGGGCGGCGGCGGTGGTGCGTGCCTTGCCGCGGCCGGGTTATCCCCGTTATCCCCGTAACTCACACACGGCGCGGCGTGGGGTTCCCCGTGTGCGCCTGTTAATATGCGCGGTCATGGAAGCAACAGACAGTAATCTCGCGAAGCTCCCCCTTGCGGAGGGAGACGAGTCCCACCGTCACCCGCCGGTCAACTACGAGGCCGAACAGGCGCTGCTGGCGGCTATCCTCAAGAACAATCAGGCCTACGAACGAGTCGCGGACTTTCTCCAGGCGGAACACTTCGCGGACCCGGTCCATGCGCGGCTGTTCGAGGCTTGCGGCAAGCTGATCGACCGGGGCCAGATCGCCAACTCAGTCACGTTAAAAAACGCGTTCGAGTCGGACGGCGCGTTACAGGACGTCGGCGGCGCGCAGTATCTGGCAGACCTTGAAGGCGCCTTCGTCACCATCATCAACGCCGAGCATTACGCGAAGGCGATCCACGACCTGCACCTGCGCCGGCAGTTGATTGCGCTGGGCGAGGACATGGTGAACGAAGCTTTCGACTTCGACCTCGACGGCTCCGCGACGGAGCAGATCGAGGCGGCGGAGCAGAAACTCTACCAGCTTGGCGAGACCGGGCAGAGTGACGGCGATTTCAAATCGTTCCGCGTGGCCGTCACCACCGCGATCGAGCAGGCGGAGGCGGCCCATCGGCGCGAAGGCCAGATCTCCGGCGTCACCACCGGATTGACCGACCTCGACGAACTGATGGGCGGGCTGCACAACAGCGACCTCGTCGTGCTCGCTGGGCGTCCGGGCATGGGTAAGACCGCGCTGGCCACCAACATCGGCTTTTCCGCCGCCCGGCGTTACGCGGCATCGAATGGAGTGGACGGCGGAGTCGTCGGGTTTTTTTCGCTGGAAATGTCGGCGGAGCAGCTTGCCACCCGTATCCTCTCCGAACAGAGCGGCGTCGGCTCCGAAAATATCCGTCGAGGCAAGCTCTCGCACGACGATTTCGATGCGATCGTGCAGGCCAGCCACGAGTTGTCCACCCTGCCCTTCTACATCGACGACACGCCCGCGACCTCCATTGGACAGGTCCGCACCCGCGCGCGACGGTTGAAGCGGCGGCAGAACCTGGGGCTGCTGATCATCGACTATATTCAGCTCATGCGCCCCACCGCCGGGAAGGCGGCGGACAACCGGGTCCAGGAAATATCCGAGATCACCCGGGGACTGAAGGTGATCGCGAAGGAACTCAACATCCCGGTGCTGGCGCTCTCGCAGCTTTCGCGCGCGGTGGAGCAGCGCGAGGACAAGCGCCCGCAGCTCTCCGACTTGCGCGAGTCGGGTACGATCGAGCAGGATGCCGACGTTGTGAAGTTCGTATTCCGCGAACAATACTATAAGGAACGTGAGGAGCCGATTCGCCGCCAGGACGAGGCCGATGAAAAGTTCCACGACCGCCACGAGCGCTGGCAGGCGGATATGGAGCGAGTTTACGGCACCGCCGAGGCCATTGTCGCCAAGCAGCGTCACGGCCCGACCGGCAAGGTTCGCCTTGCCTTTGACGGAGCGACGACCAAGTTTGGAAATCTGGCGGCGGAAGACAAGCTGCCCGACCAAACCCGCTAATTTTTTTCGAGCGCGCATGACCACTTGGGCCACCGCCACGCTGACCATCGATCTGGAGGCGATTGCCTGGAACTACAGGCGGTTGTGCCTGGAATTGGGCGGCGTGCCCTGTGCGGCGGTGGTCAAGGCCGACGGCTACGGCCTCGGCGCCGCGCGCGTCGCGCCGGTGCTCGCGCGCGCCGGGGCAAGTGAATTCTTCGTGGCCACGCTCGACGAAGCCATCGCCCTGCGGCCGATTCTCGATGGGGCGGGCTTTCCGGCAACGGCGATATTCGCCCTGAATGGGCCCTTGCCGGGGTGCGAGCAGGATTTGACGGCGGCGCGGGTTACGCCGGTGCTGAACTCGCTGGCCGACATCGACCTGTGGAGCGAGGCTGCACGGCGGCGGGAAACAGAGCTTCCGGCCGCGCTCCATGTCGATACCGGGATGAGCCGACTGGGGCTTCCGGACGACGAGGTGGCGACGCTGGCGGACGCGCCGGAGCGGCTGACGGGCGTCTCTTTATCGCATATCCTCAGCCACTTAGCCTGCGCGGATACGCCCGAACATCCGGAAAACGCGATCCAGCTCGCCCGGTTGCATCGGTTTCTCGCCATGCTGCCGGACGCGCCGGTGTCCTTTGCCAACTCCTCGGGCGTCTTCCTGGGTTCGGAGTACCATTTCGATCTTGCCCGTCCGGGTGTCGCCCTTTACGGCGTGAACCCGACGCCAACGCAGCCCAACCCGATGCGCCGCACGGTGCGACTGGAGGCCCGGATCATGCAGGTGCGCGAGATTGACGCCTCACGAGGGGTGGGATACGGTGCCGCCTTCCGGGCACAGGGGCCGACGCGGATCGCGACGGTTGCAGTCGGCTATGCGGACGGTTACATGCGCCATCTGTCCAATAGGGGTCAGGTCGCAATCGGAGGAAAGCTCTTGCCGGTCGTGGGACGGGTTTCAATGGATTCCATTACAGTGGATGTGACCGCCCTCGGCCGGGACGCCGTACGCCCCGGCGATGTTGCGGAACTGCTGGGCGCGGAACACGTTCCAGATGCCTTGGCACGCGAGGCGGGGACCATCGGCTATGAGGTGCTGACCTCGCTGGGAGCGCGCTATCACCGGGTTTATGAAGGCTGGGCCGACTAGGACAATGGGGTTTATCCAGCTTATCGGCCGCACGTTCCTGGCCTTTCTCGCCGCTGTCGGACGCCTCGCCATCTTTACCGGAGTGGCGTTGTCCCACTGTGTCCGGCCTCCGTTCTACGGCCGCAACCTGCTGCGCCAGATGGTGGAGATCGGCTACTATTCCCTGCCCGTGGTCGGCCTGACGGCGATCTTCACCGGCATGGTGCTGACGCTGCAAACGCACACCGGCTTCGCACGCTTTCAGGCTGAGTCCGTCATTCCGCAGGTCGTCGTGGTGTCGATCACGCGTGAGTTGGGTCCAGTGCTGGCGGGGCTGATGGTCGCCGGGCGGATCGGCGCGGCGATGGCGGCCGAGATCGGCACCATGCGCGTGACCGAGCAGATCGACGCGCTCACCACTTTGGCAACCAACCCCTTCAAGTACCTGATCGCGCCGCGTCTGGTGGCCGGAGTCATCTGTTTGCCGATCCTGGTGCTGATCGCCGACATCATCGGAGTGTTCGGCGGCTATCTGATCGGCACCTACAAGCTGGACTTCAGCGCCGGAGCTTACCTGCAGAACGCGCGCGCTTTTCTGGAGCCGATGGACGTGATTTCGGGACTCGTCAAGGCTGCCGTCTTCGGCTTCCTGATCGCGCTGATGGGGTGTTACCACGGTTACAACTCGCAAGGCGGCGCGCAGGGCGTCGGCGCGGCCACTACGAACGCCGTGGTTTCCGCCTCGATCCTGATCCTCTCCTTCAACTATGTCATCACCGAGTTGTTCTTCGCACGATGAACCAGGAGAAGGCCGCCGACGGGCAAGGTAAAACTCCCAAGATCCGCCTTCGCGGAGTGAAGAAGTCGTTCGGCGACAACCATGTCCTTCGCGGGATCGACCTGGACATTGGCGAGGGCGAATCCATCGTCGTGATCGGCGGCTCCGGAACCGGCAAGTCCGTACTTCTGAAATGCATTCTGGGGCTGCTCCGCCCCGATGAGGGGCTTATCGAGGTGGATGGCGAGGATGTCTCGCGGCTTCGGGGCAAGGATTTGGAGCGAATGCGCCGGAAGTTCGGCATGCTGTTCCAGAACGCGGCGCTCTTCGATTCCCTTCCGGTCTGGGAAAACGTCGCCTTCGGGCTCATCGAGGGCGACCGGATGAACAAGAAGGAGGCGCACAAGATCGCGCTGCAAAAGCTGGCGGCGGTCGGCCTCGATGAAGAGGTCGCGGGGCTCTTTCCGGCGGAATTGTCGGGAGGGATGAAGAAGCGCGTCGGCCTCGCCCGCGCCATCGCGACCAACCCCGAGATCGTGTTTTTCGACGAGCCCACCACCGGGCTCGACCCGATCATGGGCGACGTGATCAACGACCTGATCGTTCAAATCGTCCACGATCTGGGCGCGAGTGCGCTTTCGATCACCCACGACATGGCGAGCGCCCGCAAGATCGCCCACCGCATCACCATGCTTTATCAGGGCCGGTTGATCTGGAGCGGCACGGTTGCGGAGATCGACACGACGGATAATGCTTACGTAAAACAGTTCATCCACGGGCACGCCGAAGGCCCGATCGCGATGCCGGTGCTGCGGCCCTGAACGCCGGCCGCTCCTCGGAGGCCCAGAGTGGCTAAGGCCAAAATTCACTATGTTTGCCAGGAATGCGGCGCGATCCACGCAAAGTGGATGGGCCGCTGCGAGGGTTGCGGCGCCTGGAACACGCTGCTGGAAGAAACCGTGTCGGAAGGACCGCCCGGCGGTCTCGGCGGGGCACGGCGGAGCGCGAAACGCGGCCGGGGCGTCAGCTTCGTCCCGCTCGAGGGCGACAGCGCGGAGGCGGCGCGGCGGGTTTCGGGCATCGGCGAGTTCGACCGGGTTTGCGGCGGCGGCCTCGTGCCCGGTTCCGCGCTCCTGATCGGCGGAGATCCCGGCATCGGCAAGTCGACCCTGGCCCTGCAAGCCGCGGCATTCCTCTCGCAACAGCCGAGTACGAGTTGCGCTTACATCTCCGGCGAAGAATCCATCGATCAAGTGCGGTTGCGCGCCCGCAGGCTCGGCCTCGCCTCGGCCCCGGTGCAACTGGCAGCGGCGACCTCGGTTCGCGACATCGTGGCGACGCTGGACGGCCCCGACGCGCCGCAGGTGGTGGTCATCGACTCGATCCAAACGATGTACATCGACGCGATGGACTCCGCCCCCGGCACCGTGGGCCAAGTCCGGGCCAGCGCGCAGGAATTGATCCGCCTCGCCAAGCAGCGGGGATTCACGCTGCTGCTGGTCGGTCACGTCACCAAGGAAGGCATGATCGCGGGTCCGAAGGTGCTGGAGCACATGGTGGACACCGTCCTTTATTTCGAGGGCGAGCGCGGTCACCAGTTCCGCATCCTGCGGGCGGTCAAGAACCGCTACGGCGCAATCGACGAAATCGGCGTGTTCGAAATGACCGACGCCGGTCTGGGCGAGGTTGCCAACCCCTCGGCGCTGTTCCTGGCGGAGCGGCGCGGGCGGGTGTCCGGGGCGGCGGTCTTTGCGGGGATGGAGGGCACGCGCCCGGTGCTCGTGGAAATTCAGGCGCTGGTCTCGAACTCGCCCCTCGCGACGCCGCGGCGCGCGGTCGTTGGATGGGAAACGAGCCGCCTGTCGATGGTGCTCGCCGTGCTTGAAGCGCGATGCGGGGTTTTACTCGCAGGCAAAGACGTATATCTGAACGTGGCAGGCGGATTGCGAGTCGGCGAGCCTGCGGCGGACCTCGCCGTTGCGGCGGCGTTACTGTCGGCCCGCGCGGATCGGCCGGTACCGGAGGATGCGGTGCTGTTTGGCGAAATCGGTCTGTCCGGAGAGGTGCGCGCGGTGGGACAAGCCGAGCAGCGGCTGAAGGAAGCGGCCAAGCTGGGCTTCGCCGCCGCCTGGAGCCCGCCGCGCCCGAGTGGCCGCAAGGCGCCGCAGGTCGAGATCGCCGTGGACGAGATCGCGCATCTGGACGATCTGGTCGCCCGCTTCGAAGCGGAAGCCTGACATGACGAGCGCCCGCAAGGCAGCGAAGACGGATAGGTAATGAGCGATCTGGCGATCAATGCTGTCGATATCGTGGTCCTGGCGGTGCTGGCGATCTCCGCCATCTTCGCCTTCATGCGCGGGTTCGTGCATGAAGTGCTGGCGATCGGCGCATGGGTGGGGGCGATCCTTGTAACCCTTTATGGCTTTCCTCATATACAGCCCTACGCACGAGAAATCATCGCAATCGACCTTCTGGCGGACATCCTGGGCGGCGTGGCGATCTTTCTGGTCGTCTTAGTGGTGCTCGCGGTTTTCACGCGAATGCTTTCCGGGCGGGTCCAGAGGTCGTCGCTGGGCGCACTGGACCGGTCGCTCGGGCTGGTCTTCGGGCTGCTGCGCGGCGTGGTGATCGTTGCGGCGGCATGGCTGGTGATGACTTGGGCGATTCCCGATCCGGACGAACGCCCGCAATGGGTTCAGGAGGCGAAGAGTAAAAGGCTGGTCGAGATCAGTGGCGAGGTTCTGGCCTCTGCCCTGCCCGAGCATCTGCAACAGGACGGGCGAAACGCTGCCGGCTCGGCGCGGCGGAGCGCGGAGCGTGCAAACGAGGTCAACGAAGTGTTAGATTTCCTACCCAGAATTGCTCCGGCGGACGAAGCCCCGGAAGAGTCCAAGGGCTACGGAGATGCTCCGAGAAGGGATATGGACCGTCTCCTGGAAAACCTGACGGGTTCCGACAACGAGGGCGGATGAGGATTATGCACCCCTTCCAGAACGACTCCCCTGACGGGGACGACGACAAGCTACACGAGGAGTGCGGCGTATTCGCGATCCACGGCAATGCGGATGCGGCCAAGCATACGGCGCTGGGCCTGCACGCCTTGCAGCATCGCGGCCAGGAGGCTGCGGGGATCGTCAGCCTCAAGAACAATCATTTCAATGCGCACCGCGACGTCGGACAGGTCGGCGATATCTTTGACAAGCCGCAGATCATGAACCGGCTGGAAGGCCACGCGGCCATCGGCCACAACCGCTACGCAACGACGGGCGAAACGGCGCTGCGCAACGTTCAGCCGCTGTTCGCCGATCTGGAATTCGGCGGCTTCGCGCTGGCTCACAACGGCAACCTGACCAACGCGCGGAAGCTGCGGCGCGAACTAGTGCATCGCGGCTCGCTGTTTCAGTCCACCACCGACACCGAGGTGGTGATCCACCTAATGGCGACCGCCCCGGCGAACACCGTGATCGAGCGAATGATCCACGCGCTGCGGCAGATCGAAGGCGCCTATTCCTTCGTGGCCATGACTTCGAAGGAAGTGATCGGCGTGCGCGATCCTCTCGGTGTGCGGCCGCTGGTGTTGGGCAAGCTCGGCGACAGCTATATTCTCGCGTCGGAGACCTGTGCGCTGGACATCATCGACGCGGAGTTCATCCGCGACGTCGCGCCGGGCGAGATGGTGGTGATCGACGACACCGGCCTGCGCACGCTCAACCCCTTCCCGCCGACCAAGCAGCGGTTCTGCGTTTTCGAATATATCTATTTCTCCCGGCCGGATTCGGTGGTGGACGGCACCAGCGTTTACGAAGCCCGCAAGCGGATCGGCATGGAACTGGCGCGCGAGAGTCACGTCCCGGCAGACACCGTCATTCCGGTCCCGGACTCCGGCGTTCCGGCGGCGCTCGGCTATTCTCAGTGGGCGGGTATCCCTTTCGAACTGGGAATTATCCGCAACCACTACGTGGGGCGGACCTTCATCGAACCCACGGATTCGATCCGGCATCTGGGCGTGAAGCTGAAACACAACGCCAATCTCGCCTGCATTCGTGGCAAGCGAGTCGTGCTCGTGGACGATTCCATCGTGCGCGGCACCACTTCGGCGAAGATCGTGAACATGGTGCGCCAAGCCGGAGCCGCCGAAGTGCACATGCGTATCGCCGCGCCCCCGACCCGCCATCCCTGCTTCTACGGGATCGACACGCCAAGCGAAAATGAACTCCTGGCCGCGCGGTACGATGTCGAGGGCATGGCGAAGTTGATCGGCTGCGACAGCCTCGCCTTCATTTCCTTCGACGGGCTCTACCGTGCGATGGGCGAAGAAGGCCGCAACGCGGTGGAGCCGCAGTACTGCGATGCCTGCTTCACTGGCGACTACCCGATTCGGCTGATCGACCAAGACGACAAGGAAACCCTTTCTAACCAGTTGTCGCTCCTGACCGAAAGCGGTTGAGAGCGCGCGCAGCAGGACCGGACGGAGGATGCTGGGCCGAGTTTACAACGGCGTCTGTGCAAGCCTGGGCGCAGCTGCCTCGGCGCAGTTTCCCGCGTTCTACACCCAGTACCTTCAAAGGGTTTCCGGTCAACTGGACCAGGCGCGCATGGATATTGCCGGGGTGGTGGAAAGCGCCCGGAACAGGGGACTCTCGGTCTCAGAATACTTGGACGAGGTTGCCGAACACGGGGACGAATACAGCCAAGAATGGGAACCCGGCGCGCGCACGACTTACGAGGCCCTGCAAAATCTGGAAGCGGCCTATACGGCGCTGCGGACGGCGGATGTTTTTGAGCGGCCCGCCGTCTTTTTCATGCATTTACGGGCTGACACGGCGCAGGCGGCACTCTACGACTTCACCCCGGCCCTGCCGCTTTCGATGCAGGGGCTGGGCTATGCGGGCGCGGGCGTGCTGATCGGGATCGTTTTCGCCTGGATCAGCGAGCGCCCGCTCGTCCTCTTGCGGAACCGGCTGCGCGCACGCGGGATGCGGAGCCGCGGTGAAGAAAAACGAGGCGAGGGTGTATGAACGCGCAACAGAATGGCCGTCTGGCCGGGCGCACTGCGGTGATCACGGGGGCATCACGAGGAATCGGCGCGGCCGTCGCCGAGCGCTTTGCCCGCGAGGGGGCTCAGCTTGTCCTGATCGCCCGCACACAAGGCGGATTGGAAGAACTTGACGACCGAATTCAGGCGCTTGGCGCGGCTCCGGCCACGCTGGCGCCCCTGGACTTGCGCGATTACGACGCGCTCGACCGGCTGGGCGCGAGCCTTTACGAACGGCACGGCAAGCTCGATATCCTGGTCGGGAACGCCGGACTTCTGGGCCAGCTCAGCCCGCTCGGCCATGTCGACCCCAAGGTCTTTCAGGAGGTCATGGACGTCAACGTTACGGCCAACTTCCGGTTGATCCGCTCGCTCGACCCGCTGCTGCGCCGTTCCGACGCGGGGCGTGCGGTTTTTGTGACCAGCGGCGCGGCCCGTGCACCCTTCGCCTATTTCGGCCCCTACGGCGCCTCGAAGGCGGCACTGGAACAGATGGTTCGGATTTGGGCGGCCGAGTTGCACAAGACCCGCATCAAGGCCAATATCCTCGATCCCGGCGTGATCCGCACCGGAATGCGCGCGCAGGCATTTCCCGGCGAAGATCCGAACCAGCTTCCCGACCCAGCCAGCATCACCGAAACCTTCGTCGATCTCGCCAGCCCGGACTGCACGCGCCACGGCGAGATCGTTCGCGCGTATTAGCCCGCGTTTCCCGGATGAACGCCTGAGATACAGCTTCCGTATGCCTTGGACCCTAATGAGCGCGGTCCCCAGGCACGGGCTAAACTTGACTAAGAACGTTCGGACTCGCAATCTCTGGTTTGGAAGCCGATGTCGTCCGGGGAATGTGAGCTGAAGCGTCTCAGGGCAAAGGCGACTCCTGCCCGAGGCCGCGCCGCGACGGTGTCGACCTTCGAGCACGTGGGATGGAGAAGAGCCATCTCCTTTGTTATAGCATTTTCAGGCGGACAGCTCGGAGATAAGTGATCCCGCTTTAATCGTTTATGGAGAACCCTCGCCCCCCGAAACGGAGGACCACCATGACCTCGACAAGCCGCATCCTGGCCGTTGTATTCGCCGTCGGCTTCGGCTCGGCCGTCTCCGGCACCGCTCTCGCCGAAGCCGATCACAACGAGATCCATGAGAACGGGCATGAGGAAGCCGAGGCATACACCGAGGACGCGGCCGTCCAAGGGTACAAGGAAGCGATGGAGCGCATGCACGCCGAAATGATGGAGCTGGAGTACACCAGCGACGCTGACGCCGACTTCGCCAGGGCGATGATCCCGCACCACCAGGCTGCGATCGACAAGGCCGAGGTGCTTCTCGAGCATGGCGAGGATCCGGAGATGCTACAGCTCGCGCAGGAGATCATCGAAGCGCAGGAGCGCGAGATCGAGCAGCTCGAGGAATGGCTCGCGGAGCACGACCCGAACTGACGCGAGGAGCTGGGCACGGGTTGTGCACCGCTGACGTTCAGAAGTCGGATGCGGCCACAACACTGCTGAAGTCGCGTCGCGGGACTCCGACCAGCGCCCTCACAGGTCGTTTCGGAAATTCCCAAAAACTTAGAGTTAGCGTCTTTTCCGGAGAGACGGAAAAGGCGCTAAGCGTAGGGGTTCTTGCTCTTTCGCAACACGAATCGCAGCGGGGTTCCGGGGAGTTCGAAGTCGGTGCGCAGAGCGTTTTCCAGATAACGCAGATACGATTCCGGAATATCTTTCGGCCGCGAGCAGAAGATGATGAACGTCGGCGGCCGCGCCTTTGGCTGGGAGATGTACTTGAGCCGAATCCGGCGGCCGGAGACGGATGGCGGCGGATGCGCGGCGGTGGCGTCCGCAAGCCATCGATTGAGGTCCGGCGTCGCCAGCTTCGCGTTCCAGAGGTCATAGGCGGACAGCACCGCATCCAGCAACACGTCGAGGTTGGTGCCCCGCAGGCCGGACACCGCGATCACGGGGATCCCCTTTACCTGCGGCAGCGAGCGTTGCAGCCGGTCGCGGACGGCCGCCATGGCGGCGTCCTTGTCGCGCACCGCATCCCACTTGTTCACGGCCACGACCAGCGCGCGGCCTTCCTCGACCGTATGGCTGGCAATCGTCAAGTCCTGCTTGTCGAGGCCCTGCTCCGCATCGAGCACCAGCACCACGACATGCGCGAAGCGCACCGCGCGCAGACCGTCGGCGACGGCAAGCTTTTCCAGCTTCTCCTCAACCCGTGCCTTGCGGCGCATCCCGGCGGTGTCGATCAGCTTGATCGGCCGATCCTTGTAAACCCAGTCCACCGCAATGGAATCGCGGGTAATCCCGGCCTCCGGCCCGGTCAGGAGCCGTTCCTCCTCTAGAAGCCGGTTGATCAACGTTGATTTGCCGACGTTGGGCCGACCCACGATGGCGAGTTGCAACGCGCTCGGCTCGGACTGGTCCTCCGCGTCCTCTCCCTCGGCTTCCTCCGGCTCTTCCTCAGCGGCAGCCGCCACGTCGATGGCCTCTTTCAGGAAGTCGTAGAGCGGGTCCAGCCCTTCGGCGTGTTCGGCGGAGAAGGGGATCGGCTCCCCCAGACCCAGCGCGAAGGCTTCAGCCAATCCATCCTGCGCGAAGCGTGCCTCGCACTTGTTCGCCAGCAGCAATACCGGCTTGGAACTGCGCCGCAGTTGCTCCGCGAAGACTTCATCGCTTGCCGTGACGCCGGCGCGCGCATCGAACATCATGAGGACGGCATCCGCTTCCTCGATCGCCAACTCGCTCTGCCTGCGCATCCTCGCTTCCAGGCTGTCGTCCCGCGCGTCCTCGAACCCGGCGGTGTCGAAAAGCCGGAAGGTCAGGTCGAAAAGCTTGCCCTCGCCTTCCCGGCGGTCACGAGTGACACCGGGCGTATCGTCCACCAACGCAAGGCGCTGCCGCACCAAGCGGTTGAACAGAGTAGACTTACCCACGTTGGGGCGCCCGACGATGGCAACAGTGAACGTCATGGCTCGGTCGATCAGCGGTACGCCACCAGCGTGGCGTCCTCCGTAAGAATATAAAGGGTTCCGTCAGCCACCACCGGTGGAACCGTCGCACCCGAGGGCAGGCTGATGCTATTCAGCACCGAACCGTCCTGCGGCGAAAGCATCACGGCTTCACCATGACTTCCCGCCAGGATCAGCCGCTCTCCGGCCAAGACCGGTCCATGCCACTCGATCGCGTCGCGCCGCTCATCCGGCCTCTGATATTGCTCCAGGTGGGTCATCCAGCGAACGCGCCCGGTCTCCGCCTCCATCGCCACGACCTGGGCGCGGTTCGAGACCAGGAAAAGTTCTCCGTTGGCAACCCAGGGCATCTGCGTGGAGCCGATTTCCCGCTCCCAGGCCCGCGCGCCGCGCTGCAGGTCGATGCCCACCGCGCGGTTAGCGTTGCTGACGGCAAAGACCCGGCCGCGATCGATCACCGGCATGCCGCGAATATCCGAGAGCGAGGCGATCGGATCGGTCCGGAGTCCCCCGCCCATGGTATCGCGCCAGAGCAGCCGCCCGTTCTCGGCCAGCACCGCAAACAACTCGCCGGACGAATAGGGCAACAGCACCACGCCCTCGCCGATTGCCGGGCTCGCAGTGCCAAGCAACCCGGCTTCTTCTTCTATTCCCTGATGTGTCCAGAGTTCGCGGCCGTCGTCCGCCGAAAGCGCGACGCTGCGGTTATTGACCGTCGTCGCGATCACACGGCCGTCGCGCACTGCGGGACCGGCCCGCATCGGCGCGCCCGCACTGCGCGACCAGATGGTCTCCCCACTGTCGGCGTCCAGCGCGAAAACCCGCCCAAAGCCGGTCGTGACGAAAACCCGCCCATCCTCGTAAGCGACACCGCCACCGAAGAAGCCGCGCCGTTCGTCCTCCGGAGTCAGGTCCCTGCGCCAGACGCGCTGACCGCTCCGCGAATCGTAGGCGCTGACGGTCGAAACCGAATCCATCGTGTAGATGCGGCCATTGGCCACGACCGGCTCGCCCAGGATCTGCCGGTCATAGCGGTTACCGCGTCCGATATCCGCGCGCCAAGCCTGCGACAGCGAGTCGGAGAGTGCAAGATGCCCCATGGCATGACCGGCCGCGCCACCCGGCTGGGACCAGCTATCGTTCTGGCGCACCCGGGGAAGCTGTGGCGGCTGCCCGGCAAGTTCGGGGTCGACCTCGACGCCAAAGTCCGCAGCGAGAATCGAGATGCGCTCTCCCGGTAGCGGCTCGCTGTCTTCACTGAAGATCCCGCAGCCGGAGACCAGAAAGGCCGTCATGACAATCGGCAGAAATTTCAAGTTGACTCGCATTGGCGCGATTAACCCTCCAGCAAAGCGCGCATCTGCTCGGCGCGCTGGCGTTGTGCGGCAGGAACCCCGCTTCCCTCGACAACCCGGCCGTAGAGTTCGGCGGCGCGGCTATCGTCACCCTGCTTTTGCGCCAGCAGCGCCTGCAATTCGAGCGCCGTATGTCGGAAGGGGTCGTCGGACTGCGCGAGGGGCTCCAGGCGTTCGCTCAGAGCTTGTGGATTACCCTCTTCGACCTGATGCATCACGGCGTAGATCGTCGCCAGCGAGCGAAAATGCGGCGGCGGCCCACTGCTCTCGGCGATGCGCTCCCAGATCGCCACAGCTTCCCCG
Organism: Rhodovibrio sp.; assembly: GCA_007127165.1. Classification (GTDB taxonomy): domain Bacteria; phylum Pseudomonadota; class Alphaproteobacteria; order Kiloniellales; family Rhodovibrionaceae; genus SKZV01. Next base: position 3,694 of record SKZV01000128.1, on the reverse strand, counting down.
GTTTCGCCTTCCTGCGCCATGAGTTCCGCCTGCCGGAAGGCCGCCAGAAGCGTCGTGTCGGAGGCGTTCGGCCGGGCAATCTCGTCAAGCGTCGACAAGGCTGCCCCGCGCTCGCCCTCATCGATGGCGCGCGCCGCCTCGATATAGCGTTCGGAGGCCTGCTCGGCCTGGCTTTGCTGATAGGCCTGCCAGCCCTGCCAGCCCGCAACGCTCGCCACCAAGAGGACAGCCAAGGCAATGGCCCAGGGTCCGTATTTCTTCCACAGATGGAGGTAGCGTTCCTTGCGGATGTCCTCGTCGACTTCGGTAAAGATATCCGTCACTGCTTTATCCTATATAGCATCCGCCTCGCCAGACCCGAAGGTGGCTCGAAATCGCTGCCACATTAGAGAAGGCCGCCTTCCTTGGAAAGCCCGCAAACCGGCGGCGCGCCACAAAGGTCCTGTTCCGGCAGGAAAAAGACTCCTATGCAGCCGCCTTCCACTTGATCGAACAGCCCATCGACGGAATTTGCTCGGCCGGGCCCTCACCGGTGTCCGCGACCTGCCGCATCGCCTCCAACAACTCCCGTCGGGCGTTCGGAGCGGCCTCCTTGCGCGAAGCGTCGAGTCGGCCCCGGTACTGCAGTTCCAAATCGGCGTTGAAGCCAAAGAAATCCGGCGTGCAAATAGCTCCATAAGCCTTCGCCACCGCTTGCGATTCATCGTAGAGGTAGGGGAAGGTGAAGCCATGCTCCTCCGCAAAGGCCTTCATCTTGTCGAAGGAATCTTCGGGGTGGCTTTCGGCGTCGTTCGAACTGATCGCCGCCGCGCCAATGCCTATTGCCTGCAACTCTTTGACATCGCTGATAATTCGGTCCACCACTGCTCGCACATAGGGACAGTGGTTGCAGATGAACATGATCAGCGTGCCACGCTCGCCGCGAACGTCCGCCAGCGTGTAGCGGCGACCGTCCACGCCCGGAAGATCGAAGTCCGCGGCTTTCCAGCCGAAATCACAGACTGGGGTCTCCTTGGAAACCATCACCAGTGTCTCCTCATATCTCGATGCAAGCCCGCTTTTCCGTTACGAAGCGGGCTGATACCTGTGGGGGCCGCCCCTTATCTGCGGCCTGCGGACAGGCGGTTCAATAGGTGCCGAGGCAAATCGCACCCTGGACGCGCGGTGAGTTTTGTCCGAAACTATGTAAGGATGATAGGAAAGGAGCAGTGGACGCGCCCATGGGCAAGCTTCACCACATCAATTCTGCCAAGCCGCACAGTATCTCCACGTTTTTCAGCCGATCCGAGCTGCAACAGCTTTTGAACCTCTATGCACGCTGCGTCGCGAACGGTGAGTGGCGGGACTACGCGATCGACCAAAAGAACGGTATGGCGATCTTTTCGGTCTTTCGCCACACTCACGAACGCCCGCTCTACTCGGTGGCCAAGCGCGATACCGGAAGCGAATACATCGTTTACGCCGGACTCCAAAAGCTAAAGCGCGCCAACAATCTGGAAGAAGCGCTTGGCGTCCTGGAAAAGCGGCAGTCGTTCTCCGTCATCTCCTGACATACGTCTTTGCGCCGACGCGGCCCACTATCCCGCAGGCAGCGTCAGACGAAAGTGCGTGCCCGTCTCGCCGGTCGACAGCAATGCCAACTTCCCCCGGTTCTTACTCGCCAGTTCGGACGCGATCGCCATGCCCAGGCCGGTTCCCTTAACCGAGAGTCCCGCCACGCCCGCTGTAAAGGGATTTGCCGCAATTTCCGCTGGCAAGCCTGGGCCATCGTCAACGACATCGACGTTAATGGCATCGTCGCGGCAAGTGGCGGAGAGCGAAATCCGGGTGACGCCGTCCACCTGCGCAGCATTCCGGACGAGATTGAGCAGCACGCGGAATAACTGATCGTAATCTGCATAAACCCTCGCATCTTCGGGGCAATCCAGGTGCACTTCGATTCCAGCCTCGCTCAATCCCGAGACAGCCACGATGTCGGTGAACAACTCGGCGAGCGGAAAACGGACGGGTTTACTGTCCAATTCCTGCGCCCGTCCCACCGCGAGCGTTTGACGGCAAAGGCCGACGGCGCGGTCGATGGACCGGGTCAGGGTCTCCGCAACCCGACGAATTTCAGGGTCCTCGCTCTCCCGCAGATGATCCGATAACAGTTGCGCGGTGGTAAGGGTGTTGCGGAGATCGTGGTTGATCTTTCGTACCGCCTGGCCGAGTTCGGCAAGCTGCTGGGTACGAAGCTCGCGCACGATGGCAAGGATGCAGCGGCGGCCGAACACCTGAACGAACGTCGCGCGCACCTCCGCCGGAATCAATTCGCCGGAACGGGTTCGGCACGACAGACTGTCGCTGCACCAGTTCCCGCGCCGTACGACCTCATGGACAAAGCTCTCGAAGCGCGGGATCTCGTGCGGATGGATATCACTGGCGCAGAGCTTCGTCAGATCACGGCGCTCGTAACCCAGCACTTTCGCGGCGGCTGCGTTCGCGTCCACGATCTGTCCGCTATCGACATCGATCAGCAGCGCGCCGTCGTAGATTCGCTCGAACAGCTTCGCAAAACCATCTTCCGGGGCCCGCTCAGCATCCGACAGAATCATGAACTCCACCACACCTAGAGCCCATTCCGTTCAAACAGGTTCACGACAGGTTCACGGAATAGGCTCTAGCTTATTGTGTTTATGCATTTTCTGGCGGCGAACCGGTATCCACTTCGCCTGAAAATGCTCTAGTCGAAAGTGGGATCATGCGCTGAACATATTCATTATTCAACTTCTTATATGTCACCGGTCGAGGGACGCCGTATTAAGCGGAAATGCCACAGCGGTCACTTGGGGCGGTCACTTGAGAGGGCGAGGAGCGTTGGGACGCCGGAAAACTGCGGGATCGCCCGAGTCTCACCGATAACGGGAGTCGCAGGCTGTTGGACTTACCGTTGTTCCGGGGCTATTTAGGGGAGACGCAAGACCGGTCTTAGAAACGACCGAGCCAAGGCCGATGAACAGGAGGGTTGCCGCCATGGCAGACTACCGCGCGCCGATCGAGGATATTCGCTTCGCCCTCAATGAGATCGCGGGGCTCGCTGGCCTTGCCGAGCTGCCGGGCTATGAGGCGGCGGAACCCGAGGTCGTCGACCACATCCTTGAGGAGGCCGCCAAGCTCGCGAACGAGAAACTCGCGCCGCTGAACTGGTCCGGGGATCGGGAAGGCGTGCGCTTCGAGAACGGCGTGATGCGGCTGCCCGAGGGCTTTGCGGAAGCTTACTCCGCTTATGTCGAGGCGGGCTGGAACGCCCTGCCCTTCGATAGCGAGCATGGCGGCCACGGGCTACCGTGGACGGTCGCGCTGGCGCTCATCGAGATGTGGAACAGCGCCAATATGTCCTGGGCGCTCTGCCCGCTGCTCACCATCGGCGCGGTAGAATCGCTGCAAGAGCACGGAACGGATTGGCAGAAGCGCGTCTTCCTGCCCAAGCTGATATCCGGCGAGTGGACCGGCACGATGAACCTCACGGAGCCGCAGGCCGGCTCCGACGTGGGCGCGCTCAAAACCCGCGCGGTGCCCGATAGCGAGCACTACCGCATCACCGGGCAAAAGATTTACATCACCTGGGGCGAGCATGCGATGACTGAGAACATCGCGCATCTGGTGCTCGCGCGCCTGCCCGACGCGCCCGATGGGACGAAGGGGATCTCGCTGT
>SKZV01000095.1 GCA_007127165.1 Rhodovibrio sp. | reverse complement strand
CGATCTCGATAACCTCTTCGTCGACGACGTCCATGTCCTCGATCCGGGTTCTGACGAGTCCTTCGGTGACAAGTCCGCCGTGGAGCATGTCGCCCTGCCACTCCGGGAACATCTCGCCCGTAACGAACGCCAGTCCGGAAGGCGCAACGGTCTCCTCGAAAACGTGAACCGGCGAGACCATGCCGTCCTTTTCCAAGCCAACGCCGATCGGCGCGCCGGAGTAGTCCACGCCGCCGGTAATGAAGGGCCAGCCGTAGTTGTTGCCCGCTTCGATGACGTTCAGTTCGTCGCCGCCCTCGGGACCGTGGTCGTTGATCCAAAGCTCCAGCGTATCCGGATCGAATGCCATCCCCTGGGGGTTCCGGTGCCCCATCGAATAAATATAATCGTCGACGCTCTCGTCATCGAGGAAGGGGTTGTCTTCCGCCGGTTCCCCCTCCGCCGTCATACGCAGGATCGACCCGGCCTGGTCCTCACCGTCCTGCGCACGCGATATGTTGCGCCGGTCGCCGATGGTGAGGAAGATCGAGCCATCCTCGGGATGGATTGCCATGCGGCCGCCGAAGTGCAGGCCGCTCGAATCCTGATCCTCTTCCTTCATCGTGAACAGGCTCTCGACGGAGTCCAGCCTTGGCTCGCCGTCGTCCAGGATAAGTTCCGCGCTGTCGATGGCGACGGCGGCGCCGTGGTCCGTGGGCTTGGAATAGCTGAGATAAATGGTGTTGTTCTCGGCGAATTCCGGGTGAAGCTTGACGTCAAAGAGGCCCCCTTGGCTGCGTTCGGTCTCCCCTTCATAACGAAAGATGTCCGGCACGCCCTCGATCGGCTCCGAAAGCGACCCGTCGGCGTCCACGAGCCGAAGGTTACCAGCGTTGCGCTCGGTCACGAGAACTCGGCCATCCGGCAGGAGCGCGACCGCCCAAGGATGCTCCAGCCCTTCGGCTATCGTCTCCACCTCCAGTTGATATTGCTCGGTGTCGATCGAGGACTCTTGAGCCAATACGGGCGCGACGAAACCCAAGGCCAAGTATGAAACGGTCAACGAAACCACTGCGCGCGTCATCGCGGTTACTCCTTTGCTTGCGAGGGCGGACTGGAGACTCCAACCCGAAGCGCACGAGGACCGTTCCAAAAATTCTCACGCCTATGAATGCCGCCTTACGCGGTGTCGTCGAAGACCTGCCGGACCAACTCCGAAAGGGTGGGATGAACATGGATGCTGCGGCGCACCAGCTCGGCCGTCGCGCCGCTTGCGTTCATCGCCACCACCACCTCGTGGATCAAGTCGGCCGCCTGCGGGCCGATCATATGGAAACCGAGGATTCGATCTGTGTTCTTCTCGACCAGGAGTTTTGCGAACCCCGGCGGTGCGCCGACGATCTTCCCCTTCGCAACGTCGGCGTAGTCCTTGCGGGCCACGACATAATCGAGCCCCTTCTCCCGGCAATCACGCTCCGTCAGCCCGACCGCGCCGATCTGCGGATCGGCGAAAACCGCATGAGGATTGGCTGAATAATCCACGGTGAGGGCGGCGCCTTGCGCGTTGCGGTAGGCAAGCTCGCCTTCGTAGCTCGAGGTGTGCTTGAACATCCCCTGTCCGATGACGTCGCCATAGGCATAGATGTCCGGGTGCGTCGTCCGCAGTCCTTCGTCGACCACCACGAACCCCCGGTCGTTCAGCTCGACCCCCGTCTTCTCCAACGCGAGGCCGTCAGTATTCGGCCGCCGCCCGGTCGCGACCAGGATCTGGTCGCCCAGCACGGTTCGTTCGCCGTCTTCGGTGGAGACGATGAAGCCGCGCTGCCCTTCGCGCACCACCGCCTCGCTTGCCTGCGCGGGCAGCAAAAGCTCGACCTGCTTGCCGAACTCCTGCGTGAACAGGGTGCGTACCTCGTCGTCCTCGCCCAGAAGGCATGGCGAATTGTCGATCACCGTCACCCGCGTGCCCAGCGCGGAGAAGAAATGGGCAAACTCGCAGCCGATGTAGCCGCCGCCGAGGACGATCAGATGCTCGGGCTGCTCGTCGAGGTCGAAGATGACGGACTCGTTGGTGAGGAAACCCGCTTCTTCCAAGCCGTCGATCGGCGGGATCAAGGGGCGGGCACCGGCGGCGATGAAGATCCGCTCTGCGGATAGCTGGCGTCCGTCCTCCATTTCGAGGACCTTGTCGTCAACGAAATGCGCCCGGCCGTACCAAGGCTCAAAAGCCCCCTCCACCCAGCGCCGGACGGATGCGGCAGACTCCTCGCGCCGTCGGCGGACAGTGTCGAGGACCGCCTGGAAGTCGACGCGAACCGACGACTGGTCCAGGTGAATGCCGAACTCTTCGGCGCGCCGGATCGTCCGCATCACGTCGGCGGCCTGGATCAGCCCTTTCGTCGGGATACAGCCGCGGTTCACACAGGTGCCGCCAAGCTGGTCGGGGCGGTCGTCCACAAGCGCGACCGACTTCCCGTCCTGCTGAGCGTAATAAGCGGCGGTAAGGCCGGAGCCGCCGCCGATGCAAATCACGTCGTAGTGCTGGATCGCCGCCATGGGTCCTCCTCGCGTCGTCTCCCGGGATTTAAGCGGCGAACCCGAGCGATGAAAAGCACGCATCGGGGCTATTCTCGCTGCTGGATGGCAGAACGAAACACAAGGAGGCGGAGGAACCGCAAGCCGCTTCGGGCGTTAACCGCGATAGGCACAAGATCCGGCTCAGCCATTGCCGGGTTCCGTATCCGGAGGGGACAAATGGCAGCGAAGGGGTCCGCTGACGCGCCCGCGAGTGCCGTAGGGCGGCGGGTGCAGGTTCTGTGCAGCGCCGTCGCCGGGTATCTGCTCAGTGCCTGTGACGGAAGCCAGTCGATGTTCACGACGAACAGCCCGAGGCTGCCGAGGTTGTCGCGCTTTGGTGGCTGCTGTTCGGAACCACAACGGGCATTTTTATTCTCGTCGCGGCGATCCTCTTTTACGTTCTCCTCGTCCCGCGGCGGCGGCGCTTCAACGGGCAGATCATAATTGTGGCCGGGGGACTGCGGCTACCGGCAATCTTTCTGCCGATCTACGCAACCTGGAGCTATGGCATCGGCGTCACGCACAGCCCTGCAAACCCCGAGGCCGATTCTCGCAGTATCTCATCGCCGCGCTCGGTGTGCTCTTGACGGTGGTTCTGGTGGCGTGGTGGCTATGGCCCTCGCCCGCGCATCGGGAGCTTCACAGCGTGGCCGCCACTGCCGATCAGAACTTACCGGGCTATTGGGCGCTCCATGTCGCCGTCTCCGTCCTGCTCATGGCCGGTTTGCTGGCGCTTGTCCTGCGCGGTTAGGTCGACAGCGAGCGTTATCTGGCGCTGCGCTGCGCGGCCTTGTTCTGGCACTATACGATGCTGATGGGCATTGTGACGGCGGCGGCGCTCTTCCTCATTCCGGTCCTGGATTAGACGGGCAGCAGGTCATGGCATTCGGCATTGGCGTCATCCGCCGTCACGATCTCAGCATCGCGTTTCTGACGCCGCCAGTGGCGTGGTCGGCGTATTTCCTAATCCTCTTTGCTGGTGGCGCCTCCGGGGACTGCGGGCGGAGCGGCCCGCGCCGCATACGAAGGAAGGTGATCCGCAGGCGTTTCTGGCTTTGGTGGGCCTGATGATGGCGGTGTTCTTTTTCGTCGGCACGTTCTTTCTGGCGCTGCCGATGGTCATGCTCGGTGGGCCATGTCGTTAGCGGCGAGGTATAAGCGACTCCCCGGCGCGAGAATTCGGGCGGCGATAGCGGCCGGAGCTCTTTGTTGTGTCCTGTTTCCAGCAATGGCGCTTGCGCACGACGTTGCGCTTACGCCCGACGACTCCCTCTGGCGAGCCTGGAACTGGGACCTCTTGACGCTGGTCCCGCTCGTGCTTCTGTCGTGGCTGTACGCGCGCGGTGTGCGGCACCTTTGGCGGCGTCTCGGACGCCGGGTAATCCAGCCGTGGCGTGTGACCTGCTTCGCGGGAGGCTGCGCCACGCTCTTCATTGCCGTTATCTCCCCGTTCCACGAATTGGCGCACGCGCTGTTCTGGGTGCACATGATTCAGCACATGCTGATCATGGGTATTGTCGCGCCGCTTCTGGTGCTGGGCCGCCCGCCAATCGCGCTGTTGTGGGCATTGTCGCCGCGCGCGCGCCTGCGTGCCGGCGCCTGGACGCGAGCCACGGGGCTCCAAGCGTCCTGGCGTCTGCTGACCGGGCCGAGCGCGGCCTGGACGATCCATCTCCTCGTTCTGTGGGGATGGCACGCGCCGCTGCTCTACGACGCCGCCATGAGAAGTCCCACGCTCCACTGGTTCGAGCATACGACGATGCTCGCCGCCGCCTACATCTATTGGCACGCCCTGATCGCCGGCAGCGCGGTGCGCGCCTGGGGCTACGGCGCGGGCGCGCTCGCCTCGCTCGGAACGCTCACCCATGCCGGGATGCTGGGCGCGCTGCTGACCTTCGCGCCCGTCCCGCTCTACGAAAGTCACGTCGCGAGCGCCGCCGCCTGGGGTTTGACACCGCTGGAGGATCAGCAGCTTGCGGGGCTGGTGATGTGGGTTCCGGCCTGCATGGTTTATCTCGTGGCGGGCCTGTTATTCATCGGCTTCGCGCTGCGCGACCTGGAGCGTCGCCACACGCCTCGCCAACAAGCGGCATGGCCTCAACGCCCAACCTCGCCTCAACGCAACGAATAGAGGTAGGCCGCGATGTGGCGCGCGTCCTCATCGGTGACGCCGAGGTCCGGCATCGCCGTGCGCGTCATCGCCAACCATTGGTAGGGAGAATGCTCGGCATCGGTCAGCGGAAATAGCATGGTATTTCTACCTTAATAGGACCCGGAAAGGAGTTCGGCGATGCCGGGGCGCGGGCAGAAGCAGGACACGAACCGCAGCAGCGATGAGCGCCAGAGCGCAAACGAGCCATCCTCGTCGCCATGCTTTGGTGGCAACGCCGATCCCCACTACCTTTGGGGGCCGGGACCGGCAGGTGACGTACGGCTCAAGGGAGTTTACGATTCCACCGAAGTGGATGACGGAGCGCGCGTTCTGGTTGATCGGCTGTGGCCGCGCGGCGTAAAAAAGTCCAATGCACAGATGCACTTGTGGCTGCCAGAGGTCGCACCGAGCCACGAACTGCGGCGCCGGTTCGCACACGCGGCGGAGCGCTGGGCGGAGTTCGTCAAGCTCTACAAGGACGAGTTGGCGGAGCGGCCCGAGGACTTGGCTCCGCTCGTGGAGATCGTCCAGAACGGCCGCCTGACGCTGCTGTTCGCAGCCAAGGATCGAGAGCACACCCACGCCATCGTCCTGCGTGAGGTGGTCTTGCGGCGCCTGGAGACTCCTTCCGCGGGAACGGCGGAATAAAGATGTATATCCGCTCCATCGCCCTTTTTAGACGGGAAAGGCCGGATTCAGGCGGTTGCGGCAGTGCTGCGCGACGTGACCGCGCGTTTCGAGGAAGCCAAGCCGATCAAGGTCCGCCTGCGCGAGTTGGAACGGCAGGTGGAACAGAATTCGGAATAATTGCCGGGCAGGCGATGCGATGGATACATTTATGGGAGCAGGGCTCCGAACTTGGCGGCGATCGCGTCGATGCCAAAGGTGACAACTTGACTGTAATCACCACGTGCATATACTTGTTCTGCGTGCTTGCCTCTAACCGCGCCACCTAAGCGGGGATCAGTCCTGAATAAATATTGATCTGCATTCGCATAGTGCGGCGTTCTGGCGAGGAGCGATCGGGCCATGCATGTGGCGATCATATTATTGATCGTGACCATCGGCACAGTACTGTTTCATGTCCTGAGCCCGTGGTGGATGGCTCCTATTGCATCGAATTGGCATTTTATCGATACCACCATCATACTCACCTTCTGGATAACCGGCCTCGTCTTTATCGCAATTCTCCTGTTCATGGCCTATTGCGCGGTCCGGTACCGTCATCGCGAAGGTCGGCGGGCCGCCTATGAACCGGAAAACAAGAAGCTGGAAATTTGGCTGACGGCCGGCACGTCGCTCGGCGTCGTGGCTCTCCTGACTCCCGGCCTGTTCGCATGGTCCCAATTCAACACTCCGCCGGACGATGCCCTGGAGGTCGAGGTTCTCGGCGAGCAATGGAGTTGGAGTTTCCGCCATCCCGGCGAGGATGGCGCCCTGGGCATGGCCAGCACGCATCGCATCAATTCCGGCAACCCGTTCGGCCTCGATCCCGACGATTCCGCTGGACAGGACGACATCCTGATCCACGGCAACGAATTATATGTGCTGGCCGACCAGCCGGTGAAGTTTTTGCTCCGCTCAAAGGATGTCATCCACAATTTCAAGGTACCGCAGTTCCGCGCAAAGCTGGACATGGTTCCCGGCATGGTGACGTCCTTCTGGGTCGTCCCAACAAGAGTTGGAGAATACGATATCCTATGCGCTGAATTGTGCGGTGTTGGGCATTACGCGATGCGCGGACGCATCGTCGTCGTGGAAGACGAGGACGAGTATATCGCGTGGCTGCAAACCCACCAGACATTTGCAGACTCGATGGAACCCGCGGAACCTACAGAACCGGTAGAACTCGAGGATCAACTGGTCGCGGAAGGCCAGCGACTGGCGGAAGAACGGGGATGCCTTGCTTGCCATAGCCTGGACGGCAGGGCTGGCGTTGGCCCAACGTGGAAAGGCCTCTTCGAATCGACCGTAGCACTCGTCGACGGAAGCACTGTGGTGGCCGACGAGGATTATTTGAAAGAGTCGATCCTGGAGCCCTCCGCCAAGGTCACGGAAGGATTCCAACCGATCATGCCTGCCTTCGATTTTAGCGACGAGCAGTTGGACGCGGTTATTGCCTACATCAAAACTCTGGAGTGAACGGGACAGGGCCTGCGACAGCATTGGCAGGACAAACGGGAGCACGATTCAGATGGCTCATTCCCCGTATGACGAGATTGAGACCGTCCCGCCCGCCGAAGTCGCGGAGGAAGAACTCTATCATCCGCATAGCTTCATAACCCGGTGGGTTTTCTGCCAAGATGCAAAAGTCATCGCCATTCAATACGCTATCACGGCGATGGCTATTGGCTTATTCGCTTTGGTACTCTCGTGGTTGATGCGGTTACAACTGGGATTTCCCGAACAGTTCGCATTCATCGACCCGCCGGACTACCTGCAACTCATCACCATGCACGGCATGATTATGGTGATCTATTTTCTGACCGCGCTTCTTCTGGGCGGGTTTGGCAATTACCTGATCCCGCTGATGCTGGGGGCTCGGGACATGGTTTTCCCCTATATCAACATGTTGAGTTTTTGGTTCTTTTTTCTGGCCGTCTTGGTGCTCATGGCGAGCATGTTCGTGCCGGGCGGGGCTACCGGCGCTGGCTGGACGCTTTATCCGCCCCAGTCCATCCTCGCCGGGACACCGGGATCGGAAGGGGGCATCATCCTGATGCTCGTGTCCCTGATCCTCTTCATCGCCGGAATCACCATGGGCGGTCTGAACTATGTCGTGACCGTGTTGCAGGGCCGCGCGCGCGGAATGACGCTGATGCGTATGCCTCTGACGATTTGGGGCATTTTCGTCGCCAGCATTTTGGCGCTTTTCGCCTTTCCGGCCTTGTTCGTGGCGGGCGTGATGCTGTTGTTCGACATGCTGTTGGGCACAAGCTTCTTCATGCCGTCCCTCGTCTCCTTCGGACAGCAAATGGACTATGATGGCGGCAGCCCGCTGCTGTTCCAGCACTTGTTCTGGTTTTTCGGCCATCCCGAAGTCTACATCGTCGCCCTGCCCGCTTTCGGCATCGTTTCCGAACTGATCAGCGTTCACGCCAGGAAGAATATCTTTGGGTTCCGAATGATGGTCTGGGCCATCGTGGCGATCGGCGTCCTCAGTTTCGTCGTCTGGGCGCACCACATGTACGTCAGCGGCATGAACCCCGTCTTCGGGTATTTCTTCGCCACGACCACGCTGATCATCGCCATTCCCACCGCCATCAAGGTCTATAACTGGGTCCTAACCCTGTGGCGCGGCGATATCCACTTCACGGTGCCGATGCTGTTCGCCATCGGTTTCATCGTCACGTTCCTGAATGGTGGGATTTCCGGCCTGTTCCTCGGCAATGTTGCGGTCGCCGTTCCGCTTTCCGACACGATGTTCGTGGTCGCCCACTTTCATATGGTTATGGGGCTCGCGCCGGTGCTCGTCATCTTCGGCGCGATATACCACTGGTATCCGTTGATTACCGGCCGAATGCTGGACGACACCATTGGCAAAACACATTTCTGGATAACGTTCCTGGGGGGCTACGCGATTTTCTTGCCGCTCCACTACCTCGGCCTCATGGGCGTGCCGCGCCGTTACTTCGAGCTTCAAGTGGCCCAGATGGAGTTCATCCCGCAATCGGTGGAGACGTTGAACGCCTTCGTCACCGTGACGGCCTTGGTGGTCGGGGCGGCGCAGTTCCTGTTCTTCTTCAATCTGGCGTGGAGCTATTTCAAGGGCAAACCGGCGGGTCAAAATCCGTGGGGCGCGACGACGCTTGAGTGGCAAACGCCCGAGGTTCCTCCCAGTCACGGCAACTGGGGTTCCGAGCGGCCGGTGGTCTACCGCTGGGCTTACGATTACAGCGTGCCGGGCGTCGAACAGGACTTCATACCGCAAAACCTGCCGCCGGATCGCTTGGCCGGTGACATGGGCCGTGATTCACCAGAGGGCCGGGGAGCCTAGAAAATGGGTATCTTCCGGCTGCTCAGCGAAAAACCATGGACCGTGCAGGCGAGCGAGGACGCCTATGACGGCAAGGGGGCCACAACCATTCCCTCGGCGATGGTGGGTTTGAGGATATTTCTCGCCATCGTGACGGTCATGTTCCTGCTTTTGACCAGCGTCTATATCATGCGGATGGGCCTGGGTGATTGGCGGCGCTTGCCGGTCCCCACGGTCCTTTGGCTGAATACGGCGCTGCTTGTCCTGAGCAGCGCCGGGTTGCAATGGGCGCGTATCGGAGCTGAGCGGGGTCGCGTGGATGAAGTGCGGTACGGCCTGCTCGCCGGAGGGGCCTTCGCCTTCGCTTTCCTGGTTGGACAGCTCCTCGCTTGGCGGCAACTCGGCGAACTGGGGTATTTCGCCGCCACGAACCCGGCCAACGCCTTCTTCTATTTGATCACCGCGCTGCATGCGCTGCATCTGGCGGGCGGCTTGGTGGCCTGGGGCCGGACCGTCATCAGGTTACGGGCAGGTCTAAAACTCGATCAATTGCGGGAAAGCGTCGATCTCTGCACCGTTTACTGGCACTTCCTGCTCGTTGTCTGGATCGCGCTGTTTGGACTACTTCTGGTCACATGATGGGAAAGATCGGCAGATGGCAGAGCACCAGGTGACCAGAGACGAAACCGCCGCCGCAGCCACCACGGGTTTAAGAGGTGTCGCCGCCGATTGGGCTTCGGATCAGCGGACATTCAAGGATGTCTCCTGGGGCAAGGCGATGATGTGGATTTTCCTCGTCAGCGACACCTTCATATTCGGCATATTCCTGCTCTCGTACATGACGGCTCGCATTTCGACGACGGAGCCCTGGCCGGATACTGGGGAGATATTCGCCCTGACCTTTTTCGGTCAAGAAATTCCCATGATTCTGATCGCGATCATGACGTTCGTTTTGATCAGTAGCAGCGGCACGATGGCGATGGCCGTCAACTACGGCTATCGGCGGGATCGAGCCAAAACTGCCCTCTTGCTCCTGATCACGGCGCTCTTTGGGGCCGCGTTTGTGGGTATGCAGGCTTTCGAGTGGGCCAAGCTCATCGAAGATGGAGTCCGGCCCTGGGGCAATCCATTCGGCGCGGCGCAGTTCGGCTCGTCGTTCTTCATGATCACCGGATTCCACGGCGCTCACGTGTCGATCGGAGTTCTCTTCCTGCTCATCATCGCCAGAAAGGTCTGGCGCGGAGACTTCGACCACGGGCGGCCCGGCTTTTTCACCAGCAAGAAGGGCAAGTACGAAACCGTCGAGATCCTGGGGCTGTATTGGCACTTCGTCGATCTTGTATGGGTCTTCATCTTCGCCTTTTTCTACCTCTTGTGAGTATGCGGCATGAACGATTCCAGAGCGTTGTCAAACTCGTCCGGCGGCCAAACACAGGCGCCCACGGCAAATGCTACGGGACAACAGCATCCCATCGGGCTCTACCTGAAGATCTGGGGGTGGCTGTTCGTGCTGAGTGTCTTGTCCTATATGGTCGAACTTTTCGACGTCCAGGGAACCGCAAGATGGACGCTGGTGATCGGCTTCATGTTGCTGAAGGCGGGGCTGATCGTCAGCGTTTTTATGCACGTCGTTTGGGAACGGCTGTCTCTGGTCTACGCAATCCTGGTTCCGCCATCGGTGATTTTGGTGTTCGTCTTCCTCATGGTCCTGGAGGGAGAGTACGTCGCCTGGACGAGGATCGTCTTCTTCGGAGAGGGCTCCTAATCGAAGGCTCTTTCACGCCTGAGCCCATTCCCCATCGGGTCGGCGATCCGGCCCGTCCTGCGTTGTCATAGCCACTAGTTATGCAGAACCTGTCTTAGCGCACTGAGATTCTGCCAATGTCTAGTAATAGCCAAACGGTCTGCTGCACAGCTTGCGCAGGAGTGCGCTTTGCATTATCGTTGAACTCTGTTGGAAAGACCCAAATTGGGCCATCCTCTTTCAGAAGCTGCCTGCGCCCTTAGGCGGCCGTAAGCCGTGGATTGCGGGTCCGCCCCTGGACGAAAGGCGCTCCTAGCGCTTCGGGAGGGACGACGATGCCAGCGATTCGAAATCCGATCGAGTGGGCCGCGGACGAACTGCGGCAGATGGCGCAATACTTGGAAACGGTCGGCCATTCGGTTGGCGGAACACAGGTCGCACCGGGCCAAGGAACACCGACAATACGCCGGATACAGGTCGCCGACCTCCGGGACGTTTTGGCCAAGGGCCTCGATGATTTCGGGGCGTGCCGAAGCGATGTCGTCTTCATCGGCTTACTCTATCCGATTATCGGCATTGTATTGGTTTACGCGACTTTTCAGTACGATATGATTCCGCTGCTGTTTCCGCTCGCCTCCGGGTTCGCGCTCATCGGACCGGTGGCCGGGATCGGGCTTTACGAATTGAGCCGGCGGCGGGAACAGGGCCAAGACGCTGGCTGGGTTGATCTGTTCACGATGGTGCGCTGGTCGTCATTCGGTGCGCTAGTGGTGTTAAGCCTGATGCTACTGGGCATATTCCTGCTGTGGCTGGCCGCCGCGCAGGCAATCTACGCGCTCACTCTCGGGCCGGAACCGCCGGTCTCCCTCGGCGCCTTCTTCAGCGACGTCTTCACGACCTCGGCGGGGTGGGCGATGATCGTTCTGGGCTGTGGCGTCGGTTTCCTCTTCGCCGTGGTGGTCCTGACGGTCAGCGTCGTGTCGTTCCCCATGCTGGTCGATCGGGATGTCGGGGTGAAGCGGGCGGTCGCGACGTCCATGCGCGCCGTCCTGATGAATCCAGGACCAATGGCGGCCTGGGGATTGATCGTGGCGGGCGGACTGGCGCTCGGCATGCTGCCGCTCTTCGTCGGGCTGATCGTTGTCGTGCCTGTGCTGGGGCACGCCACGTGGCATCTGTATCGCAAGGTGGTGGTGTAGCGACACCCCGCGTTTCGAGCGCTATACCGATCATTTCCCGAAACGATTGGAGGCTGTTATGTGGAAAGCCTTTAACGTCTTTTGCGGCAGCTTGCTGTTGGCTGCCGGGGCGAGCCTTGCGTCCCCGGCCGACGCGGAGATCATTTCGGGCACCGCCCTCCTGGACGGCACACAGGAGGTTCCGCCCAACGACAGCGATGCCACCGGCGTCGCCGATTGGAGGCTGGATAGCGATGCGGAGGCGATTTCCATCGACATAAACGTGGAAGGAATCTTCCTCCCCGAGATCACATTTCCTCCGGACTCCGGACTCGCGTTCGGTGCAAGTGGTCCGTTCCATATCCACCTGGGTGCTCGAGGCGAGAACGGGCCTGTTGTCGTGCCGTTCCCGGATGCGGATTTCTTCACGCCAACGGATTCCGGCCTGACGATCTCGGCCAGCGACGTCAATTTCGATACAGCCTCGCTGCTCAGCCCTTTGCGCGCCGGTGATCTCTATTTTAACCTGCATACCCTGGAGTATCCGGCGGGCGAAATCCGTGGCCAAATCACAGTTGCCGAGCCGAGTACCGTTGCGCTCTTGGGGTTCGCACTCGTGACGCTGGGCTTCACACTGTATGGTCGGCGCCGCGCAAAACGCGCCGCAGAGTAGTCTGCCCGCTCGGATGCAGCTCACTTCGAAGGCCGACCGCAGAATTTACGGAATGAACAAGGTATGGTCGGGGCGGCTGGATTCGAACCAACGGCCTCCTGCTCCCAAAGCAGGCGCTCTACCAGGCTGAGCTACGCCCCGCCGACCTGGTGGGTCGACCTGCTGGAGGGAATACACGATCCACGGCGTCGGCCGCAAGCGGCTTTACCGATATCTTCTCGCAGCGTCGGTCGACATCGCGAAAAGATGCGCGGGTGCCCTGCGGCTCACCCCCTCCCGGCCTAGCCCGCGCGGATATTTCCGAGGAACCCTTCGACATCGCGGCTGAGGCTTTGCGAGAGGTCGCTGAGCTGGGCGGTGGCGGTGAGGACCTCTTGCGCCGCCGCGCCGTTGTGGCTGGCGGCGG
>SKZV01000176.1 GCA_007127165.1 Rhodovibrio sp. | reverse complement strand
CAAGGCAGTCACCACCGTCAGCGGAAACACAATGCCGCCGCCGACGATGAACACTGCACCGCTCACCCGCGCGCGGCGATGCGGGGGCGCGTAAACGGCGTAGAGCACGAGCGCGATCATGGCGATCAGGATCGCCATGGAGCCCCAGAACATCGCCCACCAGACCGCCGTGATTGGCGCTGAGCCGGGACCTGCGGGGTCGAGCGTCGAGGCCGGGCCTTCGCAGCCCGCGAGCGCCACCGCGGCCAGCGGAAGCCCGAGGCGGCGCAACGATCCGATGGAACCTTCAACCCGCATACGATCTATCCTCTATTACCGCGATCGCGAAAAACGGAGGAGAGCGTTATGGAACGATATGCCGAGCCACCCAGCCAGGGCACGCGCACGGCAGTGGCGGTTAAGGGCCATCCACTCCATCCGATGCTGGTAACTTTTCCGATTGCGTTCCTAATCAGCGTGCCGGGCAGCGATCTGGCGTTTCTCCTTACCGGCGATCCTTTCTGGGCCAGGACGTCCTTTTGGTTACTGGGCGTCGGGACCGCGATGGGTTTTGTCGCGGGCTTGTCGGGGACGGTAGAACTGCTCGCCGTTCGTGGAATCCGTCGGCGCGCGGCAGCTTGGAGCCATTTCGTCGCGGCAGTCATGTTGCTTGCCGTGGCCTTCGCGAACTGGTTTCTGCGGCTTGGCGATCCGGTGGGCGCGATCTGGTTCTGGGGACTTTACATGTCCGGATTGGGGGCATTGTTGGTGGCCGGTGCGGGCTGGATCGGCGGCCATCTTGTGTTCGAGCACCAGGTTGGCGTGGTGGACGAAGAGGGCGATTGACCGGCGTCAGCCGGGCTTGGCGAGGACGAGATACAGGACTGCAGGGGCCAGAATGCTGGGCGCGGCCGCAAGCGACAGGAGCAGGCCCGGACGCCCTTTGCCGGGCGCGCCACCGAGGTGCGCCAGGAGATAGCCGCAATAAACATGGAATGCCACCATGGCCGCCACCGCCGTCAGCTTCAGTGGCAGCCAAGGCCCCATCGGCGCGAAGGGAATCAGAGCTGAGCCGGTTACAATCGCCAATATGGCCGCGGGGCCGATGACGGCCACGTACGTGAAGCGCGTCAGCGCCCGCAACCTGCGAAACGCGACGCTTTCCGTCGTCGTCGAATGAATCGCAAAGACGCCGGGCAGGTAGAAAAGCCCGCCGACCCAGATAGAGAGCGTCGCGATGTGGGCGATTTTCAACCATGCCAAGTATGTCATCTGCTTCGACCAACGCTAACGTTCCCCGTCGCAAATCCCCAGGCGCGCATTCGAGCGCCTCGAACGTGCTCCAATAACACCGAAACCGGTTAGGAGGTTCCCTCCGCAAAAGTCGAAGTCTCCCCTGCAACGCCAGATGTGCGTGCAGTACGACGGGGCGGAACGATTCTTTATGGGCGGATGTAATCGAGAGTAGGGTTAAGCGGCGGGGCAGGAGCGCGCGGAATGGCAGTAACCTCCGAAACTGGTCCGGAGACGCTGGAAGGTACGCTCGACACCATGGAAGCCGCCGGTGAGAAGGATGTCGTCTCACTGGACGATGTTCGTGTCTCAATCGGCCAGAAAGCATTCGGGCCCATGCTGTTATTCCCCGGCCTAGTGATGCTTTCGCCCGTCGGGGGTGTCCCCGGTGTGCCGACGGCCATGGCGCTGATGGTGCTTCTGGTATCGGTCCAGATGCTGGCGGGTATGGAGGAATTCTGGCTGCCACGCTTCCTCCGGCAACGCTCGGTCCAGCGTTCGCGCCTGACAAAAGCGGTTCGTTATCTTCGTAAGCCTGCCCGCTTCATCGATAAGATCTTTCGTCAACGCCTCAACCGCTTGACCCAAAAGCCGTTCACCTACCTCATCGCAGCGACTTGCGCCCTGCTGTCGCTCATGACGCCGCCGCTGGAGCTTGTGCCCTTTGCAGGCGCCGCACCCGCCAGCGCCATCACAGCGTTCGGTTTGGCCATCATGGCGAACGACGGGCTGGCCGCGATCGTCGCCTTTGCAGCGGCCGGGGCCAGTTTCTACCTCGTTGGGACGACGGTGCTGTAGTATAACTCCCCCGCACCCCGCCGATACTCACCATCGATCCGCTTCAGGTCTCTCCAAACGGTCTTATCCTTAAACAGTTTCGACGGCAACTATTAGGATTGTAGACAAAATGATTGCAATTGTGGCGCGATGCCGCAAAGCTTGGCATGATGAACAGGATGCGGGCTCACAAAGGTATGCAGCCTGTTATTTCTATCACTGAGGGAGACCAGCATGAAGAAGCTTGCCGCCGTAGCGATTCTTGGCGCATTCGCCCTTCCCGCGACAGCCCCCGCGACGGCGGAAGCCGCGTGTGGGAGCGTCTCGATTACCGAGATGAACTGGGATTCGGCCCAGCTCATAACCGGCGTATCGGCCTTCCTAATGGAGCAGGGCTACGGATGCGATGTGGCGGTGGTGCCGTCGGATACCGTTCCGGCCGTCACCTCCGTGGCCGAGAACAACGAGCCGGACATCGTCACCGAGCTTTGGTTGAACTCGACGGGCGAGGCTTATCTTCGTCTGGAAGCCGAGGGGCGGATCGAGCGGGTTGCGAATGTCCTGGAGCCCGGTGGCGTCGAGGGCTGGTGGATTCCCAGCTATCTGGCCGAGGAACACCCGGAACTGGCCACGCTCGACGGCATTCTCGACAATCCGGAGCTTGTCGGCGCGATGTTCCATAACTGTCCGGACGGCTGGGGCTGCCGCGTCGTGAGCGATAACCTGAACCGCGTGATCAAGATGGGCGATCACGGCATTGAGGTGTTCAACCACGGCTCCGGCGAGACGCTGGCGACCTCCCTCGCGGCCGCTTATCAGTCTGAGGAGCCCTGGTTCGGATATTACTGGGGCCCGACCTCGGTGCTGGGCCGCTTCGAAATGACCAAGGTGGACCTGGGCGGCATCGACGAAGAGGTTCATGCCCGCAACCAGAACATCGACGAGCCCAACCCCGGCCTTTCGGATTTCCCGCCAGCGGCGGTGCTGACCTCGATCACCACCGATCTGAAGGAACGCGAGCCGGAGATCGCGGAGCTGATGAGCAAAGTCAGCTTCAAGACCGACACGATGAGTGGGCTCTTGGCCTGGAAGGATCAAAACAACGCCTCGGTCGAAGAGACGGTGGTCTACTTCCTGCGCAACAACCCCGAAACCTGGGGCGATTGGCTGAGTGCCGATGCCCGGCAGCGGCTCTCGGCGCTGCTCGACTGACACATGCCATTGCGCGGGGCCGGTCATTCGGCCCCGCGTTTTTTGTTTGCGTCCCGTTTAATCCGAAAAGGGCGCGCGCGGTCTGTGCAGCTTGTGGGAGACTCGACGGATGGCGACCTATGACTTCGTGTTCGACCGTATCGGCCTGAACGGCTGGTGCGAAGGTGGGGGCGAGAGTGCCGCCGGCCCGATGTCGATGAGCGACTTGCTGGCGCAGGCGGCAGGCGAAGATCCTTCCAGCCGCACGTCGATCTGGGAGCTGCCTTTCCCGTCGCTCGACGCACTACACAATGCGTGCGCCGCCTTTCCGCAATCGCGGGAATTGACCAAGGGGCTGGAGAACGGCTTTCTGGCGGTCAAGGATACCCTGAAAATCGGGCTCGATCCCCTCACGCAGCCGCTGAGCTGGGCGTTGCAATCGGCGCTATACGTGTTCCAGACGACGCCGTGGTGGATTATGATTCCGCTAATGCTGGCGGTCGTTCTGGTCGTGTCGCGCTCCTGGCGGCTGGTGGGGTTCGTCGCCTTCTGCGTGATGCTCCTGGCCTTTATCGACCACTACGATCATGCCATGCAGACGCTGGCGATCATCTTCGTCTGCGCCTTCATCTGCGTCCTGTTAGGCGTGCCGATAGGGATCGCCATGTCGCGCAGCAATGCGATGCAGCGCTCGGCTATTCCCGTGCTCGACATGCTGCAGACGCTGCCGCCTTTCGTTTACCTGATCCCGTTGATCTTCCTGTTCAGCGTTACCGAGCCGAAGCTCTACGGGATTGCGATCATTCTCTACGCGATCGTGCCGGTGATCCGCCTGACCGACCTCGGTATCCGGCTGGTTGACAAGGAGGTGATCGAGGCCTCCGACGCTTTCGGCATGACCGACCATCAGAAGCTGTTCGGGGTCCAGATCCCGCTCGCGCTGCCCAACATCATGGCGGGCGTCAACCAGACCATCATGATGAGCCTCGCGATGGTGGTGATCGCCTCGCTGGTGTCCGCGCCCGGCCTTGGCGTTCTGGTTTTGCGCGGTATCCGAAATCTGGAACTTGGCGTCGGGCTGGTCGCCGGGCTCGGCATCGTTCTTCTGGCGGTGATTCTCGACCGCGTCACCAAGGCGGCGCTGGCGCGGGTCAACGCCGCGCATAAGTACTGAGGAGCGCGGCGATGACCCGCGACGTCAAGGTTTCCATCCGCGAGCTTTACAAGATTTTTGGTGGCGCGCCGCAGGACGCGCTCACCCATGTCCGTGCGGGCATGGGTAAGACCGAGCTTCTGGAGCGCCATGGCCACGTGCTGGGCCTGAGCGACATCAACGTGGACATTCGCGCGGGCGAGGTCACTGTTATCATGGGGCTCTCGGGTTCCGGAAAGTCGACGCTGATCCGCCATCTCAACCGGCTTATCGAGCCGACGGCGGGCCAGATCCTGGTCGATGGCGAAGATGTGATGACCTACGGCGAGGCGCAGCTACGCCAGTTGCGGCGCGAACGCATGTCGATGGTGTTCCAGAAGTTCGCGCTGCTTCCGCATCGCAGCGTGCTGGAAAATGCCGGCATGGCGTTGGCGGTGCGGGGCATATGCCGCGAGGAATTCGAGGGCGAAGCCAACCGCTGGCTGGACCGCGTCGGGTTGAGCGGCTACGGCAGCCAGTATCCCCATCAGCTTTCCGGCGGTATGCAGCAGCGTGTCGGCATCGCCCGCGCGCTCACCTCGAACTCGGAAATCATGCTGATGGACGAGGCGTTTTCCGCCCTCGACCCGTTGATTCGCACCGATATGCAGGACCTGCTTCTGGAACTGCAACGGGAGTTGCAGAAGACCGTCATCTTCATCACTCACGATCTCGACGAGTCCCTCAAGCTCGCCGACCACCTGGTTATCCTCAAGGATGGCCGCGTGGTGCAGCAGGGCGAGCCGCAGGAAATTCTGCTACACCCGAACGATCCCTACATCGTCGACTTTATCAGCGATATCAATCGCGCCCGCGTGCTGCGCGTGCGCTCGGTGATGAAGAAGACCAGCGCCACCCCCGGCGAATACGCCGGCGAGGTCGATCACGACGACAACCTCGAATCCGTGATCGCGTGTTCCCAAGGCGATATCGGCCTCTGCTACCGCGTGATGTGCGAAGGGCAACAGGTGGGTGTGCTGGACATGAAGGACCTCGTGCGCGCGCTGGTACCGACAAGGGCGGCGGACGACGGCCTACGCGCCAAGGCGACCGCCTGAGCCTACCATTGAGCGAAGAGGCCGCGGTTTCGCAGTCCGGCCTTGTAGGCGGTTCAAGATGCGGAGCGCGGTGACTCTATTCGGGGGAGCGAATGGACGCTCTTAACTGCGCCGGGTTGCCGAACCCCTTGGTATAAATCCGAAGGTCGCGCGCAAGTGGGTGACCCGCTGCAAGGCCGAAGAGGGTGTGCTAATGTTGGGCGCTTTCTACCCCTCATCTTCAAGGCGGTGCACGCGTTGTTGATGCTCAGGGCTTTCCGTTACCATATCCGCCATACAGACAGAACCCTCTCCCTGACAGCGCGGACAGGACTCGAAAACGATCTCGCGAAAATCAACATGAATGTGCATCAACAGATCACAAAGCGGGATAAGTTCTACCAAAGATTGCCCCTCGTACACAGATATCGTTTGAATTGCTATCGGGCGCAGCTTATACGCGGTATATCTCCGGTACTGCAAGCATCTGAAGGATGTAATATTCGTACCACCGACACTATTTGAAGGTTCCCTAAAATACCGCCCTTCGAAATTCGTCGCGGCTCATATACCGTTTCTGGCGGGATGACTTGCCTCCCGACGCCCTTCCGCTCTAAACGCTGGTTCGGGGGCGATCGACATCTCGAGCAGCCAAACGGCGCGGGAGGGCGGGGGCGTTCACCGCGCTTTCAAACCTCGCCTGGAGATGAGGCGATACTACGGGATGTGCGGCACACTGTGCCAAGTGTGCTACCTTGCGGGACGGGCTAAAGCAGAAATTTCCGAGGAAAATCAAGGGGTGGCTGGTGCCGCGCGCAGGACTCGAACCTGCGACCTTACCCTTACCAAGGGTACGCTCTACCACCTGAGCTAGCGCGGCCTTTGCGACAATCCGAAAGTCTGCATTTCGCCCAATGCAGTTCCACCGGATCGCCAATCAACGTGTTCATAAGAACCCGCTATCAGCCCTGAAGGCAAGATATTCCGTGCCTCGGACATCACATTGCCAAGGATTTAACTCAACCTCGAGCAACGCCGAATCCGCGAGACCGGGCGGAACATGCCACCGTCGTTGCGGGAAGGCAAGAGGGGAATTGCGGGCACAATCCGGTCACGCAACCGCCTTGACGTTGCCGCACACAGGGCGCAGTTTTCTACCGCCATGAACAGCGACGATGACGACAGCAAGACGAAACAGGACCAGGCGCGCCGGGACAAGCACGGGGAGGGCGGCGACCGGCAGGCGCGCCAAGCTCAGGCGCTGCGCGAGAATCTGCGTAAGCGCAAGGCGCAGGTGCGGGCCAGACGCAAGCCGGAGGACCCCGGGTCGCCGCACGGTTCAGGCGAAGGCGAGGGGTAAAAGCTTTCGCCAGACGGCTTCTTCCATTAGAACGCTTGCGGGGGACCACGCGGGGGGTCTCTGCCCGCAATCTTACGACCGCCGCCAGAAGGAGCGCGCCGAAGCCATGTCGGTCATGCCGGATAGCTGGATTCGCGAGATGGCTCGCGACCATGAAATGATCTCGCCGTTCGTGGAGCAGCAGCGTCGCGAGGGCGCGATCTCCTATGGACTTTCGTCCTATGGCTACGACGCGCGGGTGGACTCCACCTTCCACATCTTCACCAACGTCGACAACGCAATAGTGGACCCGAAGCATTTCTCGGACCAATCGTTCGTGGTGCGCAAGGGCGAATCCTGCATTATTCCGCCGAACTCCTTCATGCTGGCGAGTACGGTGGAGTACTTCAAGATACCGCGCGACGTTTTGGTGATCTGCCTCGGCAAATCCACCTACGCCCGCTGCGGGATCATCGTGAATGTGACGCCGCTGGAGCCGGAGTGGGAAGGCCATGTGACGCTGGAATTTTCGAACACCACGCCGCTGCCCGCAAAGGTCTACGCACATGAAGGGGTCTGTCAGTTCCTCTTCCTAAAGGGCGCAAGTCCGCCCGAGGTGTCCTATGCGGACCGCAAGGGCAAGTACATGGGCCAGCACGGCGTCACCCTGCCCAAGCTGTGAACCCACGATAGACGGGCAGAACCGGGAAGGCGTGGTTGCAATGGATCGGATTAGAATTCGTGGCGGGCGACCGCTCCATGGACAGGTGCGGATCAGCGGTTCCAAGAACGCGGCCCTGCCGTTGATGGCGGCGGCGCTTCTGACCGAGGAAACGCTTCGGCTGACCAATCTGCCGCATCTGGCGGACATCGCCACGCTGGCCAACGTGCTGCGCCAGCACGGTGTGGAACTGCGCATCAACGGCGAAGCCGAGGGCGGCAGCGGCGGGAGCGTTCTGGAACTCACCGCCGCGCGAATCATCAACGCTCGGGCTGAGTACGAACTGGTTCGCAAGATGCGGGCGAGCGTTCTGGTGCTCGGGCCGTTGCTCGCGCGCCAGGGCTATGCCGAGGTTTCACTACCCGGCGGTTGCGCCATCGGCACCCGCCCGGTGGACCTGCATTTGAAGGCGCTGGAGACTCTAGGCGCGCGAATCGAGCTTGAGGAAGGCTACATCAAGGCCGAAGCGCCGAACGGCCTGAAGGGCGCGGAGGTGGTCTTTCCCAAGGTTTCGGTCGGGGCGACGGAGAACCTCTTGATGGCGGCGGCGCTGGCGGCGGGCGAGACGCGACTCGTCAATGCGGCGCGCGAGCCGGAAATCGGTGACTTGGCCGCCTGCCTGACGAAGATGGGCGCGGCGATTACGGGCGTCGGCACGGACACCTTGACGATCCAAGGCGTGGCGCGTTTGCACGGAGCCGAGCACGCCGTGATCCCCGATCGGATCGAAACCGGGACCTATGCGATGGCGGCGGCGATCACCGACGGGGAGCTTGAATTGGTCGGCGCCGACGTGGGGCAGCTTCGCGCCGCGATGGAAAAGCTGACCGAGGCCGGGCTGCGCGTTGTGGAGAGCAACCGGGGCATCACCGTTTCCCGCAGCAATGGGCGGCTGAGGGGAATCGATGTCTCGACCGATCCCTATCCGGGTTTTCCGACGGATTTGCAGGCGCAGTTCATGGCGCTGATGGCCACGGCCGATGGCGCGTCGATGGTGACGGAAACGATTTTCGAGAACCGATTCATGCACGTTCCGGAACTCCACCGGATGGGCGCGAATATCACTATTGACGGCTCGACGGCGCTGGTGCGGGGGCGCGAGCGGTTGGTCGGTGCGCCGGTGATGGCGAGCGATCTGCGGGCCAGCGCCGGCCTCGTGTTGGCCGGTCTTGCCGCCGAGGGTGAAACGGTGGTCAACCGCGTGTACCATCTGGACCGGGGCTACGAACATATGGAAGAGAAGTTGGCCGTCTGCGGTGCGGACATAGAGCGCGTACGCGA
Source organism: Rhodovibrio sp. (assembly GCA_007127165.1). GTDB lineage: Bacteria > Pseudomonadota > Alphaproteobacteria > Kiloniellales > Rhodovibrionaceae > SKZV01. Next base: position 3,893 of record SKZV01000176.1, on the reverse strand, counting down.
AAACCGATGAGGAAGAGCGATGCAAACGGCGAGCCAGAGTAATCGGCTGAAGCTGCGCGGCCGGGATCGCGAGGACTTTGCCGTCCTCTCCGCCGTGTTGCAGGACGCCTTGGCGCCGGTGCGCGACATGACCTTCATTGCCAAGGAGAAGCGGTTCGCCATGGTGGTGAACCGTTTTCGCTGGGAAGCGCGGGCGCCGTTGGAGGACTTGCCGGACCAGCCGCGGCCCGACATCCCGGAGCGCGAGGGCGACGCCCGTTTCGAGGATGCGCCGCTCTATGAGCGCGTGCACTGCGGGGTCACGTTCGACCGCGTTGAGGGGGCGTACTACACTGGGTTTTTTCGCAGCGAGAGTGAGCGCATCCTGAACCTATTGGCCGTGGTGGGCGATTCGAAGGGTGTCACGCTGCACTTTTCGGATGACGCGGCGGTTCGGTTGCGCGGTGCGCGCGTCGTCTGCCACCTTGAGGACCTTGGGGAGCCGTGGCCGACGCGTTGGCGGCCGAGCCACGAAGAGGCCGCGGAGGCTCCGAAGGAATCCTCTGCCTGGAGAGACATGGCAGAGCCCGAGACCGCCGAGACACGGAGCCCCGAGACACGGACTGCCGACTCGGGGGCCGCCGAGACGGGCACGAAAGACGTCGATAGCGAAAAAAAGTGAGCCAAAAGCAGTGACGACCAATGAAACTCTCGTGCTCGCCTTGCCGAAGGGGCGGATTCTGAAGGAAGTAAAGCCGCTGTTGCAGCACGCCGGTATCGAGCCCGAACCCGCGTTCGAAGATGAGTCCGCGCGGCAGCTTCGCTTCACCACGAACCATCCTGGCCTGGACATCATCCGGGTGCGCAGCTTCGACGTTGCAACTTTCGTAGCCTTCGGAGCGGCGCACTTGGGTGTGGCGGGCAGGGACGTACTGTTGGAATTCGACTATCCCGAGCTTTATGCGCCGGTCGACTTGAAGATCGGACACTGCCGCCTTGCGGTGGCGGAGCCGCGCGATCTGATGCGGGAGGACGATCCGAGCCGCTGGAGCCACATTCGCGTGGCCACCAAATACCCAGACGTCACGCGCCGCCACTTCGCCGCACGGGGCGTGCAGGCGGAATGCATCAAGCTCAACGGCGCAATGGAATTGGCGCCGCAGCTTGGGTTGTGCCAGCGGATTGTCGATCTGGTCTCCAGCGGGGCCACGCTCGCGGCTAACGATCTTGTTGAAATCGAACAAATCGCAGAGATCACCTCTCGCCTGATCGTCAATCGCGCGGCGCTGAAGACCCGGCCGCGCGAACTCGACACGTGGATCGAGCGGTTCCGCGAGGCCGCCCATGCCGCATAAGCTGGACAGCCGCAGCCCCGACTTCGCCGAGACGTTCGAGGCGTTTCTGGATAGCCGCCGGGAGGAGTCCGCGAACGTGGACAGCCGGGTGGCCGAAATCCTCGACCGGGTGCGCCGCGACGGCGACCGCGCGCTGCTGGACTACACCCGCACACTGGACCGCTTCGAGGTGGAGGCAGCAGGTCTGCGCGTCTCGCCGGAAGAGCTGGACTCCGCCATTACTCAGTGCGATCCCGACACCGTCGAGGCGCTGGAACTGGCGCGGGAGCGTATCGAGGCTTTCCACGCCCTTCAGAAGCCGGAAGATCTGGACTACACCGACGCCCTCGGCATTCGCATGGGCCACCGCTGGAATGCGATCCAGGCGGTCGGCCTCTATGTGCCGGGCGGAACGGCGGCCTATCCCTCATCTGTGCTGATGAACGCCGTGCCTGCCCGCGTTGCCGGGGTGGAGCGCGTGGTGATGGTGGTTCCCGCGCCGGACGGAAAACTCAACCCGCTGGTTCTCGCGGCGGCAAGGATTGCGGGTGTCGACGAGATTTACCGGGTCGGTGGGGCGCAAGCGGTGGCGGCGCTGGCCTACGGCACCGAGACGATCCGCCCGGTCGACAAGATCGTCGGCCCCGGCAACGCCTATGTCGCCAGCGCCAAGAAGCAGGTCTTCGGCACTGTCGGTATCGACATGATCGCCGGGCCGTCGGAAGTTCTGGTCGTGGCGGACGGGGAAAATGACCCTGCTATCGTCGCCGCCGACCTCCTGGCGCAGAGCGAGCACGACGTGAATGCGCAGTCGGTCCTGATCACAGACGACGCGCGCTTTGCCGAAGCGGTGGAGCGCCATGTGGCGCGGCATCTGCAAAGCCTGCCGCGCGGTGAGATCGCCTCGGAAAGTTGGCGGCGTCATGGGGCAGTGATTCAAGTGGCGGCGCTCTCGGACTCGGCGGCGCTGGTCGATCGTTTGGCGCCGGAACACCTGGAGTTGGCGGTCGCCGATCCCGATGCGCTCTTTGCACGGATACGCAATGCGGGCGCAGTCTTCCTGGGCCGCCATACGCCCGAGGTGGTGGGCGACTATGTGGGCGGGCCGAACCATGTCTTGCCGACGGCCCGAAGCGCCCGCTTTTCCTCCGGCTTGTCAGTGCTGGACTTCATGAAGCGGTCTTCTCTACTGTCGTGTCCGGAGGAGGGCTTGCGTGCGATCGGTCCGGCGGCGGTGACGCTGGCGCGGGCGGAAGGGTTGGAGGCGCACGCCCTCTCGGTGGCGCTGCGGCTGGATAGGAAAAGCTCGCAATAGGCCGGTATCGGCAGGAGGCGCGCGTGGCGGACGATAAGGCGAGCGGTAATAGCGCCGAGCACGACGAGGCGCTGGCCGCCGCCAACGAGCGCAGTTGCATTGTGAACATTGCGCTGGACGAGAAGTCCGTGGTGCGGCGCAATCCCGATATCGAGCACGAGCGTGCTGTTGCGATTTACGACATTTTGGAGCAAAACACCTTTGCGCCGATCGGCGACTTTTCCGGCCCTTACAGCTTGCATCTGCGGCTGGAAGAAAATCGCCTGATCTTCGATATTCGCGATGTCGAGGAACAACCGCTCGGCAGCATCGCGCTTGCCTTGGCGCCGTTCCGGCGGATCGTGAAAGACTATTTCACCGTTTGCGAGACCTATTTCGACGCGATCAAGACCGCAAGTCCCTCGCGTATCGAAGCGATCGACATGGGGCGGCGAGGGTTGCACAACGAAGGCTCGGAGGTTCTACGCGAACGCTTGGCCGGAAAGGTTGCGGTGGATTTCGACACCGCGCGCCGACTTTTCACCCTGCTGTGCGTCCTTCATATTCGTTAGTACAGGGCTTATGCAGGATTTGCCGGATGCCATTTTATTCGCCTGCACCCACAACTCCGTCCGCTCGGCGATTGCGGAAGGGTTGATGAAGCACCTGTTCGGCCATCGTGTCTATGTCGACTCCGTGGGCGTGCACGAAGGCCATATAGACCCTTTTGTCGTGGAAATCATGGACGAGATCGGGATCGACTTGTCGCGCCATCGCTCCAAAACCTTCGACGATCTCACCGATACTTCTTATGACGTGATCGTGTCGCTCTCGCCGGAGGCGCAGCATAAGGCCGTGGAACTAACCCGCACCATGGCGTGCGAGGTAGAATTCTGGCCGACACTCGATCCGACGTATGTGGAGGGCAATCGCGACGTGCGCTTGGAAGCTTACCGGCAGGTGCGGGAGACGCTTATGCGGAGGCTCAAGGAGCGATTTCCGCTGGATTTGAAGCCTTGAGCGCTGGTGCGCCCTCGACAAGGGCTGGTTGCGCCCAATCTATTCTCCATGTAGCGCACGTCGCGTTTGTTCTGGCCTAACGCTTCGAGTATGATCCGCGCGCCGCGGTGCTCTCTCCAAGATGCACCGCCGGGCGCGTATGCGCTTTGGAACCAATAATGCGGGAAGCGAATGTCGAAAGAAGATCTGATTGAATTTCAGGGCACGGTTAAGGAATTGCTGCCCAACGCCATGTTTCGCGTGGAGCTGGATAACGGCCACGAGGT
>SKZV01000054.1 GCA_007127165.1 Rhodovibrio sp. | reverse complement strand
TGCGCCTTGCTCTGGGCCGTTTGCGATCGATGCTGGAGGATGTGCAGTGATGGCCCGCCATCTGCCCCCTGAAGAAATGCTGTTGGAGTATGCCGCCGGGACTCTGCCGGAGCCCCTGGCGCTTTTGGTGGCCTCGCATCTGACCCTCGCGCCGGAAAGCCGCCGGGACGTCCAGGCCTTCGAAGCCGTGGGCGGCGCGCTGCTGGAAGAGCTTGAGCCCGTCGAGATGAGCGATGATGCGCTGGACTCCCTGTTGGCGCGCCTCGACAAGGAGGATGCGGACGAGAGCGAGGCTGGCACGCGTGGTTCCGGGGCCGCTTTGGTCTCCGCTCCGCCCAAGACGCGGCCCATGGTGCAGACGGAAAGTGGAATCATCCTGCCCGCGCCTCTCCGCGCTTATATCGGCGGCGATGCGGACTGCGTGCCGTGGTTGGAGAGGACTGGCAATGTCGCGGAATACGACGTCTTGCCGGGATATCCGGACTTCCGCACCCGGCTGTTGCGTATCCGAGCCGGAGCCAAGATTCCGAGCCACACGCACGAGGGGCGCGAGTTCACGCTCGTTCTGGACGGCAGCTTCTCGGACGAGGAAGGCCATTTCGAACGCGGCGACGTTGAAGTGGCCGATGGCGACGTAACGCACATGCCTGTGGCGGGCAGCGAACGCGACTGCATTTGCCTCGCCGTGACCGATGCCCCCTTGCGTATGACGGGGCCTTTCGGGCGGCTTCTCAACTATTTTGTCGATATGTGAATGTGATCCAAAGGCGTTTCGCCGGCGTAGATAGGGAGTATCCGTTACAAGCGGCTCCACAACGCAGGATGAAACGGCGATGGCATCGATCCAGACTCCCCTCCGAGACAGTCACGCGGCGACGCAGCACTATATTCGCGAAGCCATGCGGGCGCCGCTCCTGACGCGCGAGCGGGAACATGAGCTTGCCGTGCGCTGGGCCGACGAGAAGGACGAGGCCGCGTTGCATGAGCTGGTCAGCGCCCACGCACGCCTCGTCGTGAGCCACGCAACGCAGTACCGGGGCTACGGTCTCGCGGTCAGCGACCTTCTGCAAGAGGGCTACCTCGGCCTGATGCAGGCAGCCGCGCGCTTCGACGCGCACCGCGAGGTCCGCTTCTCGACCTACGCGGTCTGGTGGATCCGAGCGGCGATTCAGGACTTTGTCCTGCGCAACTGGTCGATGGTGCGGCTTGGCACGACGACCCAGGAAAAGTCGCTCTTCTTCAATCTGCGCCGTCTTCGGGCGAAGATCGCGGGGATGGACCACGAGGCGACCGAAAGCGATGCCCGCGAGGAGATTGCACGCCAACTGAAAGTTCAGCTCCGTCAAGTGGAATCCATGGAATCCCGTCTCTCCGGCCCCGACCAGTCGGCAAACGCGCCGCTGGGCGAGGAAGGCGCGTCGGAATGGCAGGACCTGCTGATCGACGACGGCCCCTCGCCGGAAGACCTCGTGCAGCGGAGCAACGACTCCTCGGTGCGCGCCCGCTGGCTCAAGGCTGCCCTGACGGAGCTTCCGGCGCGCGAGCAGCACATCATCCGCGAACGCCACCTCAAGGAAGAAGGTACGACGCTGGCGGAGCTTGGCGAGGAACTCGGAATCAGCAAGGAGCGCGTGCGCCAGATCGAGCACCGCGCCCTGAAAATGCTGAAAACCCGCGTTTTGAGCCATTCGGACTCCCCGACGGTGGAAGCCGGGGCATAAGAGGGAGCCCCAAGCCGATGCCCGGAGGCCGCGCGGCCCCCGCATGACGCGGGTCAGGTATCGAGAAAACGCAGGTCGAGGCCGTTCTGCCTCCGCTTCCCGAAGGCTTTGCACCGGCTGTACTCCAATCGCGGGGCGAGGTTCATGGACCTCGCCCCGCGTTTTGTTTGTCCCGGCAAGGCGAATGCCGGTGTAACAGAGATTGGCGTTGTCCCAGTCGCGGTGATAGGGTGAGAGAAGCGGGAGTTGGTTTCTCCCGCTTTTTCAGTCACTCGGATGAAACAGGCGTAGCGACGGCTTTGAAGAAGAAGCTCTATATCAAGACTTACGGCTGCCAGATGAACGTCTACGACTCCGCCCGCATGGCGGACGTTCTGGCGCCGCTCGGCTATGCGCCCTCGGAAACGCCCGAGGATGCGGACATGATCGTCCTCAACACCTGCCACATTCGCGAGAAGGCGGCGGAGAAGGTCTATTCCGAGCTTGGCCGCCTGCGCGCGGTGCAGGAGGAAAAGGCCGCGCGCGGAGGACGGACGATGATCGCAGTCGCAGGCTGCGTCGCGCAGGCCGAAGGCGAGGAGATGCTGCGCCGCGCGCCGCAGGTGGACCTGCTGGTGGGGCCGCAGACCTATCACCGCCTGCCCGAAATGATCGCCCGCGCGGAACGCGCCGGGCCGGGGCGCGGCGTGATGGACACCGATTTCCCCGAAGAAGACAAGTTCGACCGCCTGCCGGAGGAGTCGCGCCCGCAGGGACCGGCGGCTTTCCTGTCGATCCAGGAGGGTTGCGACAAGTTTTGCACCTTCTGCGTGGTCCCCTATACACGCGGAGCCGAGTATTCCCGCTCCGCTGGGCAGGTGCTGGCGGAGGCGCGGCGGCTGGTGGCGCAGGGCACGCGGCAGATCACGCTGCTGGGTCAGAACGTCAACGCCTACCACGGCGAGGCGCTGGACGGCGGCGCGGAGTGGACGCTCGGGCGGCTCGCGCGGGAACTGGCGGAGATCGAGGGGCTGGAGCGTATCCGCTACACCACCTCGCATCCGCGCGACGTGGACGATGACCTGATCGCGGCGCATCGCGACGTGCCGCAGCTCATGCCCTTCCTGCATCTGCCGGTGCAGTCCGGCTCCGACCGCATTCTGGAGGCGATGAACCGGCGCCACACGAGCGACCATTACCGCCGCATCGTGGAGCGGCTGCGCGCGGCGAACCCGGATATCGCGATGGCTTCCGACTTCATCGTCGGCTTTCCCGGAGAGAGCGAGCGCGACTATGGCGAGACGCTGCGGCTGATCGCCGATATCGGCTTCGCGCAGGCGTATTCCTTCATGTACAGCCCGCGTCCCGGCACGCCCGCCGCACTGAGCGAGGAGCAGGTGCCGGAGGCGGTGAAGAAGGAACGTCTGGCCGGGCTTCAGCAGTTGCTGGGCGAGCAGCAGATCGCATTCAACCACCGTTCCATCGGCGCCCGCATGCCGGTGCTGTTCGAGCGCAAGGGCCGCAAATCCGGGCAACTTATCGGCCGCACACCCTATATGCAGTCGGTGCACGTCGAAGCGCCGGAGCGCCTGCTTGGAGAAATCGTCGAGGCGGAGATCAGTGACGCGTTGCCAAACAGCTTGCATGGGCGCGTCGTCACTGCCACTTGGGAAGGATGGGACACCATCGAGTCCGCATCTATTAGGGAGAGAGCTTCCGTTTGAGCCCATTGTCCGGTCAAGACACTGCACAGCCCACGCTGTTGCGGTACGAGGATAACAGT
>SKZV01000099.1 GCA_007127165.1 Rhodovibrio sp. | reverse complement strand
GACGACAAAGGTGGACTGCTCCAGCTTCGACAGGGCGTACTCCACCCCATCGATTCGCACCCGAATCGGCAATGTCTCCGCTGGAGCCGATTGCTTCACGCCGTCGCTCGCCACCGCGCCTGTTTCCTTTCGATTCTCTTCCCGGACGGTCTGCATTGCTGACGTCCCCGCTGTTTGGTATCTGGCCCACTGTTTCGCATCTTGCCGAATTGAGCCGAATTCTACCGAACAAAGGTTAATAGCCGGTTACGCTTATCCTCGGCGCTTCATCAGCCGCAGCCTCAGCGCGTTCAGCTTGATAAAGCCTTCGGCATCGCGCTGGTCGTACACCGTGTCTTCCTCGAAGGTGACATGCGCCTCGGAATACAGGCTATAGGGCGAGCGGCGGCCCTCCACGGTGACGTTGCCCTTGTAGAGCTTCAGGCGGACCTCGCCGGTCACGGTTTGCTGGCTATGGTCGATCAACGCCTGCAGCATCTCGCGTTCCGGGGCGAACCAGAAGCCGTTGTAGATCAGCTCCGCGTAGCGGGGCATGATCTCGTCCTTCAGGTGCGCCGCGCCGCGATCCAGCGTGATCGATTCGATGGCCCGGTGCGCCTCCAGCAGGATCGTGCCGCCCGGCGTTTCATAGACCCCGCGCGACTTCATGCCGACAAAGCGGTTCTCCACGATGTCGAGGCGGCCAATCCCGTTCGCACCGGCCAGCGCGTTCAGCCGGTCCAACAGCGTCGCGGGGGACAGCGCCTCGCCGTCGACGGAGACGGGATCGCCTTTTTCGAAGCCGATGGTGATCCGGGTCGCCCGGTCGGGCGCGTCCTCCGGAGCGACGGTGCGGGAGTAGACGTACTCCGGCGCGGTTTCCCACGGATCTTCCAGCACCTTCCCCTCGGCGGAGATGTGCAGCATGTTCGCATCGACCGAGAAGGGCGCTTCGCCCCGCTTGTCCTTGGCGATCGGGATCTGGTGCTTCTCGGCAAAGTCGATCAGCTTGGTCCGGCTGTTCAGGTCCCACTCCCGCCACGGCGCGATCACCTTGATGCCAGGCTCCAGCGCGTAGTAGCCAAGTTCGAAGCGCACCTGATCGTTGCCCTTGCCGGTCGCGCCGTGGCACACGGCGTCGGCCCCGGTTTCCCGCGCGATCTCGATCTGGCGCTTGGCGATCAACGGACGGGCGATCGACGTGCCGAGCAGGTAACTGCCCTCGTAGACGGTGTTGGCGCGGAACATCGGGAAGACGAAATCGCGCATGAACTCCTCGCGCAAATCGTCGATATAGATGTTCTCCGGCTTGATCCCGAGCATCTCCGCCTTTTTGCGCGCGGGCTCCAACTCCTCGCCCTGGCCCAGGTCGGCGGTGAAGGTGACGACCTCGCAGTTATAAGTCTCCTGCAGCCACTTCAAAATCACCGAGGTATCGAGACCGCCGGAATAGGCCAGCACCACCTTCTTAACGTCGCTCATATCCGCTCCGCGCACTTTTCAAAAACTCGCCGGTAACCGGCGCGCGAGTATAGGGATTGCATGCGCCATGGCAAGGCGCGCGGGCTTCGCCGCTACTGCCTTTGTTTCGTTGATGCGTTTGCTATTCGACACATAACATGGCGCTTTACATGCAACGACTCATCGTTGGACGAGGGGGAGGGAACAATGCTGCGAGCGCTCGCTATGGCGTTGCCTGTGCTGGCCCTGGCGTCGACCGCGCAGGCCGAAGCCGAAGAGGAGGCCACCGTCTACGAGATCCCCGGTGAGACGGTTTTCCCGGAAGGCATCGCCTACGATCCAGATAGCGGCCACTTCTACGTCGGCGCGACGGATGACGGGACGATTTTCCGTGGCGAGCCGGGAACGGCGGAGATGGAGGTTTTCGTCGAGGGCGACGGCGAAGACGCGCCGCCGACCGCCTACGGCATGAAGGTGGACGACCACGGGCGCTTGTGGATCGCGGGCGGCCCGAGCGGCCAGATCTTCGTTCACGACACGGAAGACGGCAGTCGGATCGACAGCTTTACCGTGCCCGAGGCCGAGTCGAACTTCGTCAATGACTTGATCGTGCATCCCGACGGCCATGTCTACGCAACCGACTCGCACGCGCCGGTGCTCTATCGCGTGGACGCCTCGCAGGACGAGATCGGCGAACTGGAAGAATGGCTTGACCTTGACGGGACTCCCATCGAGTACCGGAGCGGAGAAGGCGTGGAGGGCGTTAACCTGAACGGGATCGAAGTGAGCGCCGACGGCAACCACCTGATCACGGTTCAGATGAACACCGGCCAGTTGTTCCGCATCGACATCGAAACCCAAGAGGTCGCGGAGATCGACCTGGGGGGCGAGCGTGTGGTGAACGGCGACGGTCTGGTCCTTGAGGGCAATAGGCTCTACGTCGTGCAGCTCGTGGACGAGGAGATCGCGGTGATCGAGTTGTCGGAGGATCTGGCGAGCGGAGAAGTGCTGTCGCGCTTTACGCACGAGGCTTTCTCGTGGCCCGCGACCGCCGCCTTGGTGAACGGCGAGCTCGTGGTGGTGAACACGCAGTTCCACCGCCGCGAGACGGAAGATCCGGATCTGCCGTTCACCGTCGTCGGCATTCCGGTGGATATGCTCGATTGACGCTCGTTGCCACGGACGAACGCAACGCAGGCGCTGGCGTCCTGCCGGGGCGGGCGGACAGGCTTCAGGCCACTCCGGCAGCCTCGCGCACCGACTTCTTCTGCCGCTCGGACTCGGAACGCAACTGGCCGCAGGCGGCGAGGATGTCCTGGCCGCGCGGGGTGCGGACGGGCGCGGAGTAGCCTTCCTCGTAGAGAATGTCGGAAAACCGTTGGATCGCCTCCGGCGTCGAGCATTCGTACACCGTGCCCGGCCAGGGGTTGAACGGAATCAGGTTCACCTTCGCCGGAATGTCGCGCAGCAGGCGAGCCAACTCGCGCGCATCGGCGGGGCTGTCGTTCATGTCCTTCAGCATCACGTATTCAAAGGTGATGCGCCGGGCGTTGTTGATCCCCGGATAGGCGCGGCAAGCCTTCAAAAGCTCCGCGATCGGGTATTTCTTGTTCAGCGGCACGATCTCGTCGCGCAGCTCGTCGCGGACCGCATGGAGCGACACCGCGAGGTTCACGCCAAGCTCCTCGCCGCAACGCTGCATCATCGGAACGACGCCGGAGGTGGACAGCGTGATGCGCCGCCGGGACAGCCCCAGTCCGTCCGGGTCCATGGCGATTTTCATCGCCTTGGCCACTTCCTCGTAGTTATAGAGCGGCTCGCCCATGCCCATCAGCACGATGTTGGTCAGGCGGCGGCCTTCCTTCGGGCTCGGCCACTCCTCCAACGCATCGCGCGCCAGCATGATCTGTCCGACCACCTCTCCCGCCGAGAGGTTGCGCACCAGACGCTGGGTGCCGGTAAAGCAGAACTTGCAGGTCAGCGTGCAGCCGACCTGCGAGGAGATACACAGCGTGCCGCGATCTTCCTCGGGGATGTAGACCGCCTCGACCTCTTGCAGATCGCG
>SKZV01000226.1 GCA_007127165.1 Rhodovibrio sp. | reverse complement strand
GGCCGAAGCCGTTGGCATCGCTGCGATCGCGACTAGTGCGCCTGCGGCCGCAAACATTGTAGTAGATATCAAGGATGCACGCATTGTTACCCCCCGTCTCCAATGGAGACGTTTTATTTTTGAAGGATGTAAAATGCTGTCCTTCTTGGAAAGCGAGTTTCTGAAGGTAGACTTGCTTGTCTATTTCTACCCTAGGACTCGAAACACGATGCAGTCAAGTAGAGATAAGTGCGCGCCTGTAGTACCCATTAGAGATAAAATGTATGCACCCGTATGGTTACTGTGGTTTCTGCCAATACCCGGAAATTAACATTCGTAAACGTAAGTCGCGCTCAATCCTAGGCTCGTCGCCCAGATGCACAAGGTTCGCGAGGATATCGACCCTTTCAACGAATAATACCGGCTCTCCGCCTTCGATATAGCCCAGTATTTCTTTTGCATCTCGTATATCGCCAATAATATCGACACGCACGTTGATCTGGTGAAGCGCGTTACCTTTTTCTATAGTAGGCAAGCTCTCAATCGCCTGAATGCTGCCGCCGGTCTGTTCGATCGCTTCGCGCACATGTTCCTGGAGCTTGGCCGTTGTGAGCGATTCCGTGGGCGCCTTCAAGAACAAGGGGTCGTCTTCGAGGTGTTGCCGGCGCTCCTCGATCATCGCTTGCAACCGTTCCTGTCTCGCCGAAAGCCCGCCATAGCGGTCCAGGAGCGCGGTTTTCTCTGCGATTTCTCCCTTAACGTTGCTGTAGGCAGCGATGGTCGGGACGACAAGCAGTTGCGCCAGCCCAGTTATCAAGGTGAGGAGAATCGCCACCGCCAGAACGCGGCGTTGCAAAGGCGTCATGACGGTCCCTCAGCCTCCCGCATCGTTCGGGACTACTTCGGCGGCGAGACGATAGAGTTCACGTCCGACGGGCGTGTCGACCGTGACCGGTGCTGCAAAGCGGACATTCCGCAACGCCTCGACGTCCTCGAGCCGCCCGATCAGCTCTGCAGTCTCGGCTGCATAGCCGACGAGGTCGATCGCGTCTCCACTGTAGGTGTAATCGATAAGAAAGCTGTGGTCCGGCAACGCTTCGGTGACCGCGCTCAAAATAGCGGTTGCATAAGGGCTCTCGTGGCGACGCTGAAGAACATACTCTCGGCGCGCGTCGAGCGCTTCCAGGACTTGGTGCAGGTCGTTGAATTCCGCCGACATCTGCTGGGCGGTGGTTAAACGCTCTTCGACGTCGCGCAAATGAAGGTGGAACTGATAGAGCGGCCAGTAGACAAGGACCGCTGCCAAGACGATGCTTGCGGCTGCAAAGGTAACCGTCGCCCGGCGCACGCCAGCCCGATGCTCGGGCCGTATGTGCGGCGGCAAGAGGTTGACGTCCGACTGGCCCGCGACGTCCACGCAGTCCACCTCCAGGCCTGCCACGGCCGCTGCGGCCATGCCCGGTGCGACGTCCGATTGGCGCGCCACGATCAGCTCTAGGTCGACTCGATCCTTGATGCGGTCGGCATGCGCCTCGCGGATCGCATAGTAGATTTCGTCCTCGTTGAAGGGCGTCAGCCGATCGAGGTCACGGGCAAGCACTTCGCCTGCCCGCCCTCTCTGCGCGTATGGCAGGCGCACCGAGCGATGGAGAGCGTAGTCGCCGGGGATGCGGACGGCGACGCGGTCGTAACTCCCGCTGTGACGATGCAGAATGTCGCGCAGCATGGCACCGGCGACCGCAGCATCCGCGCCGGGTAGCGGCGCACTGCCGAGATCCTGGGTGCGGTCGCCGCGCTGGAGGACGACTTCGAGACTCTCCCGGCCGAGGAGGAGGACGAGCGTGCGCTGCGAAGTTGGGGTGAAGCGCCGCAGGGTTTCCGGGGCGAGCGCCGTGAGTTCGCCCGTCCACCAGCGCCAGAAGGCCAAGCTATAGGCGGACATCCGCAGATCCAGGGTCGCCATGCGTAACCCCCAACGCTCGCGCACCACGCTTCGCAGCCAACGCGCTGCTAGAGGGGACGCAACGGCTCTGCGGTCCGCCCTGGATCAGCATTCTTGGCGCTCAGGCGCGTCACCTTGCATGATACGAGCTTAAGCGGGAAACGCGATACATTTTGCGTATACGAACAGCGCGAGAGTTCCGCTCCGGCAGGCGTAAGTCATCCCGCTCTAAGCCGCGCAGATGCGGCTGTCGCGGTAATCGGTTTGGAAGAGGTCGCGGATTGTCGCCTGTGGACCGCAGAGCGCGCAGGCCGGGTCGCGCTGTGTTTTGATTTTGCGGAATTCCATGCCGAGCGCGTCAAAGAGCAGCAGGCGGCCGCTCATCCCGTCGCCGATGTTCAGCAGTTCCTTGACGACTTCCGCCGCCTGCAGGCTGCCCATCACGCCGGGCAGCATCGCCAGCACGCCGACGTCGGCGCAGGACTGTTTCGGGTCTTCCGGCTGGGCACCGAAGACGCAGCGGTAGCACGGGCCGTCGAGATGCGCCTTGAAGGTCGTCAACTGGCCGTCGAAGCGCATGATTGCCGCCGACACCAGCGTACGGCGCGCTAGGAAGCAGGCGTCGTTCAGCAGGTAGCGCGTGGCGAAGTTGTCGCTGCCGTCCGCCACGATGTCGTAAGCCGCGATCAGGTCCAGCAAGCCCTCGCGGGTCAAGCGCCGCTCGTAGGTCTCGACTATCACCTCGGGATTGATGGCGGCCAGACGCGCGCGCGCGCTCTCCACCTTGGGCTTGCCGATCGCGGCGGTGTCGTGGATCACCTGCCGCTGCAAATTGGACAGGTCCACCCGGTCGTCGTCGATCACCCCGATCCGCCCGACGCCCGCCGCCGCGAGGTAGGTCAGCAACGGCGCGCCGAGCCCGCCCGCTCCAACCACCAGAATGGAGGCCTCCAGCAGGCGTTCCTGCCCCTCCTCGCCGATTTCCGGCAGAACGAGGTGGCGGGCGTAGCGGTCGATCTGGGCGTCGGTGAGATCCATGATCCTCAGATAAGCGCTGGAGCGGCGAGGGTCCAGGGGAAACCCTGGGCGGACCCCGAGGAGACCTTCAGCTAGGAGACCTTTAGAGGGCCGTTACGCCCGCATCAACTCCTCCAGATGCGCCGTAAGACCTTCCTCCAATCCGATAAGATCGTAGCCGCCTTCGAGGACCGACACCACCTTGCCGCCGCACACGCGCCCGGCCACCGCCAGCAACTCGCGCGTCACCCAGGCAAAATCCTCCGCTTGCAGGTCGAGTTGCGCGAGCGGATCGCGGGCGTGCGCGTCGAATCCGGCGGAGATGAACAGCATCTCCGGCCGGAATTCTTCCAGCGCCGGGAGCACCAGATCGGTGATCGCCGCGCGGAACTCGCTCGAACCCGCCCCGGCGGAAAGCGGCGCGTTCAGGATGTTGCCGAAGCGCCCGCGTTCTTCGCGCGCGCCGGTGCCGGGAAAGAAGGGCCATTGGTGGGTGGAGGCGAAGAAGACGTCCTTCTCGCCCTCGGCCATGGTTTGGGTGCCGTTGCCGTGGTGGACGTCGAAATC
>SKZV01000127.1 GCA_007127165.1 Rhodovibrio sp. | reverse complement strand
TGAAGCAAGTGGTCGAGCAACTCGACCCGGACCAACGGGCGGCGTTCAAGCAAGACTTCGAATCCTATCACCGGCATTACGCCACGGAAGCCGGACTGCACATAAAACGCGAGTACCTCGTTACGGTCGGGAGGCGGCGCTAGAGCTTTGGTGCGCGAGGCGATTCAGATCTCAAGCGCAAGTGGCTTTAGATCATCGCGCCTAGCTCCAGGAGCGCGAAGTCGCCCCCTGTGCGTCATCTGCACAGCCGCTGTGACCAAAATGACGCACTACAGTGATTGCTTGAGCGCACCCTTCGGTGCAGAATTCTTATCGGGATTAGGTGGAGCAGATCTCCGCCCCGTCTCTGGGCGCTTTCATGAAGCGTTTACCTCCCCAGACTTGGGCCGTGCGTTCAACGCACGGCCTCTCTTTTTTTCCGGAGCCCGGCCGGCGGCGAATCTCATTCAAGTCTCGTGTAACGGCATGGGAGTTGTGCTGCGATATCTGGTTCAATCACCGCGCTCTACGCCGCCTTGCCCCGGCAGCCCGCCTTTCGGGGCTTCAACTCATAAACGCCCTGCGGCAGCTCGGCGTTCTTCCCAGGCATTTCGAGGTAAGCGGTCACCAGAACGATATCCGTGGCGCGCCCGTTCGCAAAGTGCGGCAGAATCAACCGGTGAAACCGCAGGTCTTCGTAGCCGGGCACAGAGGATCCGAGCACGTCGTATTGCGGAGCCCCCTCCAGGACAGCCCGCCAATAGGGTTCGAGCGCGAAGAGGTGAGCTTCTTCCGGGATGTGGTCGACGACATACTTGCCACTGAAGTCGCCGCCGAGGTAGTGCAAAGGCTTTCGCCCCATAATGCGGACTTTCGGCTGTGGTGGCGCGCCCGCAAGTTCGACGACGAGCGTGTGCTCGATCCAGGGCTGGAGGTCCGTCAGGCGTAATGTCCCGTTCCGCGCACCGGTCTGAGCTCCACTGCGGGTGGCCCACAAGTGGAGGAGCGAAGCCAGGCGAGGATGCTCAATGGCTCGCTCCGGCCACCCCCGGTCGCTTATTTCCGAAATTCTACCAAACAGGAGTCGGCTGCGCGCTTCCACCCAGGGCGGCGGCAAACCTGTTTGAGCCGCCACCTCACTGCTGGATAACCCTTGCAGAATCCCGCGCAGTAACTGCTTGTCAAGAAGAGAAAGGTCCATAGTTCCCCGTCATCCATGCAAACTTTAGAATTTGCAAAATAATAAGAACTGGGATGAGGAGCGGCAAGACCAGCAGGAACCGAATCCCTCATTTTTGCATCGAGTAAATAGCGCTTCGGTTAACATGCTACCCGGAACCGGAGCTCTGACCCCGTTACTTCCCTTGGGAGAGCGGCACCTCGTCTCAGCATCCCTGGACCACCCGAAAGCAGCCGCCCGAAGCATTGCGAGGAGGCGGCCGAGCCTGGTCTGAAAGGCGACAGGCGATCGAACCGGAGTGCACCCGCAGTCTCTTCCGCGCACGATCATCTCACAGTGCTTCTCGATCGGCTGAAGCTGACGGCCATACCCGAGCCGAGACCCGCCACCATCGTTAGAGACAAAGATATACCCCGACAAGAAGCCCAAACAAGGCGCCCCGTGCGTTCAGTGATCTACGCCCGCTACAGTTCCGACCGACAAAGCGAGGCCGCGATCACGGATCAGATCGAGGTTTGTCCGCATTATGTGGAGCGCCAGGAGTCTACGGTGACTGAAACCCATTCGGATGCAGCCATCAAGGGACCGCACGGCGGTCTCAAGCGGGCGATCGAGAATGCGCTGCTGCTGCGCGGATCGCACGATTTTGACGACCTGGCTTCCTACCGCGGCTTTGTCGACGCGATCGTCGGACGGCGCAACACTCGCAATGCCAAACGCACCGAGAGCGAGCGCGCCCGCGCGGCCGTTAGCGTATAGCGAACACCACCCCAGGTGGGTCATTGCCGCCCCACGGCCGGTCGTCGCGCATCAGCACCGGCGCCACCGTCTCGTCCGTGAACAGCTTCGCGGAGCCCTTCAACAGCTCGGCCATCCGCGCGACCACCGGGGCAAGATGGTGGGCCGCGCGCCCGACCCAGTCGGCCAGGGTCGAGCGGTCCACCGCCACGCCGTGGCGCGCGAACACCTGCGCCGGGCGATACAGCGGCAGATGCTCGGAATACGTCGAGACGATCACCTGGGCGAGCAGCGCCTCGGTGGGCAGGCCGCCCTCGATCAGGCGCGCCGGCGCATGCGCCTGGACCACGCCGCCGCGCCCCTGCGGGCAGGCGTAGCGGGCCGAATCGTCTCCTTGATGCGGAACTGTGTCGGGGTGATGTCGAGCCGGCGGGAACGGTCCAGCCCGATGCGCACCATCTCGCCGCAGGCCGCAGGGGCAGGTCATGGCGTCCGGCGCCAGCGTCTCCTCGTCCTTGGGCAGGTGCTTGGGCAGGGCGCGCGGCTGGCCGCGTTTGCGCCGGCTGGAGGGCCGCGGCTCGGCCGCATCCGCGCCCGATGCTTCGGCCGCTCGCTGTAGGTCTTGAGCTCGGCCGCTTGGAACGGAACACCACGGTGAGCCCCGAGCTCGGGTCCAGGCCCAGCTCGTTCTGCGCCGTCGCGGCGAATCCGTCGTGGCTGCGGCGAAAGTCCACCAGCCGCGTCGCGATCACGATCGGCATGCGCTGGCCAGGAATGATCACAGCCGCGCCTCCAGCGCCGCCGCCACCGCGGCGATCCGCGCGACGTCCGTGTCAGCAGGCAGCCGGCTCGTGATCTGGCCGAGGATGATCTCCAGACCGCCGTTCACCGCCTCGGCCTCCGCCCCGGTCGCGCTCTTGTCTGTCACCGCGCGCGGAACGAACGCCGGCGTCTCGTCCGCAGGAGCCGCCGGCAGCACCAGCAGACCCTCCCGCGCGGCCCGGGCCAGCCCGTGAGCTGCTGTGCCGCGATCCCGTGGCGGCGTGCCACCGCGTTCACGCCGGCACCCGGCGCGAAGCTCTCCTCGACGATCCGGGCCTTGACCTCCGCCGGCCAGCGACGCCGCTCTGTCTGCCCGCTCACCACCTCCAGACGGCCCGCAAAGCGTAAGCGGCCGCTGAGGGCCGCCCTCCCGCAATCGCGGGATGTCGCGTAGATTGGGGTGCCGGCTGGCTCAGGCTGTGGCGGGCTGCCAGTTCCACGGCAGCAGATCGTCCAGCCGCTTGTTCGGATGGTCGTTGATCCTGGCCAGGAGATCGGCGAGGTAGGCTTGCGGGTTCAGACCGGAGAGTTTCGCCGTCTCGATCAGCGTCATGGCGTCGGCGAAGGTCTCGCCGCCGGCGTCCGAGCCCGCGAACAGCGCGTTCTGCCTGGTCAGGACCACTGGCCGCAGCGCGCGCTCGGCCGGGTTGTTGTCGATCGCCACCCGGCCGTCGTCGACGAACTGGGCTATCTCCCGTTCGAGGCCAACGCGGCGCATCTCTTCTTCCAGCTGGTGTCGCGGCGCTACGAGCGGGGCTCGATCCTGATCACCTCCAATCGCTCCGTGGGCGA
>SKZV01000159.1 GCA_007127165.1 Rhodovibrio sp. | reverse complement strand
TGGCGCGCCCGGCAGGACTCGAACCTGCAACCGCCCGCTTAGAAGGCGGGTGCTCTATCCGTTGAGCTACGGGCGCCCGTTCGGCGGCTTCGCCGGGGCAGGCGTCAGCGCATTCCGTTCGGGAAAACGCGCAAGACAGAAAGCTAGTGCTAGTTGGCGGTGCTGTGCAACTCGCAAATTGCCTTAATGCGTCCAGAGGCCCAAACGATCGTGCCTGAAGTTTTCCGCGTAGGCCTTCGGGCGGATCTTGCGCTCGCGCGGGGTTTCGACGGAGTACATATACCCTTCGCGCTCGCAAAAGCGGACCGCAGCGTCCTTGCTGGGGAACCACATGCGAAGCTGCGTCTGCGTGTCGCTGCTGGAGGTCCAGCCCATCAGCGGGTCCACCCCGCGCTTGTTCTCCGACTCGAACTCCACAACCCAGCGGTCGGTGTTCGCGCGGCCCGACTGCATGGCCGTCTTCGGCTGCTGGTAAATCCGTGCTTGCATCTTTCGTTATCCACCAATACCCACGGGTGCCGCCGAGTGCCTCGCCCGGCTAAGGATGAGCGCACCTAACCATGTGCCGGACGAGAGCGCAAGCCGCCAGAACGTCCGGCCCCTAGGTGGCGCGCGCGCAAGCCCGTCACATCGCCTCGACGTCGCATGGCTCGAGCACTTGGCGCAATAAATCGGCCAACAGCAGATGCTCCTCCGCACGCGCCGAGTTGCGCCGCCACGCCAGCGCTACCGTTCGTCCCACATCCGGTTCGGCGAACCGCTTGTAGCAGATCAGCCCGCGCAGAGGATCCACCTCCGGCACCGCTAGTTGCGGCAGGATCGACCAGCCCTCCCCCGCCGCGACCATGTGGCGCAGGGTCTCCAGACTGGTCGCGTGGCGGCGCTGAAGGCTCGGCGCAGCCCGGTGGCAGAGGGAAAGCGCCTGTTCGCGCAGACAGTGGCCTTCTTCCAGCAACAGCAACCCCTCGGCGGGGAGGTCGCAGATCGAGGGTGGGTCGTTTGGAGCGACTTCGTTGTTCGGAGCGTGGATGAGCACGAATGGCTCGAAAAAGACCGGCTCCAGGTGCAAATCCGGCGCATCGAGCGGCGTGGCGAGCAAGCCGACGTCCGCGGTGCCGGCGCGCAGATCCTCCACCAGCTGGACCGTCTGCGTCTCTCCCAGGATCAGCTCGACCTCGGGATAGGTTGCCTTGAACGGCCGCAGGATCAAAGGGAAGACGTAAGGGCCCAGCGTCGAGATCGCGCTCAGCCGCAGGATCCCCGACATTGGCCCGGTACCGCGCTCGGCCAATTCCAACAGGCGCTCAGCTTCGTTCAGGATGGTCCGCGCCTGATCGACAATCACGCTGCCGTGCGCCGTAAGGAACACCCGGCGGCTCGAGCGTTCGAAGATCATCACGCCCAGTTTTTGCTCAAGACGGCGGATTTGGATACTGAGCGCCGGTTGCGAAACCGCGCAACCGTTCGCGGCCTTGCCAAAATGCCGGTATTCCGCGACCGCCACTATGTATTCGAGATCTCGCAGAGACAAACCATTCATTTTCATCTTGGCCGCCCCAATAAACAAAACCTATCGCATATCTAAAAACAATATATTTCATTAGGCGGTGGGCAAGGCCCACTCTTGGGCATAGCGGTCGATCAAACCGCTAACCCAAAAGGAGGCTTTTATGTTTATGCGCATCGATAAGCTGCAAGTGGATATGCCGATCCCGAAGGACCCCGACCCGCAAGCCGCCGCCGCGGTGCAGGAGTTAATGGGTGGACGCTTCGGCGAGATGTCGACGCTGATGAACTACATGTTCCAGAGCTACAACTTTCGGAACAAGGAAAAGCTTCGTCCTTACTACGCGCTGATCGCCAACATCGGCACGGAGGAACTCGGGCACGTCGAACTGATCGCCGCAGCCGTGAATGGCTGCTTGAACGGTCAGGAACCAAAGGGCGACATGACGAAAGGCGACGCGAGCATGGAGAGCCTCCTCGACATGCCGCTGCTCCAACATCACATCATGTACGGCCAAGGGGCGATGCCGACCGACTCTCGCGGCGAGGGTTGGAACGGTTCCTACGTGTTCAACTCGGGCAATCTGGTGCTCGACCTGCTGCACAACTTCTTTCTCGAAAACGGCGCCCGAACCGCAAAGCTGCGGGTTTACCAGATGACCGACAACCCGGCCGCGCGGCAGATGCTGGGCTATCTCTTCACCCGTGGCGGCGTTCACGCCCGCGCTTATGCGATGGCGCTGGAAGAGTTGACCGGGGTGGAGATGCACAAGATGCTGCCGATCCCGAAGATCGAAGACATACAGCTTCCGGAAGCGAAGCCGTTCATGGACGACGGCTACCATCGGAAAATCTACCACTTCAGCCAGCACTACGAGGACCTGAAGTACATCTGGAAGGGCGACCACCCCGACGGCTCCGGCCCGCTGGAAATCATCGAGGGCCCGCCCGACGGGGGTAGGATGAACGATCTCGAAGGGATCTCCGAAGCCTTCACGCCGGAGTACACGAAGGAAGAGATCTTCGAGATGGCGCAGAAGCTGTACCAGAAGGCCAAGGGCTGAGCATTCGCTTTCCAAGGTTCCGGGCGGGAGTCAAAACTCCCGTCCGGTCTCTTAAAAGCCACCGCGCAGGGGCGTTACCCACGCATCCGTTCACCTCTGGGATCGAAAAGAGATTGCGTGACCAGCCGCGCCGGGCGCATTTCACCAAGAATTTCGATCTCGAAGGCTCCGCCCTCCTCGATCGTCTCCACCGGCACGAAGCCGAGCGCAACCGACTCGCGCACGAAATGCGCGTAGCCGCCGGAGGTGACGAAGCCGACGATTTGGCCGTCGCGCGAGATCGGCTCGTCGCCGTGCACGTCGGCGTCCTTCGCATCGACCGCGAACGTACAGAGCCGCCTTGCGGGCGGATGATCCCGTTCGCGCAAGGCGGCTTCGCGCCCGATGAAGCCGTCCTTGTCCAGTGCCACGAAGCGGCCGAGCCCGGTTTCCGCCGGCGTGTACTCCGGCTTATACTCCCGCATCCAAGCGCCGAAGGACTTTTCCAGCCGCAGCGACATCATCGCCCGCATCCCGAACGGTTTCAGGCCAAGGTCTTCCCCGGCCTTGACGAGCGTGTGGTACAGCGAAACCTGATACTCCGAAGGCACGAAGATTTCATAGCCCAGGTCGCCGGTGAAGGTGACGCGGCTGACGATCGCGGGCGCGGTCCCTGCGTTCATTTCCCGTACGCTCAGGAAGGGGAAGGCCTCGCGGGACACGTCGGTGTCGGCGACGCGCTCCATCAGCTTGCGCGCGTTCGGCCCGGCGATCTGGAAGCCCACGCGCTCCAGCGAGACGTTGCGTAGGCTCACGCCGCTCTCCGGCAGATGCGCGAGGAACCAGCGCATGTGATACGCCTGCGCGGAGTAGGAAGCGATGAGCTGGAAGCGCTCCGGCCCCAGGCACGCGATGGTGAAGTCGCCGATCAGGCGGCCGCCGGGGCTCAGCATCGGGCTGAGGACGATGCGGCCCTCGCGCGGCATGCGGTTGGCCATGATGCGGTTGAGCCAGGCTTCGGCTCCCGGCCCCGTCACCTCGTACTTGCCGAAGTTGTGGACCTCGTTGATGCCCACCGCCTCGCGCACCGCGCGGCACTCCGCGCCCACGGCGTCGAAGGCGTTGGAGCGGCGGAAGGTCGGCGTCTCGTGCAGCGGCTCGCCCTCGGGGGCGAAGTAGTTGACATGCTCAAGCCCATAGCCCTGCCCGAACACCGCGCGCTGCGCCTTCCAGATACCGTAAGCGGGCGTGGTGTGGTAGGGCCGCCCGGCGGGGAGCTCCTCGTTCGGATAGGAGACGGCGAAGCGGCGCTGATAGTTCTCCCGCACCTTCGCCCGCGTATAAGGCCGGGTGCAGATCTCGCCAAAGCGCGCCACGTCCATCGCGAAGACATCGCGCGAGGGCTCGCCCTCCACCATCCACTCCGCGAGGCTCAAACCGACGCCGCCGCCCTGGCTGAAACCCGCCATCACGGCGCAGGCGCTCCAAAGGTTGCGCTTCCCCGGCACCGGCCCGACCAGCGGATTTCCGTCCGGCGCGAAGGTGAAGGGCCCGTTGATAACCTGCTTGATCCCCGCGCGCGAGAGCACCGGATAGCGGTTGAAAGCGAACTCCAAAGAGTCGCCAATGCGGTCCAGGTTGTTGGGCAGCAACTCGTGCCCGAATTCCCAGGAAGTCCCCTTGTCGCCCCAGGGCGTGCAGTCCTGCTCGTAGAAACCGATGACGAGCCCCTGCCCTTCTTGCCGAAGGTAGCTCTCACCCGTCGGGTCCATCACATGGGGCAACTCGCCCGCGTGCGCCTGGACCTCGGGAATCGCCTCGGTGACGAGGTACTGGTGCTCCATCGGATGCAGGGGCAGCTCCACCCCGGTCATCCGTCCCACCTCGCGCGCCCAGAGCCCGGCGGCATTCACGATGTGCTCGGCGCGCAGCGTGCCCTGCTCCGTCACCACATCCCACTGGCCGTCCGCCTGCTGGTTCAACTCCAGCACGCGGTTGTGCAGCACGATCTCCGCGCCGTTCTGCCGCGCCGCCTTGGCGTAGGCGTGCGTCGTGCCGTAGGGGTCCAAGTGCCCGTCCAGCGGATCGTAGAGCGCGGCCAGAACGCCGTCGGTGTTGGTGATCGGGGAAAGCTTACGGATTTCTTCCGGCCCGACGATCTCGGTCTCCAGCACCATATAGCGGTGCTTCGCCCGCTCCGCCTTGAGGAGGTCCAGGCGCTCCGGCGTATCGGCGAGCGTCAACCCGCCGACGTGGTGCAGCCCGCAGGACTGGCCGCTGATCGCCTCAAGCTCCTTGTAAAGCCGGATCGTGTAGCCTTGCAGCGCCGCCATGTTTGTGTCGGCGTTCAGTGTATGGAACCCGCCCGCCGCGTGCCATGTCGAGCCTGAGGTCAACTCCGAACGCTCGATCAGAACCACGTCGCTCCAGCCGAGCTTGGTCAGGTGGTACAGCACGCTGCATCCGACGACGCCGCCGCCGATGACGGCCACCCTTGCATGAGTTTTCATCCGTGCTCCCCCTCTACAGCGTTTGTCCACCGGCCACAGCCGCCAACAGTCCGAAGCCGTGGCGTTTGGCGCGTATCATGCCGGATATCTACACGTTGGAACAGACGCTGAATGCGGGAAACACGGCCGATACGAGCCGCTCCACGCCGCCTCGTTTACGTTGCCTTGTGGAACGCGGCCCTCGGCTGACCTCGTCAGGGGACCACAAGTGTCGGGCAAAGGTGCATGCCTACCAGCTTGTGCGAGACGCTGCCGACCAGAAGCCCTTTCAGCGTGCCATGCCCACGCGTCCCGATCACGGCAAGGTCGGCAGCTTCCTGCGTGATCGCGTTACCGATCACCTGCGCCGGGTCGCCGTCGTCCACGATCGTGTGGACGTTTCTGATGCCGGCGCTCTGGGCGCGCGATTTCGCATGGTCGGCCACCGCCCGCGCAACGCCTTCGCGCGCCTCATAGGCGACTCGAACGCCATAATCCGGCGTCGGCGTCCCGAGCCGGCCGTCTTCAAGAGTCTGCGGGGCCGCCGGCGCCCGGGTCTGCTCGTCAACCAGATGCTCCGCACGCGCCCAATCGACCATGCCGCTGGGCAACTCCCCGCTGATCACCGCGTGAACGACGGTCAGATTCGCGTCGTAGCGCTTGGCAAGGTCGATCGCGACGTCCAGTGCGCGCGCCGCATTGGTCGATCCGTCGGTTGCAACAACGATTTTATTAAGAATCATGACAGTTCGCTTCCCGTTCATCATTGTTAAACATTATGGCCTTGCCGCGCGGAAACGGACCCGCCGCGTGTCAGTATCGGCATATGGGACCGCCGCGCCTTGACCGAGATCAATTCAGCCGGGGGACCAGAGGTTTTGCTCCCGAAGCACCTGACGCAGCAGCGTGGGATAGTCGCTCATCAAACCGTCGACGCCGAGGTCCAGCAGCGCCTTCATCTCCTCGCGCCGGTCCACCGTCCAGACATGAACGTGGACACCGCGGCTATGGGCGGCTCGCATGAAGCGCGGGGTCACGACGGGAATGCCTTTATGGCGCTGCGGCACCTGCACCACCGGAAAAGGCGGTTCCTGGAACGGCAGACCCCAGCCCGCCAGCCACAGCCGGAACACGCCGCCATGGCTCGGCGACCAGCAGAGCGCCGGACCCAGTAAGGACCGCAGCCGCTGAACGCGTGACTCGTTGAAAGAGCCGACGCAGACCCGCTCCACCGCATCGCAGCGCCGCAGCGCCTCGGCCAGCGGTTCCACCACGCCGTCGCTCTTTGGTTCCACGTTGAAACGGACGCCGGGCCACGCGCTCAACAGGTCCTCAAGGCGCATCAGGCGCTGTCCGCCGCGCGTGCGAATTTGGCGAAGCTCGTCCCACGAGCGTTCACACAGCAGCCCTTGCACCTCGGTCAGCCGGTCCAGCGTCGCGTCATGGAAGACCACCGGCACACCGTCCCGGCTGTGCTGAACGTCGGTCTCGATGTATCGAAAGCCAAGCGCTACCGAGTTCTCGAACGCCGCGGGGGTGTTCTCCTCTGCCTCGCCAGCGCCACCGCGATGCGCGAAGGCGAGCGGGTATGCCGATGGCTCTGGCCGATCCAAAAACGCAAAGCCGGTGACGGGGCGCGCGCGACCCTTGGCCGTCACGCCGGTGACTTCGCCCCGGCCGCCTTACCGCCGCCGGACCTCGCGACGCCCGGCCAGCGGCCCTTCAGCACACGCTCCCAGCCGCCGTAGAGGGCGGCCAGCTTTGGATAGCGGCGGCGGAACACGCGCCGGAACAGCCGCGCGCGCGGCGAAACGCGGAGGATGAGAAGCGTGCCGCCGACGATCATGATCGCGCCCAAGGGCACGGTGGGAATGAAAAGCACCGGAAACCCGACCGCCATGAGGCCAAGGCCGCTGCCGATATGCAGTCCCCGGTAAAGGGCCGAAGCTCGCCGCATCTCAAGGCGCTCCGTCTACTCGAACACCCTCATGGTACCGCACCGTGGGTGCTGAGGGAACCGCCCCCGCGATTGCGCGCGCAGTCTCAAACGATATGCCCGGCTTTCAGCCCGGCGGCCTTTGCCAACGCCTTCAGCCGCCGCTCCACGGCATCTCCGCCGACCACCGAGCCGTCATCCGGCAGATGCATGTGGAGTCGGCCGTTCTCGCGAACAAGGGCGGTCCGTCGGAGAATCTGGCGAGTGCCACCGCTGATGGTGATAGCAAGGCGCATCGCCTCGCCCAGCATCCGCGCGCGCTCGCCCTGCCGTTGCGACATCAATTGCAGGGGTGTGCTGGCTGTGCTGCCGTTCGCCTTGCCGCCATAGCGGATAAAGGCGGTATAGGCCAGGAAAGCCCGCTCGTCGTGATCCACCGCGATCAACGGCAGACGCAGCAGGCGGTAGAGCGCCTGCACTGCCCGATAGTCGGGGTGCTCCCGCCAGGCGATATCCGCAAGGTGCGCCGCAGCCCGGCGCAGCCGCGCCTCCTCTTCGCTGTCGTCGGGAAAAAGCGGGGCGCACCAGGCATCGATTTCCGCCCCCAAATCGCCAAAGCGCCCCTCGCTTTCGGCCAAGTCCGCCGCCGCGACCAGCAAGGGATCGCGCGCCTGCTCCTCGGCGCTCAGCAGGTCGAAGAGATGGCCCTCCCGCAGTCCGAAGGCGGAGAAAATGACCTTCGACGGCTGCATCCGCCGCAGCACGCACGACATTAGGAGCGCCGCGTAGGGAAGGGTTTCAAGGCGTTTCTTCGAGACGCCGGGTATCCTGGCGAGCGATTGCGGTCCCAGCCGCGAGACAACCCGCGAAAGATCCTGCGCTTGGCTCCGCCCCATAGTGTAGCCGTGAATGACGTGCAACGGATAATTCGACTGCTCCATATGGATGCGCGCAAGTTGCCGCCACGCGCCGCCGACGGGATAGAACTCCTCCGCCGCAACCTCGCCGAGCCAGCCGACTCGGTCGAGATGACGGTCGATCTCCGCCGTCGCAGCCTCGTGCGAGCCGTTGGCGACCGCCGAGAGCCGAAGCGGGCCCAACGGCAGGGTCACCGCCTCCTGCATCTCGTCGTCGTGCACCTGCACCAGTTCCAGGCTGCCGCCACCGAGATCGCCCATCACGCCACGCGCACCCGGCATACCGCAGATCACGCCGAGCGCCGCCAGACGCGCCTCCGCCATACCCGAGAGGACTGTGACCTTGGCGTTGCAGCGATATTCGACATCGGCGACGAATTCCGGGCCATTCTTGGCGTCGCGCACCGCCGCTGTCGCCAGAAGATCGAACCGGTCCACCGCCATCGCCTCCACCAGTTTGGCGAATCGGGTCAGGTTCGTAAGTGCGAGCGCGATTCCCTCGTCGTCCAGCCGTCCGGTGCGATCGATGCCCCGGCCAAGTCCGCAGAGCACGCGCTCGTTGAACACCGGCAGCGGCGCGCGCGACAGCCGATCGAACACCACTAGCCGGATCGAATTGGAGCCAATATCCACGACCGCCGTCCGGCCCCGCCGCCCCAACGCCTTGAGCGGGCGAAGATGGCGCGACACGGCCGTAGTCAAGGCGTTCTCCGCCATCGCTATGCCTCAGCTTCTCCCTAGCACCAGGCGCGGCGCCTTTTTCGCCCTGCGAAGCGCCGAGCCACGCCCCGATAGGCTGGGATTCGTCATGAAATAGGTGTGAGCGCTGAACGAATCCTCGTCGACCGGTTCACGGGCCCAGCTTCCGTCGGGTTGCATTTCCCAGGACTGCGCCTCGTCTTTCAGGTTGGCGATCATGATCTGATCCAATACCTGCTGATGGACTGTCGGGTTCTCAAGCGGCACCAGCGTCTCCACCCGGCGGTCCAGATTTCGCGGCATCCAGTCGGCGGATGAAATGAATACCTTGGCGTCACGCGATGGCAAGCCATTTCCGTTGCCAAAGCACACGATGCGGCTGTGTTCCAGGAAACGTCCGACGATGCTCTTCACCTCGATATTTTCGGAAAGGCCTGGAATGCCGGGCCGCAGACAGCAGATGCTCCGGACCACCAGCGTGATCTCCACCTCCGCCTGCGAAGCGCGATAGAGCGCATCGATGATCTCCGTATCCACCAGGGCGTTCATCTTGGCCCAGATCGCCGCCGGTCGCCCGGCCTGCGCGTGCGCGATTTCCGCCTTGATCATCCGCAGCAGCGAACTGCGCAGGTCCAGCGGCGAGATCGCGATCTTGTCCAACGGCGCGGGCTTGGCGTAGCCGGTCATGTAGTTGAACAGCCGCGCCGCATCCAGGCACAACTTCGGATCGCAGGTGAAGAACGAAAGGTCGGTGTAAATCTTGGCGGTGATCGGATGATAGTTTCCGGTGCCGTAGTGACAATAGCTGCGCAAGCCCCTGCCCTCGCGGCGCACCGCCAGCGAGACCTTGGCGTGCGTCTTCAGGCTGATGAAGCCGTAGATCACCTGCACTCCGGCACGCTCCAGGTTGCGAGCCCAGCGGATGTTGCGCTCCTCGTCGAAACGCGCCTTCAACTCCACCAGCGCGGTGACCGACTTCCCGGCCTCCGCCGCCTCGATCAAGGCCGCGACGATGGGGGAGTCTTCGCTGGTGCGGTAGAGCGTCTGCTTGATCGCAACGACGGCGGGATCGTTCGCCGCCTGCCGCACGAACTGCACCACCACGTCGAAGGACTCGTAGGGATGGTGTACCAGAATGTCTTTTTGCCGGATCGCCGCGAAGCAGTCCCCGCCGAAGTCGCGGATTCGTTCGGGAAAGCGCGGATTGTAAGGTCGGAACTTCAGATCGGGGCGGTCGTCCACGATGAGTTGGCTGGTGTCGTTCAGCCCGATCAGGCCGTCCAGCTCGAAGATATCCTCCGAATTGACGTTCAACTCAGGCACGATGAAGTTTCTCAGATCTTCCGGCATCTCCGGATTGATCCCAAGCCGGATGACCGAGCCGCGGCGGCGGCGTCTCAAGGCGCTCTCGAACACTTGGACGAGGTCTTCCGCCTCCTCCTCGATCTCGATGTCGCTATCGCGCAGCACCCGAAAATACCCGAGGCCCAGGACCTCCAGACCGGGGAACAGGTCGTTCAGATAAAGCTCGATAACCTGCTCGATGGAGATGAAGCGGATCGAGCGCTTGTCTCCCAAGGCGGGCAACCGAACGAACCGCTCAAGCTGCGGCGGCATCAGGATCAGCGCGTCGATGATTTCGTCGCGATCCGGCTCACGCAGTTGCATGACCATCGAAAAGCCAGCATTGGGAATGAACGGGAATGGATGCGAAGGATCGACGGCAATCGGCGTCAATACAGGAAAAACCTCGCCGCGAAAGTAGTCGCGGGTCCATTCGGACTCGTCTTCGGTCAACTCGCTGCTGTCGATAACTGCGATACCGGCGTCACGCAACAGGCCGCGCAACTGCTTCCACCCCGTCTGCTGCTGGCGCACCAGATCGCTGGCGTGGCGGTTGATCGCCTGGAGTTGCTGCGCCGGAGTCAGACCATCGGGACTCGGCGTCGTGACCCCGGCCTTGACCTGCCCCTTCAAGCCCGCGACGCGCACCATGTAGAACTCGTCGAGGTTCGAGGCCGAAATCGACAGGAAGCGCAGCCGCTCCAGCAGCGGGTGGCGCTCGTTGAAAGCTTCTTCAAGAACGCGTTCGTTGAAGCTGAGCCACGAAAGCTCGCGGTTCACGAACCGCTCGGGAGAGTCCGGGGGAACTTCCGGCGCGCCCCCCTGCGCCTCCGCCTTTGGCGCTTCAGTCCCGCTTTGCGTAACGCTGGACGAAAGCACAATGTCTTCTGGATACTGACTCAATGGACCGATCCGTTCTCAGCGTCTGCAACGCGCCCAGGATAACACGGTTGGACGGCAAAGCCATGAACCCCGGTTGCAGGAAGGGTGGCAACGCGAGACAGTGCAACCACTCCGGCGGCGAGTCGCGGAAGACGGTATTCCGGGCCATGGATGGGTTGCGGCGAAGTGGACCCCCGGTTCGGCGAGAGGCCCCGAAAGGACAATTCTGGGAGTATCCATGAAGACGCTGCTGTTGCTACGCCATGCGAAATCGGGCTGGGACAACCCCGGTCTTACCGACCATGACCGGCCACTTGCGCCGCGTGGGAAAAAAGCCGCCCCTGCCATTGGGGGGATGTTACGCCAAAGTGGCCTGACGCCTGGCCGCGTCCTCTGCTCCACCGCCAGACGGGCGCGGCAAACATGGGAACGGATCGCGCCCTACATCGACCCCGACCCCGAGGTCGAGTTCCGCCGGGATATCTACGATGCCGAAACGTCCTGCGAGCTCCTCACCATCCTGCGCGGCCAGCCCCACCATGCCGCGACGGTGATGCTGGTCGGCCATAATCCCGCGCTGGAAGATCTCGCAAGGAGCCTGTACCGCGACGGCGACCCTGATGCCCATGCCGCGATGACGGAAAAGTACCCCACAGCCGCGCTCGCGGAGATTTCGTTCGCGGTCGATAACTGGCGGGACGTCGGACGGGAAACGGGAACGCTGGCGCGCTTTGTGAAGCCCAAGTTGGTGAAGAACACCTAGAGCGTATTTCGTTCCGATTGAATCGGAACGGCACTCTAGCCTCTTGTTTTTGCGCATTTTCTAGCGGCAAACCGTGTCCACTTCGCCGGAAAATGCTCTAGAGCGGAAGGGCTTCTTCTCGAGTCGCTATAGCCGCTTCGGTTTCGCAAAGTGATTCAGACCTCAAGCCGAAGTGGTTTGAGATCATCGCGCTCTAACCTCCGCTCGCCAAAGCCGCCTCCGCTCCCCCCTCGAGGTCAGCCGACTCGACTCGGTTGCGTCCCGCCGCCTTCGCTGCGTAAAGCGCCTTGTCCGCGCGTTCCAGAACCTCGTCGGCCATCTCATCGGGATCGCTCGTCGCCGCCACGCCAATCGAAATGGTGATGCTCAACGGCTCTTCCAGGTTGGGGATCTGGAAGGGTGTCTCGGCCACGGAGGCGCGAACGCGCTCGGCCACCAGAACCGCTCCATTCGCGTCCGTTTCCGGCATGACGACCACGAACTCTTCCCCGCCATAGCGCGCCACGAGATCGACGCTGCGGAGGTTCTCCGAAACCAGCTTTGCAAGGCGCCGCAAAACTTCATCACCGGCCGCGTGGCCGTAGGTGTCGTTCGTGTCCTTGAAGTGGTCCACGTCGAAAATCGCCACTGCAACCGGTTTGCCGCTGCGCTCGATCCCCATCAGCTTGCGGTCCAGGTGCGTCATTAGATAACGCCGGTTATAGAGCCCGGTCAGCATGTCGGTGAAGGCCATCGACACGCTCTGCTCGATCCGCGAGCGCAGGCGGTCGTGGAAGCGGCGCCGGCGGATTTGCGTGCGCGCGCGGGCCAGCAACTCGCCCTTGTCCAGCGGCTTCACCAGATAATCCGTCACCCCCAGATCGAGACCCCTGGCAAGCCGCTGCAAATCCATGTCCTCGAGCACCAGCAACAGCGGGAGTTGCCGCGTTTCCTCCTGCGTACGAAGCTGCGAGCAAAGCCTAAGGCCATCCTCGCCATTCAGATCGATGCCGACGATGATCATGTCGAAGCTGTCTCTGCGGGTAATCTCGATGGCAGCGGCGGGGGTCGCGACCTGGCTAACCGTATGGCCGGCCTCGCTCAGGTACTGGCACAGACGCTGCGACACGAACTTGCTGCTCTCCACCACCAAAACCCGTGCGGGACTGTCATCCAGCGGCCCCTGTTCCTCCATGCCGCCGAGCTGGCCGGAAGTTTCCTGTCGGACCTGCAACTCGTCCATCATCATC
>SKZV01000073.1 GCA_007127165.1 Rhodovibrio sp. | reverse complement strand
TGATGCGAAAGCTCCTCGTCATCCTCAACGCGCTGATCCGCAACCAAACGCGGTGGCAAGACCCCGGAACCCGCCAGCAAACCGAAACCGCCAGAGCAGCCTGAAAAGACGGTTGCTACGCCACCCTACCCAACCCGCTTCAACACCCCCAGAAACACATCGGCGTAGCGTTCCAACTTGCTCGTCCCCACGCCAGCCAGCTTGGCGAAGGCGGTGCGGTTGGCCGGACGGTGGCGGACCATTTCGACCAGGGTGGCGTCGGTGAAGATGACGTAGGGCGGGACGTTCTGGTCGCGCGCAAGCTCCGTGCGCTTTTCGCGCAGCGCCTGGAAGACCGCGTTTTCGGCCTCGTTCAGGGCTTCGGCGGGCTTGGCGGCGGGGCCTTTCGTGGTCTTGCGGCCGCCGCGCGTGCGCTCCGGGTCCTTGCGCAGGGTCACGGTTTCCTCGTTGCGGAGCACCGGCTGGACGTGCTCGCGCGGACCCAGGCGCAAGACGCCGTGGTTCTCCAGGTCCACCGCGAGGTAGCCCATGGACACGAGTTGGCGGATCACCGATTGCCAGCGCCGCTCGCCGGTGGCCTCGCCCTTGCCAAAGACCGCGAGTTTGTCGTGGCCGTGGCGCTGCACCTTTTCCGTCGTCTTGCCGGTCAGCACGTCGATGACGTGGCCGGTACCGAAGCGCTGCTCCACCCGGTAGGCGGCGGAGAGCGCGAGGCGGGCCTCGTGGGTGCCGTCCACCGTCTCCACCGGCTCCAGGCAGGTGTCGCAGTTGCCGCAGGGCTTGGCGGGCTCGCCGAAGTATTCGAGCAGCACCTGACGGCGGCAGCGCGCCGTTTCGCAGTAGCCGAGCAGGGCTTCGAGCTTGCGCTGCTCCACCCGCTTGACCTCCTCCGGCGCGGTCGAGCCCTCCATGAAGCGGCGAAGCTGCGCCACGTCCTGCAAGCCGTAGATCATGAAGGCTTCCGACGGCAGCCCGTCGCGCCCGGCGCGGCCGGTTTCCTGGTAATAACCCTCCATGTTCTTCGGCATGTCGATATGGGCGACGAAGCGCACGTCCGGCTTGTCGATTCCCATGCCGAAGGCGACGGTCGCGACCATCACCAGTCCGTCCTCGTTGATGAAGCGGCGGTGGTGCTTGTCGCGCATCTCCGCGCCGAGCCCGGCGTGGTAGGGCAGCGCCTTGATCCCCTGCTCCTGAAGATAGGCGGCGGTCTCGTCCACCCGCTTGCGGCTGAGGGCATAGACGATGCCGCTCGCGCCGGGATAATCGCGCAGGAAGTCGAGAAGCTGGCGGCGCGAATTCTCCTTCAGCCGCACGCGGTAGCGGATGTTCGGACGGTCGAAGCTGGCGATGAACTCCGCCGCCGAATCGAGCCCAAGCTGAACGCGGATATCGCGCCGCGTCACCTCGTCGGCAGTGGCGGTCAGCGCTACGCGCGGCACGCCGGGAAACTGCTCCGCCAGCACCGCGAGGCGGCGGTACTCCGGGCGGAAGTCGTGGCCCCACTGGCTGACGCAGTGCGCCTCGTCGATGGCGAAGAGCGCTATTTGCAGGCGCGAAAGCTGCTCCAGAAGACTGCCGCCGCCCAGCCGCTCCGGCGAGACGTAGAGCAGGTCGAGGGCGCCTGAATCCAGATCGCGGCGCACCTCGGCGGCTTCCGGCGGGGTCAGCGCGGAGGTCAGGGCGGCGGCGCGCACCCCGGCGGCGCGGAGCTGCTGCACCTGATCCTCCATCAGCGCGATCAGCGGCGAGACCACGACCGCCACGCCGGGACGGCAGAGCGCCGGAACCTGATAGCAGATCGACTTGCCGCCGCCGGTGGGCATGAGCACCAGCGCATCCCCGCCGTGCATCAGGCAGTCGACGATGTCTTCCTGCGGCCCGCGAAACGCGTCATGGCCGAAGACCGCCCGCAGCACCCCGTGCGGCGTGGCGGCTTCGTAGTGTTGCTGTTGGTCCTGCATCGCCCGAACGTGGCTCTCCCCCGGCATCCCCGATAACGCGGCGGAGCCTACCACAGTTCACGGGCGGGAACGCCCCTTACGATTGCGCAAACGGCACTGCGACGAAGCGGGCCTCGTCGTCCCGCCGAACCAGCAACACCAGGCCCTCGACGCCGCGCTCCAACGCTTGCGCGGTGGCCTGATAGACCTCTTCCGGCTCGGTGACCTGCTGCCGCCCGACCTGGCTGATCACGTCGCCGGGACGCAAGCCCATGGTTTCCGCCGGAGTGCCTTCCATCACGTCGGTCACGACGACGCCGGTGACGTCTTCCGGCAGATCGTGACGTTCGAGCACCTCGCCGCGCGCCTCCGCAAGCTCCAGACCCAGCGCCCGTTGCGCAAGATCCTCAGGCTCCGCGTCCGGCTCCGGGGCGGGTTCGGGTTCAAGAGCTTCGGCGGTGCGCTCCTCCTGGTCCCCGAGCGTCGCCTCCAGAGAGGTTTCGCTGCCGTCGCGCACGATGTCGAGCGTGACCGTGGCGCCGGGCTCCTCGTTCGCCACGCGCCATGCCAGATCGCGGGCATCGCTGACCGTTTCGCCGTTCAACCGCACGATCACGTCGCCCGGGCGCAGTCCAGCGGCCTCGGCGGGGCTATCCGGCGCGACACTGCCGACCAGCGCTCCTTCTTCGCCCGGCAGATCCAATCCCTCGACCAGATCCTCGGTAATTGGCTGAACGGCGACGCCGAGCCATCCGCGGCTGACCGTGCCGTGCTCCCGCAGTTCCTCGATCACCGGCTGCGCATCGTCGGACGGCAGCGCGAAGCCAATGCCGACATCCGCGCCGACTGGCGATAGAATCGCGGTGGTGACACCGATCACCCCGCCATCGAGGTCGAACAACGGCCCGCCGGAATTGCCGCGATTGAGCGCCGCATCGGTCTGGATGAAGCGCCCGAACGGACCGGCTTCGATGGCGCGCCCCCGCGCCGATACGATTCCGGCGGTCACCGTGCCGCCCAGGCCGAAGGGATTGCCGATGGACAGCACCCAGTCGCCGACTTCCGCGTCCGCGGACTGGCCCCAGCGCACGGCCGTCAAAGGCTCATCCGGCTCGACCTTCAGCAAGGCAAGATCGGTATGCTCGTCGGTGCCGACGACTTCGGCGGTCAGGCTCGTATCGTCATGCAGGACGACGGAAATATCGTCGGCCTGGCGAATGACGTGATTGTTGGTGACGACATAGCCCTCGCCATCGACGATGAAGCCGGAGCCCAGCGAATGCCGCTCGCGCTGGCGCTGCTGTTGCGGTTGTCCCGGATCGCCTTCGAAGAAGCGGCGGAAAGGATGGTCCTCGGGCAGTTGGCCGAAGGGGCTGATATCCTCCTCGACGGTCTGACGGGTCGAGATGTTGACGACGGAGGGCAACAGATCTTGGACCAGCGGCGAAAAACTGGGCGGCAGGTCTCCTGTCCGCGTCTCGCCCTCGGCGGCTTCCGCGACCTGCACACGTGTCGAGGGGGCGCCTTCCGTCTCCGTCTGTACCTGGGCCTGCGCCTGCGCGGCGGTTCCCGCCAGCAGGAGCCCAGCGCCACATACCGCCCCGGCAAGGACGCGGTTCAAATCTCCAGTACTCACGATCGGCTTCCTCCTCTGCTGTTGTCGCGCCGACCACGCGGCACCTTCTCATTCTCCGATAAGATGGAGAGCCAGATAGCGGGACTTCGGCGCGGTGCGATGCTCGAACAGAAACACGCCTTGGTAGCGGCCCAGGAGCAGACGTTCGTTGTGAACGGGAATCGCCAGATGGGTTTGTGTCAGGGCCGTGCGGATGTGCGCGGGCTGATCGTCCTCGCCTTCCGCCGTGTGGCGGTAAAGCCTGTTGTCCTCCGGCACCAACTGTTTGAAAAAGTCTTGCAGGTCGTGCTGCACATCCACATCGATGTTTTCCTGGATCAGAAGCGAGGCGGAGGTGTGCCGCAGGAAAAGCGTCAACAGGCCGCGTTCAATCCCTTGCTCCGCCACCCATGCCTCGACA
This sequence comes from Rhodovibrio sp., assembly GCA_007127165.1. Taxonomy (GTDB): domain Bacteria; phylum Pseudomonadota; class Alphaproteobacteria; order Kiloniellales; family Rhodovibrionaceae; genus SKZV01. The sequence goes on along the minus strand of SKZV01000073.1, from coordinate 8,849 downwards.
CGGCCGGTGACTTCGTAGAACCCTTGGCCGCGGGTGGAGATTTCGAACTCGTGCAACGCCTGTCTCATGGCCTTCCCCCTCGAATCCTTAATTGTCGTTAATCATACCAGGACATGAGGTTTCGCGGCGATTCCAACCCTTTTTTTCCGCATTCAGCCTTTCGGCGGCAGTCCCGCCCGGCGGCCCAAACCCGCAAGATCATCTATGCGGATGCGGTTGCGGCCCTGCTTTGCGATCAGCCCTGCTTCAACCATGCGTCCCAGGGTTCGGCTGACGGTTTCGACCGCAAGTCCAAGGCAATCGGCGATCTCGCCGCGAGAGAGAAACAGGCGGATCGAGGGGCGGTCCGAGCCGTCTTCCGGCTCGATGCGGTGGATGGGCTTTTCGAGGAGTTGCAGCAGGAGGATGGCGATCCGCGTTTCGGGCGGCTGGCCGATGAAGGCGCTATGGTGGCGTTCGGCCGAGCGCAGCAGGGAATTCACCTGATCCAGCCGCCGCGTCAGCACACGCGTCGCCACCCCTGGGTCGCGCTCCACCACCTGAAGGTCGATAACGCAAATCGTGCTGTCCAAAACCGCTTCGAGAAACGCTTCGCCGCCGTCGAGCTTGCAATAAGGCTCGATCGGATCGCCGGGGTAGCGAAGACCGGCGACCGCGCTGTGTCCATCGAAGTGCGTCATACCGAACTTCAACAAGCCCTCGTGTAAAGTCAGCAGATGTCCCTCGCCGTAGTCGGCAATACGGATACGCGCCCCGGCCGGGGCCTCGAAAGCAGAGACGATCTCGCAGCGCGCCAGCGCGTCTTTCAGAACACCCAGGTCCAGGTCCTGGAGTGGACAGAGGGGACAACGCCCAGGAGCCACGCTGCCCTCCGCTTCGGCCCTGTCGGCGGCGGTAGGGGTCAGTTGCCCGTCCAAGATTAACCCTCCAAACAAAAACGCTGCAGGTAACCCTACATTGTTGAGGGAAAGTTACCTTAAGCCACATCAAACAATTTGATCAGGCGCAAAGGGGAAACCGGGCGCGGGACGATTGCTCTCAGATACGGCGGGACAACAGGGTTTCGAGGCAGATCCAGGCGGTTTCGAGCGCTTGATCCCTGCTTAAGCGCGTCCCGTCACAGCACAGGTCGAGCCAGAGGCCGTTGAAGATAGCCACCGCCACCGCCGCCGTCTCCACCGGGTCGCACTCGGAGTCGCAGCCCTCGATCGCTTCGCGGATAACCGCTGCAAGACGTTGGTGATGACGCTCGCGGCCCCCACGGAGAATGGCGGAAAGCTCTTCATCCGTGCGGGACTGATCGAGGAACGCCCTATAGGCGCCACTGGCTTCCGTGTCGTCCAGAGCGGGGCCGAAATACCAAGCGGTATAGTTGCGCAAACGTTCGTGGGCGCTGTAATTTCCCGCTGCCAGGACGCTTTCGATTTGCTGCAGGTAAGCCTCGCTCAGCGCCTTGAAGGATTCCTGCAGAAGATCTTGCTTGCCCTCGAAGTAGTGACGGAGAAGCCCCGGGGAAGCATTCGCCCGTCGACCGATTTCCCGCAGGCCCGTTTCCTGAGTGCCGACTTCCGCGAGGCATTGCAGCGTCACGCGGATAAACGCGTCACGCCGCCAATCGGCAGACGGACGGCGAGCGCCGTGCCTCGTCCGCTCCAACAGCGGGCCGCATGGTTTCTCCGAAATACCCATCAGGCTAACCCGTCCTTGCTGAAAGTTTAACCGTGAGGTGTACGGACTCTAACCGGGCACGATCTTTGCGGCCAGCTAAAGTATGAAAACAATTGTGTTGCGAAATTTAATTTCGGGTGGTGGCGGGCCGCCAACCGCCAACTATGCCGCCTGCCCCGAACAGGCCTGTCCCGACATCCAGAGCAGCCCGTTTTCCAGGCGCATCAAGTGCACGCCCACGCGGGCCAGCTCGCACTGGCCTTCTTCGCTCAGTCCGCCAGCGGCCTCGGGTACCAAGACGATTCGGAAATCGCGTTCGCTGGCCTCCAGTATGCTCGCCCGGCCGGAGGTCGTGAAGTTGCACCCGCCAAGAATCAGCGTGTTGATACCGAGATTGCGCAGCCGCAGTTCCAGCGGCGTGCCGAAGAACGCGCCCCAGCGCGGCTTATAAAGAACTTCTTCACGTGGGCCAATGGACTGGACGCCGCCGTCCTGCAAAAGATGCGGGTCCAGGCGCGGCGCGTTCGCCGGTGCAACGCCCTCTACGAGTTCGGCGCCCAAGCTCCCCGGCATCAAGACCCGCATGCCTTCCTCCACCGCCTTGCGGCGGCAAACGTCCACATTGCTGCCGTCCGGGCGATAGAACCGCACCATGTGAAAAATCGGCAATCCCGCATCCCGCGCCGAGCCCACCAAGCGCGAAAGCGGTTGCCGGCAATGCGTACAGCCTGCCGATTTTACCGGCGAGCGGGGCTCGAAATAGTCACGCTGCGCATCGATCGTGACAAGAGCGGCGGCCGATCGGCTGGGCGTCGTGTAATCGTTCATCAAGCGGTTGCTACCCATCTCGCTAGAGCATTTTCAGGCAAAGTGGATACCGGTTTGCCGCCTGAAAATGCGCAAAAACCAAAATCTATAGTCTATGCCGTGAACCTTCGTGAACGGAATAGGCTATAGGATCACTGATTGTCAGCAGACAAACCACGATCCGCCGCTTGCGGCAACAGCCGCTACTTCATGCCTGGGTTACGTCTTATGCAAGGCTTATCCACCAGCGGCGCTTACGTTTCGCCGTCGCCACCGTGCTGAGCGCGCAGTTTTGCCCAGTAGTCCAGGCGCTTCTTGACGTCCCGCTCGAAACCGCGCTCCACGGGGCGGTAGAACTGCCGCCGGGCCATGCTCTCGGGAAAGTAGTTCTGCCCGGAAAACCCTTCCGCGGTATCGTGATCGTAGGCATAGCCCTTGCCGTAGCCAAGCTCGCGCATCAGCCCGGTCGGCGCGTTGAGGATATGCGCCGGAGGGCTCAGCGAGCCGGTCTCCTTCGCCGCCCGAGCGGCCTCGTTGTGGGCCTTGTACGCGGCGTTCGACTTCGGCGCGGTGGCGAGGTAGATCACCGCCTGCGACAGCGCCAGATCGCCTTCGGGAGAACCGAGCCGGTCGTAAGTGTCCCAGGCCGCGAGCGCCTGATGGATCGCCTGCGGATCGGCGAGGCCGATGTCTTCCACCGCAAAGCGCGCGAGGCGGCGGGCGACATAGGAGGGGTCCTCGCCCGCCGTGATCATTCGCGCCAGCCAGTAGAGCGCCGCGTCCGCGTCGGAGCCGCGCAGCGACTTGTGCAGCGCGGAGATCAGGTTGAAGTGGCCTTCCTGCGCCTTGTCGTAGACCGGCGCGCGTTTCTGCACCACCTGCGCCAGCCCCTGCGTGTCGAGCGTCACGTCGGTCGGCTGCTCGAACAGCGCTTCGGCGAGGTTCAGGAGATAGCGCCCGTCGCCGTCCGCCATCGCGGCGAGCGCGTGCCGCGCCTCGGCGTCGAGCGGCAGGCTGCGCCCCTCCTCGCGCTCCGCGCGGGCGAGCAGGTCTTCCAGCGCCTGCTCGTCCAACCGCCGCAGCACGAAGACCTGACAGCGCGAGAGCAGCGCAGCGTTCAACTCGAACGAGGGATTCTCGGTCGTGGCGCCGATCAGAATGACCGTGCCGTCCTCGACGTAGGGCAGGAAGGCGTCCTGCTGCGCCCGGTTGAAGCGGTGCACCTCGTCCACGAAAAGCAGCGTGCCCTGCCCCTGTTGGCGGCGCTGCTTGGCGCGCTCGAAGACCTTGCGCAGGTCGGCGACGCCGGAGAAGACGGCGGAGAGCGGCTCGAAGGCGAGTTCCGTCACCTCCGCCAGAAGCCGCGCGATCGTCGTTTTGCCGCAGCCCGCCGGGCCCCAGAGGATCATCGAAGCCAGCCGCCGCTGCTCCACCATCCGCCCGATAGGTCCCTCGGGGCCGAGCAGGTGCTGCTGCCCCAGAACCTCGTCCAGACGGCGCGGGCGCAGCCGGTCGGCCAGCGGGCGCGGCGCTTGCGATTCGAAAAGCGAATTCATGAACGCGACGATACCAGCCCGAACACGGCGCGTCGCCTCAAAGTGCGATCTCCACCGTGTTGACACGGCCGTCGCGGCGATAGCGCACGCGCCAGCGAGGGCCGCTGGCCTCCAGTTGGCGTTGCAGGTCCTGCGTCCGTGCCACCGGCTCGCCGTTGATCGCGAGGATCACGTCGCCGGGCCGGAAGCCCAAACCGGCGGCGGGAGCGCCGCGCCGGACCTCCAGCACGGCCACGCCCTGCCACTCACCCGGCCGGTCCAACTCCTCCGCCAGCGCGGGCGAGAGGTTGGCGACCGTGGCCCCGGTCAAGGGATTGCGCCCCTCGATGAGGGTTTCCGCGCGCTCCGGCTCCTCCGGCGGCACTTCCAGCGGTAGCGTCAGTTCGCGCGCACCGTCGCGCGTGCGGTAGACCGTGATCGGCACGCTTCCCTCGGGCACACGGGCGGCCACGCGGAAGCGCAGCGCCTCCAGATCCTGAACGTCGCGCCCGGCGATCTCCAAAATCACATCGCCGCGCCGCAAGCCCGCGCGATCCGCCGGGCCGCCCGGATAAACCTCGCGCACGATGGTTCCGCCCGGCCGGTCCAGTCCCAGCCCTTCGGCCAGATCCGCCGTCACGCTCTGCCCGGTCATGCCGAGCCAGGGCCGCACCACCCGTCCGTCCGTTTGCACACCGGCGACGACCGCGCGCACCATGCTGGCCGGAATCGCGAAACCGATTCCCACCGAGCCGCCGCTGCGCGAAAAAATCGCCGTGTTCACGCCGACCAGCTTGCCGTCCAGCGTCACCAGCGCGCCGCCGGAATTGCCGGGATTGATTGCCGCATCGGTCTGGATGAAGAAGTTGTAGTCGCTGATCCCCACCGTGGTGCGGGCGAGGCCGGAGACGATTCCGCTCGTCACGGTTTGGCCGACGCCGAAGGGGTTGCCGATGGCAAGCACCAGATCGCCGACCGCAAGGCTGTCCGAATCGCCAAGTTCCAAGGTGTTCAGGTCGAGATCGCCTGGGTCCATCCGCAACACCGCAAGATCGGTGCGTTCGTCGGTCAGGACGATCTCGGCGCTGAACTCGCGGCGGTCGTGCAGCACCACGGTAATCTCCTGCGCGCCCCGCACCACATGCTCGTTGGTCACGATCAGACCTTCAGGATCGACGATCACGCCGGAGCCGAGCGAGCGTTGCTCGCGTTGACGGCGCTGTTCCGGCATACGGTCGCCGAAAAACCGCTCGAAGAAGGGATCGCGGAACAGCGGGGAGCGTGCCCGCTCCTCCACCATCCGGCTCGCATAGATGTTGACCACCGCCGGAGCCGTGGCTTCCACCACCGGCGCGAACGAAAGGCGGATTTCCTCTTGGGAACTCGGCACTTCGCGGTCCTGCGCACCAGCCGTCAGCGGCCAGGCCGTCACCAGAACCAAAATCAATAGGACAAGGCGGATCGGCACGGGGCGACTCCTCGTAAGCTCCGGATTCGCCCGAATTTAAGCAAGAAACGGCGAATTTTCCCACCGTTTTTCTAGCGCGGGTTAGGCAAACCCAGCCTGTGCGAGGGTCAGCTTGCGCCGTCTGCAACCGTGACGACGATCTTCCCCGTGGTCTTGCGGCTCTTCAGCGCACGCAGCGCCTCCGCCGCGTCTTCGAGCGGAAATGTCCGCGAAATCAGAGGATGGAGCCTGCCCGCTTCGTACCAGCGGAAGAGGTCCACGAATTGCTGGCGGAACAAATTCGGGGCGTGCTGAATATAGGAGCCCCAGTAGAACCCTAAAACCGCGAGGTTCTTGACCAGAAGGAGATTCGCGGGAACCTTCGGGACCTCTCCGCTGGCAAAGCCGATCACGACGATGCGCCCGCCCCAGGCCGTGGAGCGCAGCGAGGCTTCGAAGGCGCTGCCGCCGACCGGATCGAAGACCACGTCCGCGCCCTTGCCGCCGGTCAACTCCTTGATCCGGGCGCGCAGGTCCTCGTTGCGGTAGTCGATCCCGTGATCGGCGCCGTGGGACTTCGCCAATTCCACCTTCTCCGGTCCTCCGGCCGTGGCGATCACCGTTGCGCCCATGGCCTTGCCGACCTCGACCGTGGCAAGGCCGACGCCGCCCGCCGCGCCGTGCACCACCAGGATCTCCCCCGGCTGCAAGCCCGCGCGCCAGACAAGTGCGCCGTGCGCGGTACCGTAAGTGACGGGGAAACCCGCCGCCGTGGTGAAGTCGAGCGTCTGGGGAATCGCGAAGGTGGCTTCCTCCCGCGCGATGGCGACCTCCGCGAAGCCGCCGTGGCGCGTCACCGCCAGAACCCGCTCGCCCGGCGCAAGGTGGGTCACGCCGGCACCGACCGCCGACACCGTACCCGCTACCTCAAGGCCGGGGCTGAACGGCGTTTGCGGCTTCTCCTGATACTCGCCGGTCACCAGGAGCGTGTCCGCGAAGTTTACCCCCGAGGCCGCCACCCGGATCGCCACTTCCCCAGGCCCCGGCACCGGCTCCGGCCGCTCCGCCAGCCGCAAGGCATCGATTCCGCCAAAGTCGTCGCAAACAATCGCACGCACGGGTCAGGTCTCCTCACTTGCTTCGTGGCTTATACCAGCGGCATCAAAGAATGACTTGGCAATCACCTTGAAACGAACCCGCTGATATATTTGACTTTCGTCATGCACGGGCTTGACCCGGCCATCCCCATCCGAGGGGCCGCCTGCCTTAAGACCTCGCGTGCCGCAAGCGCAGACGGCCCCTCGGATGGGGATGGCCGGATCGACACGCAGTCGGTGGCCTTGGCCACCTAGTCCGGCCATGACGAGCGTAAAGGTCACTCCATTAATGCCGCTTGAATCCTCACACCGGAAAGTCGGCGGCGGGCCGGACCTCGCCGACGCGCTTGCGGGCGCGGTTGCGGATCGGGGCGACCAGAACGTCGCGCAACTCTTCGCTCTCGGCGGCGCTGAGCACCTTCAGCGCTGTGAGCAGCCGCCCCATGATGGTCTCCGCCGCACGGCCCGCGCCGTCGTCGGCCTTGACCGCGATCCCCAGGCCCAACTCCGGCAGCGCGCCGCAATAGACGCCCTCCGCGCCGATCTTGATCAGCGCGCGCTCGCCCGTCACCTGCATGATCTGCGTGCAGAAGCGGTTCTTGCCCGCCACCATGTAGGGTTCCGCCGCCATTGCCTTGCGGATGCGCGCGCAGGCCGTGCGGCGGCCTTCCGGCTGGTCGGCGGGATCGGCGAAGCGGGCCATGGCGAGCGCGAGATTGCCGAGCGGCACGGCAATCGTCGGAATGCCGCAGCCGTCGATGCCGCAGGGCGCGGTCGTCAGATCGTCCAGCCCGGTCATCTGCTCCATGATCCCCAGCACCCGCTGCTGCACCGGATGGGTGAGATCGATATAGCCCTTCGTCGGGTAACCGAGTTGCTTCGCGGCGGTCAAAAAGCCCGCGTGCTTGCCCGAGCAGTTGTTGTACAGCGGCCCCGCCTCTTGGCCCGCGGAGAGCAGGGCGCGCGCCGTCCCCTCGTCGTAGGGCAGATGGCTACCGCACTCCAGATCGCTCTCGCTCAGGCCGATTCGCTTCAACCAGGACTCGACGGCGCGGGCATGAACCTCTTCGCCGTTGTGGCTGGCGCAGGCGAGCGCCAGTTCCCGGTCCCCCAACCCGAACGCCTCGACCGCGCCCGACTCCGCCATGGCCAGAGCTTGCAGCGGCTTGATCGCCGAGCGCGGGTAGATCGCCCGATCTATATGTCCGGCAGAGAGCACCACGCGCCCCTCCCCGTCGACAACGGCGAAAGCGCCCCGGTGCCAGCTTTCCACCGCGTCGCCGCGCATGGTTTCGACAAGGACGGGATTGGCCGCCGTTGCCGTCCCGGCACTTGAAGCGGAGGCGGTTGCGCAGGCGTGGCTGTGTTGGTGCGACATGGACGGTCCTTGAGAGATCACTGGAAGAGCGGCGGGGAGAAACCCTGTGCGACCGCAAAATACCTTGCCTTGCGGCGGGGCTGCATGCAAGGTTTGCCCCGCTATGAGAGGGTATTTCGGAATCGGTGTCGAGGGAATCAGCAAGCCCATGAATTTGGGCAATTTGCTGCGTTCCGCGCATGCTTTCGGTGCGAGCTTTTTCTTCACCGTCTCGCCGAAGTTCAACGCGCGCGAGGTGGCGCAGTCCGACACGTCGAACGCGACGAATCACGTCCCGCTCTATACTTTTTCGAGTGTCGGGGAGATGATGCTGCCGCGGCGCTGTCAGCTTGTCGGAATCGAGTTTACGGAGGAGTCGCACGAGTTGCCGAGCTTTCATCACCCCATGGCAGCCGCCTACGTCCTGGGGCCGGAGCGCGGCAGCCTGTCGGCGGAGATGGTCGAGCAGTGCGCCAGCGTAGTCAAGATTCCGACAAAGTTCTGCGTCAACGTAGGGGTTGCAGGGGCCATCGTCATGTATGACCGAATGATCGCTCACGGCCGCTTCGCGCCGCGCCCGATCAACGAGCGCGTCGAGCCGGAGGCGCTGGGCGAGCACGTGCATGGCGCGCAGGTCATCCGCAGCGAACGCAAAAAACAGGATCGCCCGGCCGGACCCGGTACGAACGGCGCCCGGACCAATGGCGATTGAAGAAGATGTCGAGATCAGGGGTTGCCGCATGTCGATAAAAGCACTTTCCAAGCCGCTGATGCTGTCGCTCGCCCTTGCTTTGGGGGCCGCCGTCCCGATGGCGCTGGTCGGTCCGGGCAGCGCGGCGGCGCAGGATATCAGCCGTCTTGGCGAATACCGCGATTGGCGGGCCTTTACCTATAACGAAGAGGGCAACCGCGTCTGCTACATGGCGAGCGAGCCGACC
>SKZV01000154.1 GCA_007127165.1 Rhodovibrio sp. | reverse complement strand
TCCTCGATCACGCCGGAGGCCGCGCGCGACCACGCCGCGCGGCTTGCGGAGCTTGGAATCGGCCACCTGGATGCGCCGGTATCGGGCGGGCCGAGCGGGGCGGAGTCCGCGACGCTGGCGATCATGGTGGGCGGGGAAGCCAGGGATTTCGAGAGGGGAAAGCCGCTGCTCGACGCGCTGGGGCGGGCGACGCATGTGGGGCCGCCGGGAGCCGGGCAGATGGCGAAGCTCGCGAACCAGGTTATCGTGGCGCTGGCGATCGGCGCTGTGGCGGAAGGATTGCTGCTGGCGCAGCAGGGCGGCGCGGACCCTGAAAAGGTGCGCGAGGCGATGCTTGGGGGCTTCGCCGACAGCAAGATTTTGCAGATCCACGGGCAAAGGATGCTCACCCGCACATTCGTGCCGGGTGGTGCGGCCAGTATTCATCTGAAAGACCTGAACACCATTCTTGCCACGGCGGAAAGCCACGGCCTGCGGCTTCCGCTGAGCGAGGAGGTCGCCAAGCTGTTCCGCAGTCTGGTGAACAACGGCGGCGGCGGTATGGATCACAGCGGGATCCTTCTGGAACTCGAAAGGCTGAATGCGCCCGCCCGGCTTGGAAGCGAGGGGGACTGACTGCCGCTCCAGCGCGGCCCTGCCGTAGCCGCATGAGTAAAGAATCTTGCATAATGAGCAAAACCTGGAGCGACAGGGCTTTCAACAGAGTACAGTGGCCGAAACGTTGAGGAAGTCCAGGCGTCGAAATCGGGAGTCCCGCGCCTCGATATATCAACGAACGGGGTTGACATCTTTGTGATAATGCGCATTATATCTCCCATGCCATGTAGGGAACTTAGCCAGTTAGCAGCGCGCTAGGGTGTATACTTAAAATTCAGTGTTGTTGACTTGGAGAGCATCAAGTGTTGGCGCGTAAGCGGCAGAAATCGCTTGAACGCGACACGGCAGCCCAAATGTTGCGCAAGAAAATTCCCCGAATGGCAATTCTCGCCCCTGGATCAACGGAACCCCGATAAGGACATGAAAGTCCCTGACACGACTGCATCCGATATTCGTACGGTCGACGTGATGAACGGCGGACTGGCCGAAATCGAACTGTCTCGCGCAGTCCGTACGGCAAAACCCCGCGCCGCCCGTCCACCACGTTACACCTTCCGCAAGCCGGACAAGGCCGATGGCGCGGCGATCTGGGCGCTGGTGAAGGAAACCGGCGTCCTCGATTTGAACTCCCCTTATAGCTATCTGATGCTGGGCGAGTACTTTTCCGACACATGTGTGGTCGCGGAGCGTAAGGGCCGAATCGTCGGTTTCGTCTCCGGCTTCATCCCGCCGGAGCAGCCCGACACGATCTTCGTCTGGCAAGTCGGCGTGGACAGCAGCGAGCGCGGGAAGGGCCTCGCCAAGCAGGTTTTGCGCGCGTTGCTTCGCAGCGAGGCCTGCCAGGATGTGCACTACCTGAACTCGACCGTCACGCCCTCGAACGCCGCCTCGACGCGGCTATTTCGGGCTATCGCGCGCGAACTGCATACGCCGTGCGTGATCGACGATGGTTTCCATGAGAAACTATTCCCCGGCGAAGGCCATGAAAGCGAGCGGCTTTTCCGCATCGGCCCTTTCTGACACCTGACGCCCACTATACGCGGGACAATCGCGCGCGCATGCGGCGCGCGGACCTACATTTATAACCCCGCCGATTGGCGGAGGAGAGACGAATGAAAGTAATCGAGAAATATGAATCGGAAGTCCGCAGCTACAGCCGCGGCTTTCCGGTCGTCTTCAAAAAAGCCAAGGGCCATACCCTGACCGACACCGACGGCCATGAGTACATAGACTTCTTCGCGGGTGCCGGTGCGCTGAACTACGGCCACAACGAAGACACGATGAAGCAGGCACTCCTCGACTACATCAGCGGCGACCACATCACCCACAGCCTGGACATGGCGACCGAGGCGCGGGAGCGCTTTCTTCAGACCTTCCACGACGTGATCCTCGAGCCGCGCGGCATGGATTACAAGGTCATGTTCCCGGGGCCCACCGGCACGAACTGCGTGGAAGCAGCCTTGAAGTTGGCGCGCAAGGTGACCGGCCGGCGCACCGTGGTGAGCTTCACCAACGCCTTCCACGGCATGACGCTGGGCTCGCTCGCGGTGACGGGCAACTCCTTCAAGCGCAAGGGCGCGGGCAAGTCCCTCGGCGACACGGTCTTCATGCCGTTCGACCAGTTCCTGGGCGAGGGCGTGGATACGCTCGACCATTTCGAGGCGATGTTGAAGGGCGGCGGCAGCGGCCTGGACCATCCGGCGGCGGCAATTGTCGAAACGGTGCAGGGCGAGGGCGGCATCAACGCCGCGTCCTTCGAGTGGCTGAAGCGCCTGCAAAGCATCTGCCGCGCGTACGACGTGAAGCTGATCGTCGACGATGTGCAGGCCGGTTGCGGGCGTACCGGAACCTTCTTCAGCTTCGAACCGGCCGGGCTCGATCCGGATTTCATCTGCCTGTCGAAGTCCATCGGCGGCTACGGGATGCCGATGGCGATCACGCTGATCAAGCCGGAGCACGACATCTTTGCGCCGGGCGAGCACAACGGCACCTTCCGGGGCAACAACCCGGCCTTCGTGGCGGCTGCCGTGGCGCTCGAAACCTATTGGCGCGACGATCGTCTCGCGGCTTCGGTGCGCGAGAAGGGGCAGGCGATCAACGACCGGCTCGCCAAGCTGGCCCGCGACTACCCCGAGTTGAAGGGCAAGGCGCGCGGGCGCGGCTTCATGCAAGGCATTGCCATGCAGGTGCCGGGCGCTGCGGAAGAGGTGTGCCATGAAGCCTTCCAGCGTGGCCTCATCATGGAAACCTCCGGCCCCGAGGACGAGGTGGCGAAGCTTCTGCCGCCGCTGACCCTGGATGACGCAGGGCTCGAAAAGGGCCTGTCGATCCTGGAGGAAAGCGTCGCGGCCGTTGCCAAGCGTCACGCGGGTCAGAATCGCGAAGTCGCCTAACCTCGGCCTCTTACGCTAACCTACGACTTCGCTTCCTGCGCCCCGGCCGGTAAGGCCGGGGCGCTTGTATTTGCGGTCCTTGCGGTGCTGGCGAGCTGTGAGCCCGGCATCATCGGATGCACCGGGCGTTCCTTGGCCCGGAACAGATAGCGCAACACGATCTGGAAGTAGCCCCGATAGAGATAGCCGCCGTTGCGGTGGAGCAAGGCCGCGCGGCGTGTGCGGTAGGCCTCGGGCAAGCGGTACCAGGGCAGGGCAGGGCGGTCGTGGTGGGCGATGTGCAGGTTGTTGTTGAGGTACAGCAGGCTCATCACCGGCCCCGCTTCGACCACGACCGTACGTTCCCCCACCTTTTCCACCGCCTGATGTTCCAGGAAGGAGCGCAGCAGGGTCAGCGCCGTGCCGCCATAAACGAAGCCCAGCACGTATTGCCATAGCGGCAGGCCGCAAACCCAAAGCACCCAGATCAAGATCAGCGCAGCCGCGGGCAGGTGCAGGGTCCAATGGCGCAAATGGCTGCGGTCGCCGCGCGCCAGCCGCGCCAGTTC
>SKZV01000214.1 GCA_007127165.1 Rhodovibrio sp. | reverse complement strand
GCATGGCGGGCGTTCGCCGAAGGTTTCGGGCCGGTAAAGATGGTGACGGAGTCCCTCGACGCACGCCGTCGCCAGGAACTCGCCGATGCGTTCATCCAATGGAGCGAGCAGTTCCGCTTCGATCTGGGGGTCGCCATTCCCGCCGAGTACAGGGTGATCGCCGGGCGGCGCAAGTAAGCTAAATCGCCTTACACCGCCTGCCGTGCACGGCTGCACCGCAGGCATGACGAGGGAGGACTGGGATGGTTAGGGCAAACTGCGTGATTGCGGGGACGGCGGCGACCGTCCTGACGCTGGGGCTGACATGGAGCCCGTCGGTTGCGGCGGACAATTCCATCGGAGAGGTCGATTTCCAGGCCTCTTGCGAGGGCTCGGCCCAGGCGGATTTCGACCACGCGCTGGGCCTGATGCATCACATGATGTACGTGCAGGCCCGGGCCGCTTTCGAGGATATCATCGAAACGGACCCGGACTGCGCGGTGGCGTACTGGGGTGTTGCCACCACGCTGTTCCAGCCGCTGTGGGGCACCCGCCCGAGCGCGGAGGACCTTGAGCGGGGCTGGCGCAATATCGAGCAGGCCCGGGAGCGGGTCGACACGGATCGTGAAGAGCACCTGATCGAAGCCACGGCCGCGTTCTTCCGGGAGCCCGAGGCAGCGGACTTCGCGACCCGCATCCACCGCTGGGTCGAGGGCATGGAGGGGTCATACAACGCCTATCCGGATCACCCGGATATCGCGGCGCTGTACAGCCTGTCGCGCCTGACCCTGGCTCAGCGCGTGGAAGATCGGGATGCACTCTTCGACGAGGCCGAGGCCGTTCTCCGAGATATCTACGAGGCGAGTCCTACCCACCCCGGCGCCATTCACTACAGCATCCACGCCACCGACGTGGACGGACGCGCCGAAAACGCGTTGGACATGGTCGAAGACTACGCCAAGATCGCGCCGGAGGTGCCGCACGCCCTCCACATGCCCTCGCACATCTATGTGCGCCTGGGCGACTGGCCGGAGGTCATCGAGTGGAACCGGCACTCATCCGAGGCCGCGCTGGAGCATCAGGCGAACGGCGCGATTTCCCATCACTACATCCATGCCGTCGACTATCTGGCATATGCCCATCTCCAGCGCGGGGAGGACGAAATGGCCGAGGCCGTCGTCGAGGACGCCCTGGCCAAGGAACCGCATCAGCCAACCTTCGTAAGCGCATTCCATGCGGCCTCCATGCCCGCACGCTTGGCGGTTGAGCGCCGTGACTGGGAACGGGCCCGCGAGTTGGAGGTGCGGTCGCCGGACTACCTGCCGTGGGACGAATCGCCCTGGGCGGAGGGTCTGACGTGGTACGCGCGGGGTCTGGGGGCGGCCCACACCGGCGAGTTGGACGCCGCGAACGAGGCCGAGCAGCACCTGAAGGCGCTTCGCGACAGCGCGAAGGCCGCGGGCGACGACAGCATGGCCGCCTACATCGAAATCGACCGGCTCGTGCTGTCCGGCCGCATCGCGTTCGAACAGGGCGAGAGCGACCGGGCTGTCGAGTTGACCCGCGCCGCGGCGGAGCTTGAGGCGACGACGGAAAAGCACCCGGTCACTCCGGGCGCCCTGCTGCCGCCCTACGAGGCCCTGGGGGCCCTGTTCATGGATCTGGACCGCCCCCCCGAAGCCCTTGAAGCCTACGAGGCCTCCGATTCCATCTGGCCGAGGCGCTACAATACCCTGATGGGCGCGGCGCAAGCGGCCAAGGCCGTCGGTGACGCGGAGGCCGCGGGCAACTACGCGAAATCGCTCCTGGCCATCGCGGGGGAATCAACGCGCGACGCGGTGCGCGAGGCGCGTGAATTCGCCGGTGAGTAGATGGCCGGGCGATGCGGCGAAAAACGAACTCGCCGAGTCCTTCGGCCCCTGGAGGGACAGGACCTCCAGGGGCCGGTCTTCTTGGCGTCGTCCTCTGCGCTTCCATCCCCGGACATAGGCCCAGATTGACCAACGGGGCGTGAGTGGGGCATGCTTCGACTGACGGGACGGCGCTCTCTGGGGACCCTCAGTTCAGGGAGGCAAAGATGGTGTCCTTGACCCGTAGGACTATGATGTCGACAAGCTTGGCGGGCGTTGCGGGAACGCTTCTTGCGAAGGCACCGCGTGCTGCACGCGCAGACGTCGGAGGGGCTCCGGCACAGAGGCATCCCTGTCCATTCTACCGTTCGAAGCTCGGCTCGGCCGCGTTGACCATCGTCAGCGACGGCACCCTGGCATTCCCGACGCACGATCTTTGGCCGGAGGTCCCGGAGAGCGAGCGCGAATCCTTTCTGTCCGAACTCTATCAGCCGAGCGATGAGACGCCTCTTCAGGTGAACGCGATGGTGATCGACCTGAACGGGAGGCGCGTGCTGATCGACGCAGGCAATGGGGCTTCCAAGTTCCAGCCGACCGTAGGCGCGCTTTCCGAGAATTTGCAGGCAGCGGGTATCGATCCGGCCTCGATCGACACCGTGGTCTTTACGCACCTTCACCCCGATCATCTGTGGGGAGTCACGGACGCCGACAACGAGACGCTCACCTTCCCGAACGCCGAATACGTCGTGTCGGAGCCCGAACTAGCCTTTTGGGGCGATCCGGACCTTCCGGGACAGATGCCGGACGGGTTCATGCGTACCTTAACCGAAGCCACGCTCGCCCATCTGGCAAAGATCAGGGAGCGGCTGCGGACGGTCGCGCCGACAGCGGAGGCGAGACCCGGCGTTACGTTCGTTCCAACACATGGCCACACCCCCGGCCATGTCTCGATCATGCTGGAAAGCGACGGCGAGACCCTGTTCAGTGCGGGCGATGTCATCCCGAATGCCTTCGTGAGCCTGGAGCAGCCCGATTGGGAGTTCGGCTTCGATGCCAACCCGGAACAGGGCATTGCCTCGCGCCGCTCATTCCTGGACCAGGCTTCCGCCGATCGTCTCCGGGTTTTCGGCTATCATCTGCCGTGGCCGGGCTTCGGCCACGTCGCCCGGCATGGCGGGGCTTACCGGTGGATCAAGGAAGAGTGGAGCTGGTGAGTTCGAGTTAGGATAAATGGGTGAAGCTTGCTGCCGCTCGCGTACCGCTGGCCCTCGCGGAAATAGTCTCGTCGAGTGATCTCCAAGCCACGTGATCCTCCAATGTCTTGCACCAGAAGAGAATCACAAGCCGCTAATTGATTTTCGTCATGCACGGACTCGATCCGTGCATCCCCCGCCGAGGGGCCGCCACCGTTTACGGCACGCGAGGTCTTAAGGCAGGCAGCCACTCGGACGGGAGATGGCCGGGTCAAGTCCGGCCATGCGGACGCAGTCAATCCTGCGCCGCTGTCAGTCGAAGGACCTCGCCGTCTTCGTGTTCGGTGACCACGTAGAGCGATCCGTCCTCCGCCACTGCCACGTCGCGGATACGGCGGCCGATCTCGATAACCTCTTCGTCGACGACGTCCATGTCCTCGATCCGGGTTCTGACGAGTCCTTCGGTGACAAGTCCGCCGTGGAGCATGTCGCCCTGCCACTCCGGGAACATCTCGCCCGT
>SKZV01000083.1 GCA_007127165.1 Rhodovibrio sp. | reverse complement strand
AGGAGGGGCGCGACGGCTTCTATCGCGGGCCGGTCGCGGAGGACATGGTGGCCTACCTGCAATCGCTGGGCGGCGTGCACACGATGGAGGACTTCGCCAATGCCGCCGGCGAGTTCGTGACCCCGATCAGCACGGCGTACAAGGGCTACGACCTCTGCGAGTGTCCGCCGAACGGGCAGGGGATCGTCGCGCTGATCATGATGAACATCCTCTCCGGCTATGACTTGTCGAAGCTGGACCCGCTGGGAACGGAGCGGATTCACCTCTTCCTGGAAGCCGCCAAGCTGGCCTACGGCGACCGCGACCGTCTGCTGGCCGACCCGGCGATGAGCGGCGTTCCAGTCGAGGACATGCTGAGCGAGTCCTGGGCCGAGGCTCACCGCGCGCGGATCGACATGAACCGGGCGGGACCGACGCCGGAATTGAGCATGCCTGCGAGCCCGGACACGATCTATCTTTGCGTGGTGGACCGGGAGGGTAACGCGGTCAGCTTCATCAACTCGATCTTCGAGCCCTTCGGCAGCGGGTTCATGGCGCCGGAATCCGGCGTGATGTTCCACAACCGCGGGTTCAGCTTCCGGCTCGATCCGGAGCATCCCAATGCCCTCGCGCCGAACAAGCGCCCGCTCCATACCATCATTCCGGCCATGCTGATGCGCGAGGGCCGGGCGGTCATGCCCTTCGCCGTCATGGGCGCGCACTATCAGCCGTTTGGGCAGGCCTGGATGCTGACCAACATGCTGGACTACGGCATGGACGTTCAAGCGGCGCAGGACCTCGCGCGGCCCTTCGGCTATGCCGGGGAGGTGGCGCTGGAACGGGGCATCCCCAGCGAGGCCGCGAGCCGGCTCGCCGAATTGGGTCATGCGGTGCGCGAGGCGGAAGATCCCCATGGCGGCAGTCAGGGAATCTGGATCGACAGGGGAACCGGCGTCCTGACCGCCGGATCGGACCCGCGGAAGGACGGTTGCGCCCTGATCTATTGACCTTGGGGGCGGCCACCAAAGCATTTTCAGGCCGAGTGGATACCGGTTGGCCGCTCTTAGATCGCGTAACCTGGTTTTGTCTTTTTAAGATCCAGGTAAGAATGATGGATAAGGTGAGCGTCTTAACATCATTTAAGTGTGAAGTGGTCCGGCTCGTGCTATCCATTGCGCGCTGGCCCTAGCGGCCGCGCGCTTCACGTTTAACGCATGCAAGGCCAGGTTAGCCCATGCCCCTTCCAGGACCGGATTGGCTTCTGTGGCTCATCGCGGCTGTCGGCCTCGTGCTCGTCGATCTGACGGTTGCCGGGGCGCAGTTTATTCTCGCCGCCGCCGCGCTTGCCGCGCTTGCCGCCATGGGTGCGGCGGCCCTGGGCGCCGGGATCGAAGCCCAGATTTGGACTTTTCTCGCCGTAACGACGATCACCGTGCCGCTGGCCATCCACGCGATGCGCCGGCGCAACCGAACGCGTCGTCCCCTCGTCCGCGATGCGGGATGGGCCGAAGGGATGGAGAGCGTGGTCGAGCAGAGCGGCGCGCGGCTGCTCGTCCGGCTACAGGGCGACAGCTATCCCGCGCGCCGCGCCGACAACGGCCCGCTCTCGCCCGGGATGCGGGTGCGGGTGCGCAAGATGGACAGCATCACGGCAATCGTCGAGCCGAGCGGCTCGACTCCTCCACCGACTTCCTGAGCTAAGGACCCCTTGATGACCATTGGACTTATCGCCGCCATCGTTTTCGGCATCGGCCTCGTCGCCGCCCTCGCCAAGGGGCTCTTCATCGTTCAGCAGTCGCAAACCGTCGTCATCGAACGCCTTGGCAGCTATAGCCGTACGCTCAAGCCCGGCATCAACTTCATCGTGCCCTTCATCGATCAACCGCGCGCGATCAAGATCCGCCGTTATGAAAGCGCCGGGATCGGCAGCAAGGAGCTGGAGCCGCGCATCATCGAGGAGACCAAGCTCGACACGCGCGAGACCGTCCTGAACTTTCCCGCACAGCCCGTCTTCACCAGGGACAACGGATCGGTGCGCATCGACGGCGCGCTGTATTTCCAGATCGAGGACCCCGCAAAGGCCGTCTATGCCGTGGAGAATCTGGTGCTGGCGGTGGAGACGCTTGCCAAGACGACCTTGCGCTCGGTGGTCGGCGAGATGGACCTTGACCAGCTTTTCTCGTCACGCGACGAGATCAACCTGAAGCTCGCCGCCGTCATGGACGAAGCCGGCAACAAGTGGGGCGTCAAGATCAACCGCGTCGAACTGCAAGACATCTCGGTGCCCGAGAATGTCGAGGAATCGATGCACAAGCAGATCGCCGCCGAACGCAGCCGCCGCGCCGCCGTGGCCGAGGCCAACGGCAATCGGGAAGCGGAAATCCTGCGGGCCGAAGGCGAAAAGGCGGCGGCGATTCTGCGTGCCCAGGGCGAGCGTCAGGCCATCGAAGAGGTCCTCTCGGCCGGCAACGAGGACGACAAGATCAGCACTTCCGCCGTCATCAGCTATCTGATCGCCCAGCGCTACATCGATACGCTGCCGGACATCGCCAAGAAGGGCGAGCGCATCCTGGTGCCTTACGAAGCGACGGCGCTGCTCGGAAGCCTGCATTCGATCAAGGATCTCTTCCCCGCCCAGGGCGCGGGCAACGGCTCGGCCGGCGCCGGACTTGCGGGCGTCCTCGCCGGTACCGGCACCCCGATCGCCGCCGTTAATAAAGCCGCGCAAGGCAGTTAGCATTTTCAGGCCAAGCGGGTAGCGGTTGGCCGCTTCGAAAATGCGCAAAAACAGGATCTAGCATTTTCAGGCCAAGTGGGTACCGCTTGGCCTGAAAACGCTCCGCCCTGAACGGCCGGGAGAGAATTTACAGCGACAGAGCTACAGCAGCGGTCGCTCCGGACACCGCCGTGCGTTACTCAGAATGGAAGATGGCAGCGCAAGGGTCGTGGAAAAAAACAACCCCTGGTCGCGAATATCGTAGGAATTTAAAGAGGATGACTGGCGCGCCGGGGAGGACTCGAACCCCCAACCTTCTGATCCGTAGTCAGACGCTCTATCCATTGAGCTACCGGCGCGCGCAAGCCAAGGGGCGCGGCGAATTGCGCATCCCGTGGCGACGGAGCGGACAATACGAAAAGCGCCGGAGCTTGGCAAGAGGCCATTACCGGCAAAACGGCAATTTCGATAATCTGCCCGCTTCCGAAAGTCGGCAGCGTATTAACCCCTCTGTAACCAGTTCAATGTATCCAGGCTTATGGGAAACTTGGCGGGGGAAAACGCCTTGTTCGGTGTAATCCCTTCGAGTAGTATCGCGAACTCGACTGGGGGTGTGCAGATTTTTCCCGATCGTTCAAAGCGTTGCAAATGGGGCGCACGCATTGCTTATGACAATTCGATTGGCGAGACACGTATGGTGAACTTCCGTCGAACGGCCGCGGCCCTGGTTGCCGCCGCCTTGTTGGTCGGCTGTGCTTCCGATGGCGATGCGGTGAACGCGTCAGGCGATGGCACAAGTGAAGCCGTGCGAGCGCAGCAGGCGCGGGTGGATTTCACCGGCGATCCGGTTCTGGACGATCAGGCGCTTGCCGCGAATCAGGGGCCCCGGCTCGGTACGACGGTTTTTCAGACGCGCGAGATTCCGCCGTTCGAGGTCAGCGACACCTTTGTGGGCCGCAAAGTTGGTGAACTGCGCAACGATCTGGATGATCTACAGAACACCATCGACAGCCACAATCGCCAGCTTCAGGACTTGCGCGCCCGGACACGCGAGGCTGCCGGGATCTATCACCAGCGCGTCGGCGTGATGAATGCGCGCTTGCAGGTGGGAACGACCTCCGGCAACCCGATCCTGGTGCAGCAATGGAACCGGGCGCAGGGCGAGCTGCAAAGTATCGACCGCGTCAATGACGCGATGAATGCGTTGAACAACGAGGTCGGCGCCACCTCGTCGCTCTCGGCATACCTGTTGGATTCGGTGCAGTCCGCTTACGGGCTCTCCGGCGCGCTGGAGGTGGATCACGAGCATCTGGCGCTGGTGGAGGACGCCACCAACCGCTCGGTGGTGCTAATCGACCGCCTGCACAACGAACTCTCGGAAGATACCGCCCGTCAGAGCAGCTATCTCTCGCGCGAGCGGCAAAATCTGATCACCCTATCGCTCGCGATCAAGAACGGCGAGTTCTATGGCGACAGCCTCGCCAACATGGCTTTCGGCGAGCCGGAGGCCCCGGCCGAGGAACGCGCCGCCCAGGATTATCTGGATCGTCAGGCGCTGGTGGTGATCCGCTTCGATACCGACAACATCGCTTACGAGCAAGCCGTCTATAACGCGATTAGTCAGGTTCTGGACCGGCGGCCGCAGGCGGCGTTCGATGTTCTGGCGGTTGCGCCACAGGTGGACGACCAGACCCGCAGTTCGCTCGACCGGGCGCAGGTGCGGCGACTTGCAGGACGCGTGTTGCGGTCGATGAACGAGATGGGGCTACCGCCCAACCGCGTGTCCCTCGCAGCAACCACCAGCCACAGCGTCGACACCAACGAAGTCCACATCTACATTCGCTAGAGCATTTTCCAGCGGACAGCTCGCCTCGGCGGCCTTCGGCCGCCAAGTGGACACCGGTCCGTTTTTCGAGAATGCGCAAAAATAGAGATGTAGAGCATCTTCCGTGAGCCCTTTCGAACGGAGAATGCTCTAGCGTCCTGATTTATAAGTGCAGGGCGCTAAGTTAGGCCTTACAAAGGGAGATGTCACCCCAACCTGGCAGGCATCCGCAATGGCGCAGGAAATGGCAAGTCCCGTGGTCCCATTCAAGGTGACCGCTGAGGAGAGACGCCGGCTCAACGCGGTGCGCATCATGAGCCACGTTGAGGGTGCTCTACCAGGACATGCACCTGCCGGTTGGTCAGCTCCATCACCTGCATGAGAGCGAAGAGGCCACAAGTCATATGAACAAGCCCGACTCACGTTTCTGGACGATCTTCTTCGAGGTTTACGAGGCGTTGCCCAGGCAGGGGCCGGGGGATCGTTCGAGCTGCGAGAGAGCGCTCAGCTATTGCAAAGATCTTCCAGCGTCACCGGCAATACTTGATCTCGGTTGCGGGGGCGGCGGGCAAACGCTCCACCTAGCGGAGCTCACCACGGGCTCCATCTGCGCGATCGACAACCACGCCCCGAGCATCGAATGTCTGAACAGGAGGATCGCGGAGCAGGGACTGTCGCACCGGGTAGGCGCGATCGTCGGGGATATGGCCCAGCCCGAACAGCCACCGGAGCACTTCGATCTGATCTGGTCTGAGGGCGCCCTCTACAACATCGGGCTCGACAACGCCTTGCGGATCTGTCGTAAGCTGCTGCGCCCCGGCGGATACCTGGCATTCACCGAACCGGTGTGGCGCAACGCGAATCCACCGCCCGAGGTCAAGGCGAGCTTTGATGCAGACTACCCGGACATGGGCTGGGCGGAAGACGTTGTAGCGGCCATCAAGCGCCATGGATTCGAGTGTCTCGCCCGCTTCACCTTACCGGATGCGGCCTGGTGGTCCGATTTCTACACCCCGATGGAACAACGAATCCAAGCATTGCGCGGCAAATACGACAAGGACGACGAAGCCCTCGCCATACTCGATCGACTGGCGCTCGAACCCGAGATGCATCGGCGGTATTCGGATTGCTACGCCTACGAATTCTATGTCGCGCGCCGCCCTCCCGCTGTTCCACGAGACTGAGGCAAAACCGCCGCCGGTGGGCGATATCGGCTTCCCGGCAATCGCCGCATGGAAGAAGCATTAGACCGGGCTATTCTTCATTCCGGCACTGCGTAGGTGCCGCTGACATCCAGATAGATATCTCCATGGGGCGGGAATCCCTGGCCCGTGAAGGTACCCTGCCCAGTAATGCCTTGATAGTGATCGGTACCTGCCTCAAAAGTGAATTCTCCGGATTGAGTTCCCCCCGGATCTCCGCTGCCAGTAAATCGACCGACCTTGGTCGCCCCATCAGAGAATCGATATACTGCATACCCGCGATAGCTCGTTTCTGAATCGACACGCTCAAAAGTGACCCAGGCATTCACCTTTGCGACATCTCCATCCTCGTAGAACGCGAATCCCCGCTGGCGCATAAGTCCGAGAGCGTGGTTTTCATGCCCTTCGATTCCCTCAAACGTCGTGTCAATGGTCACAAAGACCTCCCGCCACCCGATCTCCCTTTCATCGTCTGCGAGAACTGGTAAAGCCTGCAATACGACAAGCAGGATCCCAGCGCTCCAGAATGGATTGATACCCAAGCGAGCATTGCTGAACAGATTCATCCCGGACCTTCCCAATCCAACCCCAATCCCGTGGCAATAGCGAAGCAATGGTTCATTCGGCCGCATGCCCTATCGCACCGGATCTTGCACGGAGAGGCGTGAATGGGGGAGGTTAACAGTTTCCACGGAGAAGGCACACGAAGTCATTCCGGTGAGGTCCCCACGAAGACCTGCATCGGGTAATGACCTTCCCCGAGCAGGTAGGCATCGTAGATGCCGTCGAGCGTCGACTGAGTCAGGATCAGTCCATGGTTGCGGAACACATCTTCCCAGCATGCCTGAGAAAATAGGCCCAGGGCATGACGATCTACCTGGATATCCAGCTCCCCTTTTCGGCGGATCAGGTACACCAGAACGGCCTCGTAGCTGTTGGGGCGATTCGGATCGACGTGATTGTTTTCGAGCAGGGTGACATGGATCTCGTCTTTCTCGCCGCTGTAGGCGAAATTGTTATTACGGAATGTCTCGGCGGTCTTGCCCGCGACCAGCAAGAGGCCGCCCGGCTCCAGGTGTGCCGCCGCAGTGCCGATGGCCTTGTGGAGATCCTCGCGAGAGGCCATGTAATCGATGCTGTCGGGTATCGCCACGACGTCGAATCCTCGCCCCAGCCGGATCGATCTCATGTCTCCTTCGATGTACTCGATGTCGGGATGCGCTGCACGCGCCAGGGCGAGCATGCCCTCACTCAGGTCCACGCCGGTAACTGAAAAGTACCGCTTGAACACCCGGTCCATGCCACCGGCGCCGCTCCCCAGATGCAACAAGGTTCGCGGCAGTCGTTTGGTTTGCTGCCGGATCAATGAGACGTAGGCATTCGCCTCGGCTTCGTAGTCCTCGGGACCCGCAAGCCACTCTTCGGTCCAGGCGAGCTCGTTGTAGGCCAACCACTTCGATGTCATGTTTGCGCCTCCTCAGGTTCGACGAAGCGGGGCAATCCGATGGTTGCGAGCGTTACACCAAGGCCTCGCAGGGCGGTGTTCCATCGGTGTGATAGCCCAAGCGATGGTGAAAATGAACGCCGTCCCTGGAGCGAGGACGGCTTACAAAATGGCTTGCTGATTGGATTGGTTCTTGGGCTGATTCAGTCGCCAAACCGGCGGGAAGGCGCACGTCCAGGAGGCCGGGCTCGGGGCCACGGCCAGGTGATCGCACGCTTCCGGGCCAGCTTTGACAGCGTGACCCAAGGCAGGCCGCCGACGCGGCTCTATTTCTTGCGGAAACTGTCGAGCGTTACGACCTTTTCGCCGCTTTCCTCCGGCTTTTCCGCCGTCGACTGGCTTTCGTTCTGCTGGTCACCGCTGAGAACGGGGGTGTCGGCCGCGTCCTCGTCGAGCGCTTCCTCGCCCGCGTCGAATTGCAGGCCGAATCGCACCGAGGGATCGGCGAATGCGACAACGGAGTCGAAGGGGACCACCAACCGTTCGGAACGGTTGTTGAAGCTCAAGGTCACTTCGAATCGATCCTCGCCGATGATCAGGTCCCAGTACTGATACTGCAGGACGATGGTCATCTCGCGAGGATAGCGTTGACGCAGGGTCTCCGGCACTTCCGCGCCCGGATGATCGCTGCGGAAGGTAATATAAAAGTGATGCTCCCCCGGAAGGCCTTGTTCGGCCACGCGCTCCAGGGCCTCTCGAACCACGCCGCGCAGGGCGTTTTCGACCATCACATCATAAGGTAGGTCTTCATCGGAGCCGGCCATGCCGTTCCCTTCGCACGTTCTATCACTAAATCTCGGCGCCTTTCGGCACCGTCATCATATCGTCTAACGGATTGAGCCCCGAAAAGAAAGTGGGGCTTTCTGTTGCTAGGCAGCCCCGAACCCCACCCGGCCGAACTCACCCGACCGGGGATTTAAGTCGGTCGCCTTAGCGCTTACGCGGCCGCGGCAACCGGAGTACGATTATCATTCGCACCTACTTGTATGGCCCGATAACGGCGGTACCATGCCGAGCGAAAGGCTGTATCGTTCAACGCGCGTCGATCCTGGTTCGCCCCCATGGAGGGCCGAGGGAGACTTCGTTGCGGTGGACCGCGCCGTCGTCTGCCTCGGCGTGTTTGGTGGAGGCGCCGGGTACTGCCCCCGGGTCCGCTACGTCTATTTGATACGCCGTTTATCGCCATAGTCGGGTGCTACCCGACATCTTCCAATATAGGGGTAGACCGCGTGCTTTTGAAGGGGCTCTTTATAGGATTTCGAAGTTGTTATCGGTCGTATGGCGGGTTAAGGGTGACCGGAAAGGCAAGCCCTGCCTGGAACCGAGATGGACGTAGGTGATGGCGGAGTCCCCACACGACAAGAGGATTGGCGCGTCCGATTCGCTGGAAGCCCCTTACCTGGATCTCATGCGCCAAGTGCTGGCGGAGGGGGCGGTGAAGGAGGATCGCACCGGCGTCGGGACGTTCAGCCGCTTTGGCCATCAGATGCGGTTTGATCTGTCGCGCGGATTTCCGGCGCTGACGACGAAGAAGCTGCACTGGCGCTCGGTTGTCCATGAACTGCTGTGGTTTCTGGCCGGTGACACAAACGTCCGCTCGCTCCAGCGCCACGGGGTTTCCATCTGGGACGAGTGGGCCGACGCGAACGGCGATCTGGGGCCGGTTTACGGCGCGCAGTGGCGCTCCTGGAAGGCCGCAGAGGGGCGCGAGATCGACCAGATTCGCTGGGTGGTGGACGAAATCCGGCGCAATCCGAACAGTCGGCGGCTCATCGTCTCCGCCTGGAACGTCGGGGAACTGGACCGGATGGCGTTACCGCCCTGCCATTTGCTGTTCCAGTTCTATGTGGCGGATGGGCGCCTGTCCTGTCAGCTTTACCAGCGCAGCGCCGATATTTTTCTGGGCGTGCCCTTCAATATCGCTTCTTACGCGCTGCTGACCTGCATGATGGCGCAGGTGACGGGGTATGAGCCTGGCGATTTCGTGCATACGCTGGGTGACGCGCATCTCTACCGTAACCACCTGGAGCAAGCGCGCAGCCAGCTTGGCCGCGTGCCGTATCCACCGCCGCGTTTGCGGCTGAATCCGGAGGTGTCGGACATGTTTGGCTTCGATTTTGAGGACATCGCGCTGGAAGACTACCAGTGCCACCCGGCGATCAAGGCGCCGATCGCGGTATGAGCGCGGCGGACCCTCTTATCACGCTGGTCGTCGCGGCGGATCGCGCCGGGGGGATCGGCAAGGACGGTGGCCTGCCTTGGCGGCTACCGGACGATCTGAAGTTCTTCAAGCAGGTGACGGCGGACCATCCCCTGGTCATGGGACGAAGGACCCACGAGTCCATTGGGCGCGCGCTTCCCGGCCGCGCCAACATCGTGACCTCCCGCGATCCGTCCTATCGCCCGGCCGAAGGCTGCGTCAGCGTTACATCGATCGACGAGGCTATCGCGATGGCGGTGGACTCTCCGGGCGGGGAAGAGGTCATGGTGATCGGCGGTGCAGAGATTTTCAACCAGGTGTTGGCGCGTGCTGGGCGGGTCTATCTCACCCGCGTCCACGACGTTTTTCCGGCCGATACCTTCTTCGAACCGCTCGATGAGGAGGCATGGAAAGAGGTGTGGCGCGAGGACCGCGAAGCCGATGCCTCGCACGCCCACGCCCGCAGTTTCATTTGCCTGGAACGCACCTGACCGGCAGAAGCTCGTGCGGACACGCCCGCAAGGGGTGTTCGAATCAGGCGGCCAAAAAAGTTGGCGGCAGCGCCCAACCCCGCTTCAAGAGGCGAGGGTAACGCACTGCCGCCAATCGTCCCGCTCTAGCCGATGTTGACGGCGACCCAGCGATAGTCGCCTTGGCTGTAGATCAGCAACGTCACGACACGGTAGCCGTCGGAGCGGGCCTGCTCGACCTTTTCGGCGACTTCCTGTGGCGTGCGGACCTCTTCCTGATCCACCTCGACGATCAGATCGCCCTCCCCGATGCCCTTTTCCGCCGCGTTGCCGTTGCTGCTGAAGTCGGTCACCACGACGCCTTCGAGGCGTTCATCCAGGCCGTAGCGCTCCCGCAGCTCGTCATCGAGCGGCGCCAGGGAAAGGCCCAAGCTCTCCACCTGCT
This sequence comes from Rhodovibrio sp., assembly GCA_007127165.1. Taxonomy (GTDB): domain Bacteria; phylum Pseudomonadota; class Alphaproteobacteria; order Kiloniellales; family Rhodovibrionaceae; genus SKZV01. The sequence goes on along the minus strand of SKZV01000083.1, from coordinate 2,565 downwards.
GGCGGCTGCCGTTTTCCTCTTCCTGCGGAACCTGCTGGGGCTCGGCGCGCGCCAACTGTTCCTCCGTCAAGCGGCCAAGTTCGACCTGGATGGTCTGCGCTTCGCCCCGGCGCCAGACCACCACTTCCACGGCGCGGCCGATGCGGGTGCCCGCCACCATGCGCGGCAGGCTGCGCATGTCGGTCACCTCCTGATCGTCGAACTCGAGGATCACGTCGCCCTGACGAATGCCCGCTTCCTCTGCCGGGCCGCCCTCGGACACCGACGCAACGAGCGCGCCGCGTGGCTCATCCAGGCGCAACCCTTCGGCAAGTTCATCCGTGACCGACTGGATGCGCACGCCGAGCCATGCCCGCTGAACGTCGCCGTGCTCGCGAAGCTGCTCGATCACGTTTTCGGCAATTGCCGATGGAATGGCAAAGCCGATACCGATCGATCCGCCGGTGGGAGAGAAAATCGCCGTATTGACGCCGATCACATCTCCGTCGGTGTTGAACATCGGCCCGCCGGAGTTGCCCCGGTTGATCGCCGCGTCGGTCTGCAGGAAGTCGTCGTACGGCCCTGCCTGGATATCGCGCGAGCGTGCCGAGAGAATGCCTGCCGTCACCGAGCCGCCCAGGCCGAATGGGTTGCCGATGGCGAGCACCCAGTCGCCAATGCGCGAGGCCTCGGAATCGCCCCAGCTCGCGGCCGGTAAATCGCGGTCGCTGTTCACCTTCAAAAGCGCCAGATCGGTCTGCTCGTCGCGCCCGATGACTTCCGCGCTTGCGGTGCTGTCGTCGTGGAACCGCACGGTGATTTCGTCGGCTTCGGCGATCACGTGATTGTTGGTGACAATGTAGCCTTCGGAATCGACGATGAAGCCGGAGCCCAGCGACGATGGCCCCCGGCGCGGCGACCGTGGGCGCTCACCCTCGCGCCGCTCAAAAAACTCGCGGAACAGATCCTCGAACTGTCCCGGTTCATCCCCCTCTTCGACCCGCTGGGTCGTGGAGACGTTGACCACAGTCGGCAACAACTCGTCGGCAAGGTCGGCGAAAGAAGGCGGATGATTGTCGGCTACTGCGCCGGAGGGGAAACTGAGGAACAGGGCCACGGAGCCGGCCGCCAGCCAGCCCGCGAGGCTTGGGAAGGAACCACCTTCCGACTTGGCGCCCCTAGGGGCGGAAACGGTGAAAATGTGGCTCAACGTCGCTTCTCCGTTGTATTGGGGGGAAGTCCGTACGCTTGGCGCCGCCTGACCGAGCGCGCCGCGGCGGGCGGTACTCGAACGAATCTGGAGCAAGTGTCCATCTTTGTCGACACTGGCAGACACCTTAAGAGGAAGTTTGGCATTTTTAGGGCGCGGCTTATACACCCGCTACAACCGAGCCTAGAGGCTTCCCGAGCGTTGGACGAGATGCGAACAGGCTCTTGACAGCGCGATGGTTTCGCCTCGAGGGACCATGCCGCTCCAGGCCTTCAACGCCCCCGGCAGGCTCGACTCCAAGCCGAAGCGGCCTGAAATCGTCGTCTTCCATCTCATCTCGAGCCATCCTTTTTGCTGTTTAACCAGTCAGGTAGAGCAGGAAAAGACCGAAAAGCGCGACCAGCAAACCGGTCCAGCGCAATGCTTCACGCGGCAAGGCGTCCAGGGTTTCCAGCGCTCGCCGCAGGGCTGCCGGGAAAGCGGCCATCGCCACGCCCTCCAGAATGAGGATCAGTGCGAACGCCGTCAGAAGATCGTTCAGGGTCAGAGTGGGCATGGGACTTGGGCTGTCATGAAGGGGCTGTGAGAGCCTTCGCCAAGGAAACACGCGAAGGATACACGCCAAGGAAAAAAGGCCGGACGCCCGAAAGGGACGTCCAGCCTTGGAAGGTGTTAGGTGCGGCCCGATCGAGTCTAGCCGGATCGGGCCGCACTGTCGGTGGTCAAGGAGTCATCCGGTGAGGGACTTTCCCTTACTCCTGTTCCACGCGGGGAATCTCGGCGGTCTGTCCAGACTGATCTTCATCCTGGTCTTGCGGCAACAGCGGCTCGGCCGCGGCGCTCGGCCCAGGCTCTTCGTCCTGCTCACGATGGAAGGCGGAGCCTTCCGCTAGCGCGCCCTGACCGAAGAGACGGAAGAACTCGTTGTTCTCGGTCGACAACACGATATAGCTGTTGTCCGCGTCGTCCTGATTGATCGCCCCTTCGTAGGCCTGCATCGTCCGATAGAAGTTGAAGAACTCCGGCTCCGCACCGAAGGCTTCGCTGAGGATCGTGGTGCGACGGCCTTCGCCGGTACCGCGAAGCATGTCTGCCTCGCGTTCCGCCTCGGCCCGAATCACGGTCGCCTCACGATCCGCCGAGGAGCGGATTCGCTGGGCTTCCTCTTCACCCTGGGCGCGGAATTCCGCCGCTTCGCGTTCACGCTCGGAGCGCATCCGCGAATAGACGGCTTCACTAACCTCGCGCGGCAGGTCGGTCCGGCCGATGCGCACGTCCACCACCTCGATGCCGAAGCGTTCCGCTTCGTTGTTCACGGTGTCGTGGATGCGCCTCATGATGTCCGAACGCTCCTCGGACAGCACGCTCGCGAGGTT
>SKZV01000175.1 GCA_007127165.1 Rhodovibrio sp. | reverse complement strand
CCGAACAGCCGCCTCTTCTCCTGGCTGGGCAGCGTGGCCTATGCGACGCTGGCGGCGCTGATCGCGCGCATCATGATCCTGCCGGTGGGCATCCTGGAAGAAACGCAGACGATCGATCGCCTGCTGGCCGCCGCCATTGCGCTGGCGGTCTTTTTCGCCACGCGAAAGAACCTCTTTGCAGGCGTGGTGGCCGGTGGGCTTACAGTGGTGGCGCTGACTTGGCTGTTTCCCGCGGGGTAGTCGTTTCCGGACGGGTGAGCGTAGGAGCGCTTTACATCGCCGCGCCATGATGCTCCTGCAAAACGGAAACGGCGCCAGTCCCGGTCGGGAGCGACGCCGCTTCTCAAGTCTTGCCGTGGTGAGGCTAGTGCTTACTGCACCAGAACCTCGACGCGGCGGTTGGCTTGCTCACGCACCTCGTCACCGGTGGGCACGGCGGGTTCCGCCTGGCCACGTCCGGCAATGGAGATCCGCTCCTCGGACACACCGAGGTCCACCAGGGCATCACGGGCGTTCTCCGCACGCCGCAGCGAAAGTTGCAGGTTGTATTCCTCCGGGCCGACCGTGTCGGTGTGGCCGGTGACCGAAATCATGGCGTCCGGCCGCTCCTGTGCCGTGCGCGCGACCTGCCGCAACTCGGCCATGGCCTCCTCGGTCACGGTGGCGTCGTCGAACGCGAAGAATGCAGTGGTGCTTTCCGGCGCGGCTGGCTCGGGCTCGGGCTCAGGTGCGGGCTCCGGCTCGGGCTCGGGTTCCGGCTCGGGAGCCATGCCCTGCTCGATTTCCGCCATCAGCGCATAGAATTCGTTGCGGCAGGCGGCGATGTGTGAGGGCTGGTGGCCTTCTTCCTGTTGCTCCATCCAGCAATCGAACCGGCCCTGCGCGCGCGCAGCCTGATTCGGCATCTCCCGGCGCGCGTTGTCGTCGAGGAGAGCGACCAGCGTTGACCGCGCCTCGTTGAACTCGCTCTGCATCTCTTCGGGTAGAACGCGATCCTCGACTTCGTCCGGCCGAACCGCCTCCCCTTGAGCGGCGCGAAGCCCCTTCTTCGCGAAGTGCTCAGCGTTGGGCCAGTCGTACATCTCGTCCGCTTCGAAAAGTGCGAGGGCGCGGTATTCGTCGGTTAGAGCGCGCGTGAACTCGGTTCCGTTCACCGAATCCGCAGTGCGTATGCTCTCGACGTTTGTTGCGCAAGCCGACAGGAACGTCCCTGCCACGACTGCTGCAAGCGGTTTCATTAGGTTCATGTATCCCCTCCTTCATCCCCTATTCGGGGTCTTGAATCGTTCGGCGTCAATGCCCCCGTCCCCGATCCGGTCCGCCGTTTCTCACGCTTGCACCGTACGAATGACGGGCCTGTGGCGGTTACTTATTGGCCCAAAAAGACTATGGACGCTGAGCGGGTGTCATAAAATAACCCAAACGTGACATTTCCGAGGGCAATTGCGCCGAACGCGCTTATTTCTCGCGGCTGTGACATCAAAGCCAATCTGGATCTTGCGAGCGTGCTTCGACTGCCTTATAAGAACGGGACGGAAAACAAGGCTAATGCGGGTGTAGCTCAGTGGTAGAGCACCAGCTTCCCAAGCTGGGTGTCGTGGGTTCGACCCCCATCACCCGCTCCAGCCTTCCGGCCCTTCGCCGCTTCGCTTCTTTTCTCGGAAGACCTGCAAACGGCCTTAACGCGTTTGCGCGCCCTCGCTCTTGTCGAGGAAGGCCGCCATGGTGTGGCGGAACATCTCCTGCTCCAGGCCGTTCACGATGAACACGATCTGCGTGTGCCGATTGCTGTCCTTCGGCCAGGCGTCGAGCCGTGCGGGCGGGTGGAAAACATGCTGCACGCCGTGGAGAACCACAGGCTTATCGTCCCCGGCCACGTTCACCAGTCCCTTGATACGCAGGATCTGCGCGCCGTAGAGGGTCACCAGCATCTCGATCCAATCGACCAGCCGGTCCCACTCCACCGGCTCGCTTCGTTCCAGCGCAAAGGCGTGAATCGCGTCGTTGTGCCGGTTCACGTCGTGGCCGTGATCATGATGGTGATGATGCGTCTGCTCCGCGTCCTTGTAGGCCTCCGCCTTCAGCCAGGCCTGCACGTCCGACGTCTTGGTCTCCGGGTCGTAAAGTCCCGCCCCGAACAGCGCGGAGGGGGCGACTTGGCCTTGCGCGCTGCGCACGATCGGTGCGGCGGGGTTGAGGGCGCGAAGCCGCTCCTCCAGCGTCGCCGTGTCGCCCGGTGCGGCGATATCCGTCTTCGAGAGTAAAAGCCGGTCCGCCACGGCGGCCTGCTTCACCGATTCGCGGTGAGCGTCCAGCGTGGCGAGACCGTTCGCCCCGTCCACCACCGCAATCACGCCGTCCAGTCGATAGTCCCGCGCCAGGATCGGGTCGTTCATCAGCGTGTGCAGAATCGGCGCGGGATCGGCGAGCCCGGTGGTTTCGATGACCAGCCGCTTGAACTCCGGCACTTCGCCTCGCACGCGCCGGATCGCGAGGCTTTGCAGCGTCTTCACCAGATCGCCGCGCACGGTGCAGCAGAGGCAACCGCTGTTCAGCAGTACGGTGTCTTCGCGGCTGCTCTCGACCAGCGTGTGATCCAGGCCGATCTCGCCGAACTCGTTGATGACGACGGCGGTTTCGCCCATCTCCGGCAGGCTGAGGAGGTGACGCAGCAAGGTGGTCTTGCCGCTGCCGAGAAAGCCGGTGATCACCGAAACCGGAACGCCGTCGCTCATGTCTTCGCCTCGTTCTCAGAAGGATGCGGCGGCACGCGCAACAGCGCCCAGATCGCCAGGGACAGCAGTACGATCGCGCCGCCCTGGTGCAGCGTCGCCAGCCAAACCGGCACTACCGCCAGCAAGGTCGCAACGCCCAAAGCGACCTGCGCGAGCGCCGCCAGCGCCAGCCAGTCCAGCGCCCGCCGCGCCGTCGCGGCAAGCTCGAGACGCCGACCGTAAAGCCAGAGCGCAAAGGCCGCAACGACTGTCAGCACGCCGAGCAGACGATGATTGAACTGTACGGCGGCGGGATTCTCGAACCAGTTCATGATCCAGGGCTGCTGGAACCCGTAACCGACCGGCACCACGCGTCCGTCCATCAGAGGAAAGGTGTTGTAGGTCAGGCCCGCGCTCAGGCCCGCTACAAACGCTCCGGCAAGGATCGTCAGCGACACCAGCCCCAGAAAGCCCCAGAGTCCGGCCCGCAACGCTCCGCTATCCGCTCCCGTCCGCGCCTTTGGAGCCAGAAACGACAGGGCGAGCGTCAGCGCGTAGGCGTAAATGATCAGCGCCAATCCCAGGTGCAGCGCAAGGCGGTACTGGCTGACCGAGGTGCGCTCGCCGAAGCCGCTTTCCACCATGTACCAGCCGATGAAAGCCTGTAGCGCCCCCAACGCGAAGAGCGCGACGATGTGCGGAGTCAGCCCGGCGCGCAGCTTGCCGCGTAGCCAGAGCCACAGGAACCCGCCGAGAAAGGCCACACCGATCAACCGGCCCCATTGCCGGTGAATCCACTCCCACCAAAAGATCGTGCGGAACTCCTCCAGGCTCATTCCGCGATTGACCTGCTCGTACTGCGGGATGCTGCGGTAGAGGTCGAAGACCCGCCGCCACTCGGCCTCGCTCATCGGCGGCAAAGCGCCGCTGATCGGTGCCCACTCCATGATCGACAGTCCGCTTCCGGTCAGCCGCGTGATCGCCCCGATCAAGGCCATCGCGAAGATCATGCCGCACACGCTCAAAAGCCAAATCCCGACGGCACGGTCGCCGCCTGTGGCTTTTTCTTGCTCGCGAGTCAGGGAGAGTGAGGCCATCTGCGTCGTGGGTCCGATCCCGTTTCACTGTCGCGCAAGATAGAGCGGCTGCGGCGCCACGCCAAGGGTTTGCGGGCCCCTGGTACAGAACGCCGCACGGCGGGGATACTTTTCCGTTTCAGGCATTTCGTTCAAACATTCGATTAACAAAAACTTCATTCATATTCATTACACATGAAACTAAGTCAGCTTTTGACCGTCTCGATCCAGGAAAGAATGGTAAGCACGTGTTGACGCTGAGCTGGATGGGTCTTTTTGCCGCGACGTCAGCCGCAGCCGTTGTGGGCTTTGGTGTCTCTCAATTGATCCGCCGTGGCCGGGGCAAAGAGGACCCTGCCGCGAGTCGCTATTGCAGCATCTTCGAGAATGCGATCGAAGGTATGTTCCGGACGACGCCGGAAGGGCGCTATTTGGAAGTGAACCCGGCTTTCGCGCGGATGCACGGCTGCGAAAGCCCGAAGGAGCTTTACTGCACCTTCCCGGACGCCTCGATGATTTATGCCGATGCCGACGCAAGAGGACGGCTCCAGGAGGCCATCCACCGCGAGGGGATGGTGCGCGGCTTCGTGGCGGAGGGTCGCCGCAAGGACGGGAGCAGGTTCTATTTCTCCGAAAGCGCCTGGCCCGTGCATGACGCGGCTGGAAACCTGGCCGGGTATGAAGGCATCATCGAAGACACGAGCGACAAGCGCCGTGCTGAGGAAGCCTTGCGGGAAAGCGAGCGGCGCTACCGCATCGTCTCCGAACTCACGTCCGACATGGTTTATGCCTACGCAATCGACGTCGACGGCCGCCCCTGGCTTGAATGGGTGGTCGGGCAGGTGGCGGGCGTCGGCTGTGTGGAAACCTGTCCGCCGGGCGAGAGTTTGTGGGACCGCCATGCCATTCGAGAGGATCTCCCGATTGTCGAGGACCGCAAGATCGCGATGTGGAGCGGGGCGACGAAGGAGATCGAGTTTCGGGTTCGCAACAAGGGCGGCGATCTGCGCTGGGTGCGGCTGCATACCCGCTCCGAATTCGACGAGGAAACCGGTCGCCTTGTGGGCGTGGTTGGGGCTGCGCGCGACATCACCGAGCAGAAAGCGGCGGAAGCGCAACTTCGGGAAAAGGCGGCGTTGCTGGATCACGCGGTGAAGCTGGCGAACCTGGGCCATTGGCAGTGGGACGAGGTCAACGACTGCCTCGAACATGCCTCGCATGAGATGGCCCGCATGTTGGGAATGACCGTCGAACAATACACGGCGCAAATGCGGACGATGGACGACCTGCTACCCTTCATCTACCCGCAAGACCGGGCCCACTACAAGAATACGATCGAGGCCGCCGTTCGCGCGTGCGAAGCTTACGAACTGGAATATCGCTTCCTCACGGTCGACGGTGAGGTGCGCTATGGGCGGGAGTTGGGCCAGCCGCTCTTGGATCACAACGGCCGCCTGCTGTCCACGACCGGCACCTTGCAGGACATTACCGAGATCAAAAGCTCGCAGGAGGTGCTTCTCCGCGCGAAGGAAGCCGCCGAACTCGCGAACCGCACGAAAAGCGAGTTCCTGGCGAATATGAGCCACGAACTGCGTACTCCGCTCAATGCGATCATCGGTTTTTCCGAAGTCTTGCAGAACCAGACTTTCGGGGCGATTGGCTCCCGGAACAGGGAATACGCCGGGGATATTCAGGAAAGCGGCACGCACCTTCTGGAAATTATCAACGACATCCTGGATGTTTCCAAGGCGGAAGCCGGTATTGTGGAGTTGGCGGAAGAAACGGTCGAACTGGAACGTGTCGTCGAGTGCAGCCTGCGACTGGTCCGGCACAAAGCGCAAGAGGCGGGCTTGACCATCGAAGTCGATCTGCCGCGAAGGCCAGTGCGCCTCTTCGCCGACGGACGGCGGCTGAAGCAGGTCCTTTTGAATCTTCTTTCGAACGCGGTGAAATTCACGCCGAAGGGTGGGCGAATCCATATCGGAGCATGCGTGGAAGAGAAGGGCAGCTTGCTTTGGTACGTCGCCGACGAGGGTATCGGGATCGCGGAGCGGGATATGCCGCACGTGATGGAGCCGTTCGGGCAAGTCGACCCCACGTTCAGCCGCAGCAACTGTGGCACCGGCCTTGGCCTTCCCCTCGCACGCAAACTTGTCGAGTGCCACGGCGGGCATCTCTGGCTGGAAAGCACGCTGGGCAAGGGCACGGCGGTCAAGATGCGCTTGCCCGTGGACCGCGTGATGCAGCGGGCGGCTTAAATCTCGCTATACCTCGCGCGTGCCGTCACTCCTGCGTCGGCGCGTGCTCTCGCCGTCGGCGCCGCCGGGAGCGCTCCTGCCCCTCCGCGTCGGTCGCCGTGGCCTTCTTGGGCGCGGGCAGCGGAACGGCGGATCGCAGGCGCGGGTATGGGGCGGTCGTGTGCGGGATGCCCATGGCCTCGACGAAGTGAGCCTGGAAGCGCGGCTCGACAGCGGTTTCGACTTTCTCGATGCCGTGAACAACGCGCTCGATCTCATCGCGCGACGCCTGGTTCAGCAGTGCGATCCGCGCGCCGGTCCCCGCCGCGTTGCCCGCCGAGGAAACCTTGTCCAGATTGCAATCCGGGATCAGCCCCAGGATCATCGCGTACTTCACGTCGATGTGGCTGCCGAAAGCCCCGGCCAGAACCACCCGGTCCACCTGGTCGATTTCCAGGTGGTCCATCAGTAGGCGCGCCCCGGCGTAAAGGGCGGCCTTGGCAAGCTGGATCGCCCGCACATCGTTCTGCGTGACGGTAATTTCCGGCTCGCCCGCATTGAGTAGATAGGTCCACGTCCGCCCGTCCTGGCGCACCCGCTCGCTGCGTGCCGCCATCGCTCCGTCGATCGTTCCATCGGTCGCGATGATGCCCGCCATGTACATCTCCGCCAGCGCCTCGATAATACCCGAGCCGCAGATGCCGGTGACGCCGATCTTGCGGGTTTGCTTGCGGAAGCCCTCTTCGTTGGACCAGAGATCGCAGCCGATGACCTTGAAACGCGGCTCCAGGGTTTCCGGATCGATCCGCACGCGCTCAATCGCTCCGTTCGCCGCGCGTTGGCCGGAGGATATCTGCGCGCCTTCGAAGGCGGGGCCGGTCGGCGAGGAGGCGGCCAGGACCCGGTGCTTGTTGCCCAGAAGGATTTCCGCGTTGGTGCCGACGTCGACGATCAGCACGATATCCTCGGACAGGTGCGGGGTTTCCGAGAGCGCCACGCCCGCAGTGTCCGCGCCGACGTGTCCGGCGATGCACGGCAGGATGTAGATGCGGGCGTCCTGGTGGATCTTTAGGTCGAGTTCGGCCGCCCAGAGCGTAATGCCGCTGTTCGTCGCCAGCGCAAAGGGCGCGCCGCCCAGTTCCGTTGGATCGATCCCCAACAGGAGATGGTGCATGATTGGGTTGCCGACGAAGGTCGCGTTGAGGATTTCCTCCGGCGTGATACCCGCTTCCGCCGCCGTTTCCGCCATCAGGTCGTTCAGCGCCTGCCGGACGGCGGCGGTCATTTCCTGCGCGCCGCCGGGGTTCATCATGGCATAGGACACCCGGCTCATCAGGTCCTCGCCAAAGCGGATCTGCGGATTCATGATGCCGTTGGAGGCCAGAACCTCACCGCTTTGCAGATCACAGAGGTGCGCGGCAATCGTGGTCGACCCGATGTCCACCGCCACGCCGTAAGCGCGGTCGCGGAAGCCCGGCCAGATCGCGGTGATTCGCCTGCCGCGATGCACCGCGACCGTCACCTTCCAGTTGCCCTGCCGCAACGCCTGCTGCAAGTGCTGGAGCGTGCGCAGGTCGCAGTCTTCCAGTTTGTCGAGGCCCCACTGCTCGCGCAGCGCCTGCTGCACGCGCTCCAGATCGCCGGAGGGATTGTGCATGTCGGGTTGGTCGACCTCGACATAGTGCAGGCGCACCGCCGGGTCCATGACGATGTCGCGAACCTCGGCCCGTTTGCGCACAAGCTGCTTGTGCACCTGACTGTCCGCGGGCACGTCGATGACGGCATTGTCGACAATCCGCATCTGGCAGGACAGCCGCCGCCCGGCCTTGAACGCGCGTTTGCCCTCGGTCTTGTAGCGTTCCTCGACCTCGTTCCAGCCGGTGACGTGGTCGCTGCGGCTCGTGATCCCGTGCTTTGCGAATTCGCCCTCGCTGACGGTGACCTGGCAGCGGCCGCAGAGTCCGCGGCCGCCGCACACGCTGTCCACGTCCACGCCAAGGCTGCGCGCGGCTTGAAGAACGGTCGTGCCTTTCTCAAAGCGGCCGCGCCGCCCGGAGGGAGTGAAAACGATGAGTGCGTCGTCCGCCATAATTCCTCGCTGACGCCGTTAATTCCGGCGCGGCTAACGCCGTATCGGGCGCAACCGGGCTTCAGACTCGTTTTGCGCGCCGCCGCTCGCCACGGTCGCCGCGGGCTCCGCTGCCCTCGGCCTGCGGCTCCCGGTACTTCTTGATCCAGCGCAGGCAGTCGGGATCGTTCGCGAGCAGCACGTTCGCCGCCATGACCCCCGCCATCTCGGGTTCATGCAAAGGATTCATGATCGCGCTCGTCATGCCCGCGCCCGCCGCCATCGCCAGGAAGATCGAATTGATCGCATGGCGGTTCGGCAGTCCGAAGGAGACGTTGGACGCGCCGCAAGTGGTGTTCACGCCCAACTCCTCGCGCAGACGCCGGACCAACGCGAACACCTGCTTCCCAGCCGTGCCCAATGCGCCAATCGGCATCACCAGCGGGTCGACCACGACGTCTTCCTTCGGAATGCCATAATCCTGCGCCCGCTCGACGATCTTCTTCGCGACCTCGAAGCGAACGTTCGGGTCCATGGAAATGCCGGTCTCGTCGTTGGAGATCGCCACCACGGCGGCGCCATACTTCTTAACGAGCGGAAGAACCCGCTCCATCTGCTCGTCCTCGCCGGTGACGGAGTTCACCAGTGCCTTGCCCTTATAGACTCCCAGGCCACGTTCCAGCGCCTCCACAATCGAGGAGTCGATGCACAGAGGCAGGTCGGTCAGGCTCTGCACGAGCTGAATCGTCTGCGCCAGAATTGCCGGTTCGTCGGCCAGCGGGATACCGGCGTTCACGTCCAGCATCGTGGCTCCGGCCGCGACCTGGGCCAGCGTATCCCGCTCGACGGTGGAGAAGTCACCGGCGGCCATCTCGGCGGCCAGCTTCTTGCGGCCGGTAGGATTGATCCGCTCCCCGATCACGCAGAACGGCTGGTCGAAGCCGATAATGACTTTCTTATTATGCGACGTGACGACAGTTTGGGTCATCCTTCAGTACTCTCCCTGGAGCGGCGTGGCACACGGCTTACTGCCGCCAATTAGCGCTCCTACCCCCAATCCAGGCTGCACCGCGTGCGACATCTTTCGTCTAAAGGACGCCAAACGGATAGAACGTGGTTTCGGCGTCAGCCAGCGTTCGGCTTCCGGCCCGCGTTACGTCTCGGCATCGAGGTGCCGTAGTGAACCGACAATGGCGTTTCCTCGGCCCATCCCTTGGTCACGATTGCGGTTGGGCCCGCTTCTCCGCCGTAAGCCTCGACTTCGTCCTTCGGCACGCGCTGCACCCAATAGAGGCTAGTGTCGGCGAATCCGCCCCGGCTGGTGGAGGTTTCGTTGCCGACGGCGCCCCGCGCCAAGCGTTCCTCGGCGCTATCTGCAACCAGGCGGGCGAAGGCGGCAGAAGGCGCACGCACGACCACATCGTGCCAGATACAACGGTCTTGCCAGCGGCTGTCGAACTTGTCGGCGACGGGAATAAAGCGCCAGAGCGGCATGGTTTGCGACCTCGGACGGTGGAAAAGCAGTTCGTGTAAAGCCGCTAAGCTGTAGCCGGGAAAGAGGGCGCGTGCAATGCGGGAACCGCCGATTTCCGGCGGCCGGTTCGCCCTGAGCGGATTTCCGGGTGCTTAGGAACAAGGGGACGGGATTTAACCGCGTCCCCTGGTTCACCACGAGTCCGATGCGTAGTCACGTAGATCGGTCAGGCAATCTCGCGGTTGATGGTGAAGCCGCGGTGATCCGGCTTCATCTCGAAGTCGCCGTCGACCACCGCGTTCGACCAGGCCGCGGACTTCTTCATGCCGCCCAGCGGATACATGTGGGCCTTAACGATGCCGCAGTCCGGGTTCTGGGCCTTATACGTCGCGAGGTCGGAAACCAGTTGATCCGGCGCGTTCACCATCATCAACTTGCTGACGTTCTTTGCCTGACGCGTCAGGAAACGCATCGAGGGGCCGATGCCGCAGGCACGCGCATGGTTGATCAGGGTCTTCAGCGTCGCGAGGCCCGGCAGGCCGATGTGGATCGGCAGGCGGTTCCCCTCGGCCTGGATCGCCTGGTCCCAATCGATGATCGGCTGCGCCTCGAATACGAATTGCGTCGCGATATACAGTTCCGCACCGGTACGCTTGGCGAAGTCGTTCTTCCATTGCAGCGCCTTGCGAACCATCTCCTCCGGGATGTCGGGGCTACCCTCGGGGTGCCCGGCGACGCCGATCTTCTTGATGCCGTGACGGTCGAAGACGCCGCTCTCCAGAAGCGCCATCGAGTCCGCATAGGGACCGACGGGGCTGTCAACCGCGCCCGCCAGCACGACCACCTGGCTCACGTCGGCCTCGCCGCGCAGGCGTGCAATATACTCTTCAAGTTCGTCCTGGCTGGTGATCGAGCGCGCAGCGATATGCGGCGCGGGCTCGAAACCCTCGTTGCGCAGGCGCGCAGCGACCTTGATGGTGTCGCGATAATCGGAACCGGGCAGGAAGGTCACGGCCACCTTGGTGCCGGGGCGCAGATGCTCGCGATAATCGGCGATCTTCAAGGCCGACCCCGGGGTGGTCTCGATCGAATAGCCGGACATGAAGTCCACGATATGCTGCTTGCGGTCCGCGTCCGTAAGTGCGGAGGGAGCGGGCGCGTTGGCGGCAGTGCGCTTCTTGGCGAGGCCCAGGTTCCAAAAATTCATGTCTCGCGTTCCTTTATCACGCGGGCTCGACGCCACCGCTGGCGACGAGTGCTTTCAGCCGGTCATCGGGGTAATCGCTTTCGAGTTGGCTCGCAGCTCTTTCCGCCTCGGCTTCGAGGTCGTCGCCGCATTCGATCGCTGCCCCGCGCGTCCACTGCTCCAGGTAGTCGTCCGTCCCGCGCAGTTTGGCCTTCATGGCCGCGCGGTCGATTGCCTTCTCAAAGCGCTCGGTAAGCTGGCGTTTTGCCGACTTACGCCCTGCTTTTACAATCACCTGCGCGGGTATCTCGCGCCAGTAGACGACTGTCATTTGCGCCATTGCGCCACGCTCCTCACGCCAAGGTCTTCATGTTGGATTCCAGCTCGCCGTAACCGGTAAAGCGGTATTCGTACCTGAGGCCCAGTCGCGCGGCGGCGCGCTGCGCCTTCTCTTCCAGCGCCGGGTCCCGGGTCTGCGCGAGGTAGATGAGCCGGGTGTAGTTCCCGAACAGCATGTCGCGCATCTCCGGGTAACGATCGAGCCCAAAGCCCTCGACGATGAAGCGGTCGAAGTGGCGCACCAGGAAGTCGGTTAGGTAGAAGCACGTCGGGTCGTCATCGGCAATCTCGTTGAACGCCCTCTGACCGGCGAAGCTCGCGTAGCAGTGCGGGCCGGGCAGGCGCTCCACGCCCTCTTCCTCCAGCACGTTGTCCAGCAGACCGCCCGTGCCGCAGTCCGCATAGACCACGAATATCTTCTCGTAGTGCGGCCTGGACGCCTGGATCTTCGCCCGCACCCCTTCCGGAATTTTGGCCGGGGTGTTGTGCCAGATCGCCGGAAGGCAGGAGACCTCCATGTGGGTCCAGCCTTCGCGGCGGATCAACTCCACAATCTCCCGCGCCAGTGCACCGCAGGCGATCAGCAGAGTTTTCGGCGGCGCGGCCGCCTGCGGCGATTGAACAGCGTCGACCATTCCCGCCTCTCAAGTTCCGGCGTGGCGAAAGCTCACGGACCTCGGCGAAGTGCCGTGCTGTGGATCGGGATCAGGAGCCCGCAGCCGCCAAGCGATTGTGGCGCTGGTGCATGAACTTCTTGCCCGTCTCCACCGCCACCGCAGCGTCGCGGCAATACGCGTCCGCCCCGATCGCGTCTGCGAACTGCTCGTTCAAGGGCGCGCCGCCCACGAGCACGATGTAGTCGTCACGCAGCCCTTTTTCGATCAGCGTGTCGATCACCACCTTCATGTAGGGCATGGTGGTGGTCAGCAGAGCGGACATGCCCAGAATGTCCGGCTTGTGCTCTTCCAGGGCTTCCAGGTACTTTTCCACCGGGATGTTGATCCCGATATCCACCACCTCGAAGCCCGCGCCCTCCATCATCATCGACACGAGGTTCTTGCCAATATCGTGGATGTCGCCTTTGACCGTGCCGATCACCATCTTGCCCATCTTGGGCGCGTTGGTGGCGGCAAGGAGCGGGCGTAGGATATGCATGCCGCCCTTCATCGAGTTGGCGCTCATCAGCACTTCGGGCACGAAAAGAATGCCGTCGCGGAAGTCGACCCCGACAATCCGCATACCTTCGACCAGGGCTTCGGTGAGCACCCTATAGGGCTCCCAGCCGCGCTCCAGCAGGATGTTGACTCCCTCCATGACCTCTTCCCTGAGGCCGTCGTAGAGGTCGTCCTGCATCTGCTTCACGAGTTCATCGTCGTCCAACTCGCGCAGATCAAGATCGTCGGCTTCACTCATGACCAAACCCTCTTGGTTCGTCGGGGCGGGGGTGCCCTGCCCGAAATTTTTAGGCCAGACGGGGACGGCGCCTCCCCGCATTGTTCGGCGTCATTTGGCGTTCTAGACCGGGGTTCCGGCTTCCGCCGACGCGACTTTCCCTGTTCGAAATGCGACAACCGTTCGCAAATGCCCTCCATAGGCGGAAAACACGCAAATTTGAACGCCCCGAGAGGGCTGTGCCTGCCGAGGGGAGCGGCTGGCGACCGCTTGCCCGAACACGCCGACTGGGTTGGATGCGACCCCGGTACCGGCGCGCTCTAGGCGTTCAGAGGATCGGCCCGTGCCGGAATCGCGGCCTTGATTGAACTCTTGAAGCGCTGGGCGACTTTCGCGAAGCCGTCGCTGGTCCCGTGGATTTCGTCCGCCCAATCCGTAACGGACGGCATCGCTCCCCGGCAGTCCACGATATGCACGCCTGT
>SKZV01000120.1 GCA_007127165.1 Rhodovibrio sp. | reverse complement strand
TTTGCGTCCTGCGCGCCCTTGCGATACATGATGTTCTTGAACTGCGAATGGCCTGCCATCGCGTTCGCTCTCCTAAATCCTGGGTCTATTCCTGAAACGTTCTAGCATATTTGGTAGGCGCACGCCTGCAACTTCCACGCAGATACGCAGCAACCCGATCATTGCGCGGGGACTTCTAGCAGGATTTGCGCAATCGCTAAAGCTTTGGCGCCAGCAAAACACAGCAATAAAACATAGCACGCAGCTTTAACGGGGTATTAACGGAAAACACGGCAAACTGGGTGCGAATTTGTGGAGGACTCTGCGATGCCGCATCCTGAAATGCCCGCCCTGGCCCTGGTCCAGGAACTGCCCGACGATCCGCAGAAGGCGGAGGAGACGCGCGCAAGGGCGGCGGACCTTCTGGAGGATTTCGTCGCGGGCGAAGCACTCTCCGCGCTGGATGCCGTGCTCGCCGCCGATGCGGAGGGCTGGCGCTACAGTCCCGCCCTGGCGCGCGAAGCCAGCGAGACCAGCCGGATGGTGGATACCGAAGTCACCCGCTTCCTCAACCTGTCGTCCAAGCCCCGTTAGCCCTCTCCCGCCGCGCAACGACCGCCCTTCAGATCACCGGCAAAACCGGCGCGAGGCGTCCGCCTACGCGGAGCGGCTCCACTCGCGCGGCAAGCCCGGTGCGATCGTCGGTCTCCAGGTAGACGCCGCAAAGCGTGCCCTCGCCGTAAGCCGGAGTCGCCCGTTCCGTCGGCAGTTTGCGGGCGAAGCGGGCCATCGGCACGGTCTTCTCCATCCCGATCACCGAATTGTAGTCGCCGGTCATCCCGGAATCCGACTGATAGGCCGTACCGCCGTCCAGAATCATCGTGTCGGCGGTGGGAACGTGAGTGTGCGTGCCGACGCAAAGCGAGACCCGGCCGTCCAGATAGTGCCCCATCGCCATCTTCTCGCTGGTCGCCTCGGCATGGAAATCGACGATGACGGCATGGACCGTGCCGCCCAGGCGATGACGGCTCAACTCGCGGTCCAGCGCGGCGAAGGGGCAGTCCAGCGCGTCCATGAACAACCGACCCATGGCGTTGATCACCAAGACCTTACGCTGTCGCGTCGCCTGAAAGACCGCAGCTCCGCGCCCCGGCGTTCCGGAGGGATAGTTTGCCGGGCGCAGCAGCTTCGGCTGACGTTCGATGAAGCTGAGCGCCTCGCGCTGATCCCAGGAATGGTTCCCGCCGGTCACGACGTCGGCGCCCGCCTCCAGGATGTCGTCGCAGATTTTCCCGGTGATCCCGGCGCCGTGGGCCGCGTTCTCGCCGTTGACGACGACGAAATCGAGCTTCAGATCGCGGCGCAACCCAGGCAGTTCGGCGGCAAGAACCTCTCGCCCCGGCTTGGCGAAGATGTCGCCGACAAAGAGTATCCGCATCACGCGCCGCCCGGGGCGTGCGCGGCGGGCGGGTTCAAGGCGACGGCGCCGTGCTCCGTCACGATTATGTCGAGCGGTTGATCGTGCTCTCCGTGCGGCAGATCTTCCATCTCCTGCCCCGAAAACGCGATCCCCACCGCGAGGGTATCTGGCTCGTCCACCCGCAAGGCGGCCAGCGTGCGGTCGTAGAAGCCGCCACCGTAGCCCAGGCGATAACCGTCGCGGTCGAACGCCAGCAGCGGCACGAGGAGCACGCGCGGCACCACGCGCGGCGCGCTTTCCGACGGAATCCGCGTCCCGAACCCGCCGTCCTCAAGCGCGCTCTCCGGAGTCCATTGGCGGAACATCAACGGCTGGTCCTTGCCCGGCATGACCGGCAGGCCGATCGGGTGGCCGCGCTCGTGCAGCGCCGTGAGGGCGGGCAGTGGGTCGATCTCGTCACGCATCGGCCAGTATCCCGACACCGTCCCCTCGCGAGGCCACGGCACGATCATCAGCAGGTGATCGCGCAGGCGCTCGGCGGCAAGATAGGACGCGGCGGCCGCTTCGCTCCGCTTCACCATCGCGCTTTTACGCAGGTCTTTCTTGATCCGGTTCAGGGAGGTTTGCGGCGACTCCGCCATTCAGGGGCTCCGGGCTCGGCTGGAAGAAACGTCTCGCGGTCGGGAGACCCGACCGGAGAATGCGAAGGACTTAAGGTGGGGACCGCCGCGAGAGCCGTCGGCCGGTCAGGCTCCACATCGGGCCTACTGACCAGGTTGGGCGCCATTTGCCAAGACCAGGGTCCTGACAGGGACAGCGCCCTATGCGTTCAATTAACGCCCCCGGGAGTCAAGTGGCCTAACGAGCACCGCAGCTGCGTCCCCAAGACGCAATCTAGGTAGCTTCGAGCCGCGCGGCAAGACGTTCCAGACGATCGGCGACAGTCTCCAGCGTACGCACCGCCTGTTCCGCCTCGATACCGCTCAAGGTTTCAGACCCGGCCCCGCCCTGGGCGGACTCCCCCTGCAACGCCTTTTCCCGCTCTTCCAGGTCGTCCGCCAGCAACAGACAGGCCATAACCAGCAGACGATGCTCGCCCACCTGCCCTACCGATTCCGCAAGCGTGCGCACCCGCCGGTCCACGAAAGCGCCAAGCCGCTCGACGTGCGCTTCCTGTCCCGGATCACAGGCGACCTCGATGCGGCGGCCGTTTATGTCGAGCGCGACACGGGGCACCCGCTCAAGGCTCCAAAGCGCCGCGCAGGCGGGTGATGGCCGCATCGAGCCGCTGCTCGATATCGTCCTTCGCCGTGCGCAGCCGGGTGTTTTGCTCGCGCGCCGCCTCCAGTTCACGGCGCAGCGCGTCGACCTCTTCACGCGGCGCGGCAACCCGCGCCTCGATCGTATGTTCCAGCCGTTCCATGGCCGTTTCCACGCGCCTTGCGGCTTCGTCCAGAGTCGCCATGCCTTGCTTTACCGCTCCTTGGCTGCCTGTTGCGGCTGTCCGCTGCCGGGAAGATTGCCGCTGCCGGGGAGAACCGCCGCCGCAATCGCCGCCACCAACTCTAACGGGAAGGTTTCGCCGCGCAAGTCCGACGTAGCCGGTTCATTGACCTCTTTGCCCGTGGCAAGATAGAGACTCTGGCGGCGCAAGGTCAATCAGCCCGCTTGGAAATCCGCCGTCCTTGCAACTTGGCGGAGCAACTCGGCGGGGCAGTTTGCGGCAAGCAGGTCGCATTCCGGTTGACGCTGCGCGGGCCGGGCGGCATGGTGCGCCCACGCACGAGGGACTCCACCCTGGCGAAGGGTGGCGTACGCCCTTGTTGTGCCGCTCTTAAAACCTAGCCTGGGTACTTTAAAAAATGGACGCTTCGCGCTCTTCCGCCACCACGCCGAGCAATCCGGCGGAGGCCAGTCACGATGAAATGGCCAACGCAATTCGCGCTCTGGCGATGGACGCGGTACAGAAGGCCAATTCCGGCCATCCCGGCATGCCGATGGGCATGGCCGATGTGGCGACGGTTCTCTACACGCAGTTTCTCAAGTACGACGCCAAGCGGCCCGACTGGCCGGACCGCGACCGCTTCGTGCTCTCGGCCGGACACGGGTCGATGCTGCTCTACGCGCTGCTTTACCTGACCGGCTCCGAGACGATGACGCTGGAACAGTTGATGAACTTCCGGCA
>SKZV01000065.1 GCA_007127165.1 Rhodovibrio sp. | reverse complement strand
CCGACATGGACCCGCCGGACTGGTGCAAGGTCGTGGTCTACCCCGCCGACGCCGCCGGTGTCGGCGCGGCGGCGGCACGGGCGGCCGAGGCCGAGGTGGTCGTCAAGGCCAGCGGTGTCGGGGTCTTCGACGACGAACTGCTGGACGCGGTGATGGCGGCGGCATCGGAGCGGACGGTGAAGATCTGGTGGGACGTCGACGCTCCGGCGACCCTGGCCGAGATCGAACAAGACGCCGAGGCCCCCTTGCGCCGCATGCTCCCGCGGCTCGATGCCGTCCTGACCTACGGCGGCGGCCCCAGCGTCGTGGAAGCGTATCGGACGTTGGGCGCGCGCCACTGCGAGCCGGTTTACAACGCCCTCGATCCGGAGACCCACCACAGGGTTCCCGCCGAACCGCGTTACGCCGCCGACCTCGCGTTTCTGGGGAACCGCCTGCCGGATCGGGAAGCACGGGTCGGGGAGTTCTTCCTGAAGCCTGCCGCGAGCGCGCCGGACTTGAACTTCCTCCTGGGCGGCGCGGGCTGGGAGAGCGTGGCCCTGCCGGAAAACGTACGTGCGCTCGGTCACGTTCCCACGGCGGACCACAACGCCTTCAACGCCAGTCCGCGGGCTGTGCTCAACATCAATCGCGACAGCATGGCGCAGCGCGGTTTTTCGCCGCCCACCCGCATCTTCGAGGCGGCGGGCGCGGCCGCCTGCGTCATCACCGATGCTTGGCCCGGACTTGACACCTTTCTGGAAGCGGGACGGGAGGTTCTGGTCGTGCGGGACGGCAAGGACGTGCTCGCCTGTCTATCCGAACTGGACCGCGAGCGCGCGACCGCCATCGGGCAAGCGGCGTTGCGGCGTCTGCTGGAGTCGCACACCTACGTCCATCGCGCGGAGCAGGTCGACATCATGCTGAAGAAGCTGTCGGCGTTGCGGGCAGAGCGTTCCGCTGTTCAATGAATGACGGTCGTTGCTTCCGCTTCCTCGCGCGCCCGCTCCAGCCGGGCCGCAAGCGCCGCGAGGCGGAGCGGAATGGGCCCTTGTCCCAGAGCCTCGAAATACTGCCGGAGATTGACTTCCAGTAGAAGGCTCTCGGTGTCTTCGCTTTTCGCTTCGGAGGCACTCTTCTTCATCGGAACGCTCGCTTGCAGTACCCAATTTGCGAAGGCCCATCCTTAAGTGGAGCGTGCAGCACATCAAGCGAAAACGATGATGTGCGACCAGTCTTAATCGCGGATCCAGTCTTAATCGCGGGTTCGGCCACCACCGCTGCGTTACCCGTCACGGAAGAGCCGCGTTTCGTTTAGAAAACCGGTAACAGAGAGAAAAGTTGCGGCGAGCGAAGCGAAAATGGAAAAATACCGGTTCAGCTTTCGCTATGCACCGGTCTTGCAAGGGCGAGAAGCCGCGGAGTGTAACTGTCCCATTGGTCGCAGGGAGGTTTATGGCTATAGAAGTAGAAACGATGAGGACAGAACCGCAAACTAAAAGTAATTATTGTATACAGAGGAAAGAGTGGCATCTACTTCTGCTGATCGCGGAGAATCGTTGGGCCTGGATTTCTCCGAACGCTATGCTCATCTCACATTAAACATTACCGAATGCTTCACGAGAAGGAGCCGCCGCATGGAACGACAGGAAACACCTCTTCCGGTCACGAGAGTTCTAGGGCTATCCCGGAGCGGCAATCATGCCATCATAAACTGGATGCTCGAGCAACTTCCCGGCCGTTGGTGTTTCTTGAACTGCGTCGCGCCGGACAGCAACCCGTTTCGAACGGCGAAACCCACCGACCTGGGCCAGTGTTACCGCAGCAACGTTCCCGGCTTCGAGCCGTGGAGCGAGGGAGCGGGGCTGCACGCCAGTATCGATCACCTGCTCTTCAGCCACGAGGATTGTTTCTTGCGGTCCGCCTGGGGAGAACGGGCGACCGCCATGCAGGACGAAGCGATCGGCACCATCCGTCGGCGCGTCGATCTCTTGATCCTGCGAGACCCCTATAACCTCTTCGCCAGCCGCAGGCGGTTTCGCCATCAGCTTGTGCCGGAGGGGGCAGCCGTGCGGATCTGGAAGCAGCACGCGCGCGCGTTCCTCGGCCATCGCACCTGCCTGACTCGGCCGGTGCTTCCGATCAGCTACAACCGTTGGCGGGAGGATCCGCAGTACCGCCAACAACTTGCTGAGCGCCTGGACCTTCGTTTCACCGATGCCGATCTCGACGCGGTACCCGCATGCGGCGGCGGCAGCTCATTCGATGGCCACCGTTTTCAAGGCAGGGCGTCGGAAATGCCGGTACACGAGCGTTGGAAGCACTTCGCCGACGACGCCAGCTTCTGGGGCTTGTTCGACGCCCAGCTTCGCGACTTCGCCACCAGGATATTCGGTCCGCCGCCCTGGGAGGACGGAGACCGCGAGGCGCAGCCGGAGAGTGGGGGCGTCACGCGCCGGAGCCGGTGCGAATCCTTGTCGTAGGCTCTGCGCCCTCGCCAGTGGGCGGCGTTACGCGCCGTTGCGCGGCCGCCGGCTCACTCCGGCGGCGGCCTGGAACTCTTCCTCGGACAGCGGCACGCGGGTGATTTCCGGCGTCCGGCGGCACAGATATATCTCGTGCGCGGGCCGGGCCTCGACCGAAAACCCTGCGGCGCGTAGCAGCGTTTCGACGGCGGCGGGGTTCGGCACCCACCAGTTCGTGGGATCTTTGTCGAAGGTGGTCTCGACAAAAGCCAGTTTTGGCCAGCCCGCCTGTTCGAACGCTTGGCGGGTGCCGAAATCAAGGTCCTGGCCCGTGTCGCAGGTGTCCTCCGCATTCCCGAACGTCAGGCTCTGGAAGATCAAGATCGGAGCACCGAGGCGGGCTACGATATCCAACGCAAGCATGGGATAGCGCAGGTGATAAAACACGCCCATGAACAAAATGAGGTCGAAGTTTTCGGACCAGCCGACGAGGTCGTAGACCTGCCCTTGCCGGAACGCCACCTTGTCCCAGCCGAGTTGCCGCTGCGCCCAGCGTGCTTGGCGAAGATAGTGCGGGTCGCTGTCCAGCCCCACCACATCCGCTCCGCGTTCCGCCAGGGCGAAGCTGTAGAATCCGGCGTTGCAGCCGATGTCCAGGACGCGGTACCCGCGCAGGTCCTCCGGCAAGTGCGGCGCGAACTGGTTCCACTTGAAGCGGGGAAAATCGCCCATACCGTGGTGCGGCGCCGTCATGACGCCGCCGGGCAGATGCAGATTTTGAAACCACGGGCCGAGAGCCTCGACGTCCGACCGCAGTTTCTCGCAGGCGCGCAGGTCAGTCATCCACCTCCTCCGTTGGCGTCGTGTCGCTGTCTATCTCTCGCGCACCGGATTCCCAATGTTCTGGCGCAGGTGCCTTTACAACGATTCGTCAGCCGCGAGGGTTCCCACTGGACCCGCAGAACCCACGGCGCACAGCGACCGAAGGGGCGTGGCCGGGAACGTCCGATACGAACGGAGAGGTTGAGGAGGAAGGAGTTTGGTGGAGCCGAGGGGGATCGAACCCCTGACCTCTAGAGTGCGATTCTAGCGCTCTCCCAGCTGAGCTACGGCCCCACCGAAGGCAGTGCAACGCGGATCGTCGGCGAGACTTATATCGT
>SKZV01000248.1 GCA_007127165.1 Rhodovibrio sp. | reverse complement strand
GCAGGCCGGTCATTCAGGTGATTTTCGGCTCCGGCGAGGAAGCCGACTGGCGGGAGCGCGACGACGGCCTTTCGCCCAAGGACCTCGCGATGTGGGTGGCGCTGCCGGAGGTGGACGGGCGCATCGTCGGACGCGCCGTCGCCTTCAAGGACCGCAGCCGCTACGACGAAGCCACGCAGTACCCGCTGGTGGACTACCAGGTGATTCCCGACCGTGTCGCCTTCACGGCCGAGCTTGCGTGGCGCTGGAGCCGCTTGGCCCGCGCCGAGGCAAGCGAGCGCCGCGTCGCCTTCGTGCTCTCCAGCTATCCGGGGCGGGAAGGGCGGCTGGCGAACGCCGTCGGCCTCGACACCCCTGCCAGCATGGTTGCGAGCCTGGAGGCGCTGACGGAAGCGGGATACGACACCGGCGCGATCTTCCCAGACGGCGATGCACTGATCCGCGCCCTGGAATCTACCGGAGAACCCGGCGAGGCTCAGGTGTTGCCGCTGGAGGACTACCGGACGCTCTTCGCCGCTCTGCCGGGTTCGGTGCAAAACGCGGTGCGGTCGCGCTGGGGCGAGGCGGAGGCGGACCCCTGCTTCGATGCGGCGGCGGGCGGACTTTCCGTGCGGGCGCTGAAACTCGGAAAGCAGGTGCTGGCGGTGCAGCCCGCGCGCGGCTTCGGGGTCGATGTGTCGGAGGCTTATCACAGCGGCGACCTGCCGCCGACGCACGGCTATATCGCCTTTTACCTCTGGCTGCGGCACGTCTTCGATGCCCACGCGCTGGTTCATTTCGGCACGCATGGGACGCTGGAATGGCTGCCCGGCAAGTCCGTTGCGCTTTCGCAAGACTGCTTTCCCGATGCGGTGCTGGGGCCGACGCCGAATCTCTATCCCTTCATCGTGAACGATCCCGGCGAGGGCACGCAGGCGAAACGACGCAGCCACGCAGTCATTCTAGGCCACATGACCCCGCCGCTGACCCGCGCCGAGACCTACGGGCCGTTGCAGGACCTCGAACACCTCGTGGACGAGTACTATGACGCGGCTGGACTCGACCGGCGGCGGCTGGAGGTGTTGCGCGGCGAAATCCTCGATCTGGTCCACCGCACCGGCCTCGCGCGCGACTGCGGCATCGAGCCGGGCGAGGACGACGCCACGATGCTGAACAAGGTCGATGCGCACCTCTGCGATCTGAAGGAGCTGCAAATACGGGACGGGCTGCACATCCTGGGGCGCGCGCCGCAGGGCCGCCAGCGCCGCGACCTGCTGATCGCGCTCACGCGCCAGCCACGCGGCGAACCGGGCGCGGGGCCGGAGCAGGAGTCGCTCCTTCGCGCGCTGAGCGCCGATCTGGGTCTTGGCAGCCCCGAAACACCCTTCGACCCGCTCGCTTGCGATCCCGCAAGCCCGTGGCAGGGGCCGTGTCCCGCTGCGCTGGACGTTTGCGGCGACGGGCCTTGGCGCAACATCGGCGACACGCTGGAACGCCTGGAAACGCTGGCCGGAGACCTGATTATCGGTGAGCAAGCCGCCGATCCGGCCTGGGAGCGGACAGCGCCGGTTCTGGCCGCGATTCACGATGAGATCGAACCGCTGCTGGAGGAGAGCGCGGCGGGGGAGCTTCGCGGTCTGCTCGACGGCCTCGCCGGTCGCTTTATCCCGCCGGGCGGTTCGGGTGCGCCGACGCGCGGGCGGCTCGACGTGCTGCCGACCGGGCGGAACTTCTACTCCGTGGATACGCGCACAGTCCCGACCGCGACCGCCTGGACGCTGGGCTGGGCCTCGGCGGCGGCGCTTCTGGACCGTTACCGGCAGGACCACGGCGGCTGGCCGAAACGTTTGGTGCTTTCGGTCTGGGGCACGGCGAACATGCGCACCGGCGGCGGCGACCTGGCGCAGGCGATGGCGCTCCTGGGCGTGCGCCCGACCTGGGACACCGCTTCAAGGCGGCTCACCGGCTTCGAGGTTTTGCCCGCTTCGGTCCTGGCGCGGCCGAGAGTGGACGTGACGTTGCGGATATCCGGCTTCTTCCGCGACGCGTTCCCTTATCAGATCGACCTGTTCGACAGCGCCGTGCGCGCCGTGGCGCAGCTCGACGAGCCGGAGAAGACGAACCCGCTGGCGGCGCAGTGGCGGCGCGAGCGGGAGGCTCTGGTCAAGGACGGCATGGCGGCGGAGAGCGCCGAGCGCAGCGCTGGCTACCGCGTCTTCGGCGCGCAGCCGGGAAGCTACGGCGCGGGCCTTCAGGACGTTGTGGACAGCGGGCGCTGGCAGGAGCGCTCGGAGCTTGCCGAAGCCTACCTCGCCACCGGCGGCCACGCCTATGGCCAGGGCGCGGAGGGGCGGCGCGAAAGCGGCCTGTTCCGCCGGCGCATGGCCGCGAGCGAGGCCGTGGTGCACAACCGCGACAGCAACGAGCAGGATATTCTGGAAGGCAACGACTACTACCAGTTCGAGGGCGGGGCCGTGGCCGCGATCGCCGAACTCTCCGGCCGCGAGCCCGTCGCGCTCAACGCCGACCACTCGAACCCCGCCAAGCCCACCATTCGCAGCCTGGATGAGGAGATCGCCCGCGTCGTGCGGGGCCGCGCGGCGAATCCCAAGTGGATCGCCGGAATGATGCGCCACGGCTACAAGGGCGCTTCGGAGCTTGCGGCGACGGTGGACAGCCTGTTCGGCTATGCGGCGACGACGCAGTCCGTCGGCGATCAGCATTTCGAGGCGCTGGCCGACGCCTATCTTGGCGACGAGGCGGTTCGCGGTTTCCTACGGGAAAACAATCCCGGCGCGGGGATCGACATTTCCGAGCGGCTGCGCGAGGCGATGGATCGCGGTTTCTGGCGGCCGCGCTCGAACTCCGCCCACGTCTGGCTGGAAGAGGTCGCCGGGGAGATGCGGGCGCGGAAAACCATGCGGAAGGAGGAAGTGTCATGAAGGACACGACGGGCATGAGCGAAGAGGACCTGAACCGCCGCCACGCCGAGAAGATGGCGAAGAAGAAGGCGGCGCGCGACCGGATGCTTGCCACCAAGACCATCGAGAAGGGCCTGGTGATCGTCCACACTGGCAAGGGCAAGGGCAAGTCCAGCGCCGCGATGGGCATGGTCTGCCGCGCCATCGGCCACGGCTTCCGCGTCGGCGTCGTGCAGTTCGTCAAGGGCAAGTGGGAAACCGGCGAGCGCGTCGTCCTCGAAGCCTTCCCCGAGCAAGTGACGATGGCGACGATGGGCGAGGGTTTTACCTGGGACACGCAGGACCGCCAGCGCGATATCGCCGCCGCCCAAACCGCCTGGGAAAAGGCGAAGGAGATGATTGCCGACACATCTTACCGCATGGTGCTGCTGGACGAGTTGAACATCGTGCTGCGCTACAATTACCTGCCGATAGAGGAGGTGGTGGAGACGCTGCAAGGCAAGCCGGAGGACACCCACGTCATCGTCACCGGCCGCAACGCCAAGGACGAGCTGGTGGAGATCGCCGACCTCGTCACCGACATGAGCCTCGTCAAACACCCCTTCCGCTCCGGCGTGAAGGCGCAGGCGGGGATCGAGTATTGAGGTCATGACTCGCCCGCGCGCCTTGATGATCCAGGGCACCGGCTCCGACGCCGGGAAGTCGCT
>SKZV01000344.1 GCA_007127165.1 Rhodovibrio sp. | reverse complement strand
TTGCGCATCGCCGCGCGGGTCTTCGGTCGGTAGAGCTTGGAGCGGTGCTTGAAAGCCTCCGAGTGATACTTGCTGCCGTTCGGGTGCTGGTTGTTGAACGCCCGCCAGTTGCGCTCCCACTGGTCGCGCAGCGCGGAGTTGAACCAGTCCGTCGACGAGTTGTAGGCCGCGCTGCACCGCTGGAGCCACTGCGCGTCCGTGACGGCTTCGCCCTCGGTATCCTCGCCCGCCATGGCGTCGATGGCCCCAGGAGACTGCAACGCCGATTCCGCGTGACGGTTGCTCGCGGTGTCCCAATTGCTGCCTTGGTAGGCCATATCAGCGCGCTCCCGGCGGCACGATGAGCGGCGCTGGCTTGGCCGCGAGGCGGTTCACGAGCCTCGCCCGCTCCAGGCGGTTATGGCCCTCGTGATCCGAGAAGACCGGCCGCGCATCGACGAAGGCCGCGCGCTCGTAGCCCGCCCGGCGCATGTTGTAGCGCTCCAGCAGTTCCCCGCCCGCCGTCCGCACCTTGGTCAGTCCCACGTCCAGCTTGTGCAGGTGCAGCGTGTAGCCGAAATTATCGGACAGCCACTGGTGCTTGATGACGGCCACGCCCTGCGCGGAATCGACATAGATGTTCCACGGGTGGCCGGGGTAGTGGCGCTGCAAAACCTCGTTCATCCGATTCGCAAGGGCGAGGTCGCCCGGCTGCATTCCGTTCACGACCTGATCGGACGAAAGGTAGATCGTGGTCGGCGCGCTCTCGCGCTGGCGGTAGCGGTGGATCGCGACCATGGCTACAGCCCAGCCGCTTGAGGGCGGACCTGCGCCCGGCTCATCGCCGCCAGCGCGTCGGTTTCCTGCGCGACTGCGAAGCGCTTCCGTTCCGTCTCTTCGAGCGCCCGACGAACCTGCGTTCTGGCCCACTGATCCACGTCCGCTTTCGCCAAATGTTGCGAGATGCTACCGACGGTCCGCGCAAGCCCTCTGTTCGGGCAGGCTCCCATCCAATCACAGTCCTCGTGCGTCGGCCCATAGGCCGTTACGAAACTCGTGCCGCAGTCCACGCAGCGCGCCGGGTGCGACCGGAGATAGCGGCCCCCGAAAAGGTTCATCGTGCACCGCTCGGTGTAGCCGCTTTGAATGGTCCTGTGGCGGCACATCGCCTGCTTGATCGCGCGCCGCAGCCTGGCGAAAAGGCCCTTACACATCCGTCTCATCTCCCCCGGTGATTCCCTGCTCGGCGTGAAACTTCGGGTCGTACACCCCGCCCTCCGGCCCCGTGCTGCGGAACTGCCGATTGCGCCCGAACTTGTAGACCACGGGGTATCGGCTCTCCCTGTTGAAGTCGGGGTCCGCGCGGCGTACGAGGCTGCCGAAGTCGATGCTGCGCTGTCGCATCCCAAATCTCCTCACGTATCCACGAACACCGGCGGCTCGATTGCCGCGCGATCCAGAATCATCGGCGGGCGCGGCTCCATGTCGTAGAGGCGGCCGCAGGCGTCTATCAGGTCATCGTGGCTGCCGAACGGGAACATCAGCGCCTCCTCGATAAAGGCGCTGGTCAGGTCGTAGGCTTGCCCGTTCTCATCCAGCCTCTTGAGCGGCTTTGCGATCCGGTAGCCTTGCGCCGCGTCCTGGATGGTCCTCGCCAAGCGGCTCATCCCCTTGAGCGGCCGCCTCACGATTCGCCCGTCCTCTTCGTTCCACGCCAGCGTTTGCCCGCCGTCCGCGACGCAATGCGGCAGGAAGAAGCTGCCGTCGCGCATATCGGGAACCAGCCGCTCAACGCGGTCGGCCTTGCTCTGCGCGTGGTCGCGGGTCCAGGCCACTTCCTCGATCGCGAAGACCGGCCCCTCGCGCTGCATCTCCAACTCGAAGTGCTCCAGGTCGCTTTGCAGCCCGTAGCGCTCGTAGCCCACCGCGACATACTGCACGCCCGGCGCGTCGGCCCACTTGGTGTAAAGCTCCCGCAGCCGCCGCCAGCGCTCGGGGAGCGCCATGCGGTGCCGGTAGCCGTCCAGCAGGTAGCGATTCTCGCCCGCGTCCACGCCGATCACCGCCATGGCCGTGCGGTCGCTGCGCCGCGACGGCGAGCCCTTCGACGGGTCGACGAGGATGTAGATGTTCAGCGTGTGCGGCCGCACCTCGTAGCCGCGCAGCCACTCCGGGCGGAACATCGTCTCTTCGCCCGCCATCGGGTTTTGCAGCATCTGCGCGGCGATCTGCGACGGCTGGTCGCGCTTCTTGGTCTCCCACTCCTGCTCGCTCAGGAAGACCGGCTTCCCGTTCAGCGTCCCGTCATGCGTCGCCGGGTAGACGCGGGGTTTCAGGATCTGGCGATCCAAGATCGACTGATAGGTGTCGCCGTAGCTGTAGCGCGTGCCGATGTGCCAGCGCCGCCCGCCCTTTTTCCCCAGGTTGTCGCTCAACTCCCAGGCTTGCGTGGTCTTCTGCACCTGCTCCGGCGTCGTGACGTTCTCGCGCGTCGCCACGTCGTCGTAGATCCTCAGCCCGAAGTGCTTCGATGTCGGCTGCCCGTCCACCAGCCCCCAGGCTTCCAGCGTGGCTTCCTTGGCAGTCGCCTTGCGCTTGACGATCAAGCCGCCGTCCAGGCTCCAGCGCGGCGCTTGCGTCTTCGGGCGCTCCCACAGCACGTCCGGGTAGAGCGCCTTCAGCGCGTCGTTGTTCTCGAACTCCGTCTTGATCTGCGCCAGGAAGCCCTTCGCGATGGGCCGCGTGTGCGAGAAAATCGCTATTGTCAGGTCTGGATCGCGCAGTATCTCCTGCACCGTCCCGGCGAAGGTGATGATCGAGGACTTGTAGTGAGCCCGGCTCCACAGGTCCAAATGCTCGTCGGTGTCCGCCTCGACCTCGCGGCACCTGTCGTAGAGCCAGCGGTTCTTGTCTCCGTGGTCGAAGGCGTCTTTCCGGCCCAGCAACCTTGTGAACAGGAAATACCGATCCAGCAGCCCGAGATACGCCCGCGCGGCCGGCGGACAGGCTTTGTCCACCCACACATGCGCCTCGACCGCCGCGTCAAACTCGAAGGCGGGCACCTCCTCCAGCAGGTCCAGCAGGTCCGGGCGGCAGCGCCCCTCGAAGCGGCTGCGCCAGCTTGGGGAATCGACCATCCACCGCTACGCGCCTCCGGCTTTGGACTTGGCGCGGATCGCCTGAAGCTCGGCCATCACGCGGTCGGTCGCGGCCTCGGCCTGATCGAGGCTGGCGGGCTCGCCCAGGCCGTCGTCATTGCGGTGGATCTTGGCCGATTCCTGGATGCAGGTAATCGCGAGGTTCGCCACGGCCATCAGTTCGCCCGGCCGATGCACCTGCACCTGCGGCAGCGCCGCCTCCACCTTCGCCAGCGCACGTTCGCCCACCGCCAGCAACCGCTTCGCGATGTCCTCCATCCTCGCCGACGCCACACCGCCCAGCGCCTGCGCCGCTTGCTCCGCCGCGCGCGCGTCGTGCTCCGCCGCCCGGTCCGCCCACGCATCCTGCGAAGACCACTTGCGCAACATCTCATAGCTTGGCGTCCGCACGTCGTCGCGCTCCGCGTACCACTGGTGCAACGCGCGTATCGAGCGGGCGGGCATGGCGATGTAATCGGCCAACGCCTCTTCGCGGCTCACA
>SKZV01000170.1 GCA_007127165.1 Rhodovibrio sp. | reverse complement strand
GCCGAGCAGCAACAGCAGGAGGTCGAGCCGCAGCTTGAGAACATGGTCCTTGTTCTCGACATCACTCCGGAAGAGCTGCGGGATGCGCCAAGCTTCGCCGAGGACGAGTTCCCCGACGTCCGGGACGAGGAGTGGCACCAGGCCATCGTGGCGTTCTACGCGGAACTCCTGGACGAAGACCCCGCCGTGAACGGCGAGCCCGAGGCGGAGATGGACGAGCCCGCCGAGGCCGAAGAAGAGATGGAGCAGTAGGGTCGTTGAGCAGGCTCGAGCAGGATGCTGAGCGCGCTCAACCCCGAATGATCAAGGGCCCCGTACACCGGGGCCCTTGTTTCGTGGTGAGCGCAGGCGATGTGTCCAGACTCTTGGCAAGGGTTTGATGCCGGACGCCAGATGAGGTGAGCTTTTTAAGCGGATAGTGGCGGACCCCTGGATACGGCCCAAGCGGGCCTACTCGGGGCGAGGAAATTTAGAGCGCATTTCGTTCCGATTGAATCGGAACGGCGCTCTAGATTCTTGTTTTTGCGCATTTTCTAGCGGCGAACCGGTGTCCATTTCGCGGGAAAATGCTCTAGTATTTTGGAAGTACCTCACCCCGAGTAGCGCCTCTTCGGCGCGTATCGAGGGGCCAACCGCGACGAGTCCGTTCTCTCGCAGATTAGTATCACGGCGCAGGTCGACTCAATGAACTTGGGGCCACATGTCTTTCAAATGTTTCGGCATTTGCTGGATGACGTCCTCGATTTCGCCCCGAGTTATGTGTTTCTCCATGACTTTGAGGGCTGCAGCGGTTGCTTTTTCGATGTCGAAATCCGCACCGCCGCGCCGTAGATCCGCCAACTTCTCCTCGACATGCTCGAGAAATTCTTCCTTGTGGCGGAGACGCGTCGGCACATCCGACGGCCGCCAGCCCTCATAGTAGAAGCCGCGGATCAGCATCGGCATTTGTGCCGCGAATTTCTGCGCCTCGGTGACCGTCAGCCGGTCCCTGACCACATGCAGGACGCCTTTGAGAATTCTATACGCCCGGTGACGGTCTTCCGTCCCGAGTTCGTTCATCATGTCCTTTAGCCAGATGTTGGTTTCGTGCAGTGTCTTGTCAAAGATATGAAGACCCGTTTCGGCCACAATCTCCTCCCTCGTACGTTCACCTACCGTTATAGATCAGGTAATCACGGGAGCGCCGATACCGAATGCGTTCGCACCGGGTTCATTCGCGGTACACTTTCTGTTTGAGCTTTTTACCGTTTCAGCCATTGAACGTCACCGTGCCAAGGCCGGAGACGTCGTAGCCTCCCAGCGACTTTGCGCGCCGGTGGAACGCATCCGTCCGCGTGAAGGCGAGCAGTCTTTGCAGTGGGGGCTCGAAGTAATCGCGGCGGCGCATCACCAGATCGAACTGTTCGTGGATCCCCAGCGACACGAAGGCGAGGCCGCCGCGGCGCGCCGCTGCCCGGATCGCAAGTCCGCAGTCGGCCTCGCCTTCGACGATCATCGTCGCAAGATCTGCTTCCGTCTGCGCCGTGCGCTCCACAAGCGCCAGATCGGAAGGGCGCAGGTCCGCCCGCTCGATCAAGGCATGGAACAGAGTGTAGGTGCCGCTTCCCTGCGGGCGCAGTGCGACCTTGGACGGCCTGGAAATCAGGTCCTCGATTCCGCTGATTTCGAGCGGGTTCCCGGCGGCGACGAGCAGGCCCTGTTCGCGCTGGGCCCAGCGGATCGCCACGACGTCGGGGTAGGGCATTTCCCGGCGGACCGCTGCGACATTGTAGGACTCGTCTTCCGGCTCCAGCAAGTGAACTCCGGCCATTGTCGCCTCGCCCCGCGCGAGTGTTTGCAGACCGCTGCGGCTGCCGCTGGTCAGCAGGGCCAGTCCGCTCCCCGACTCCCGAAGCGCCCATTCCAGCAAAGGATCGCTCGACCCGGCGTAGATCGGCGGCGGCGTGTGGTCGTAGCCCGTCGGTAATTCGGTGCGCGCCTCGATCCAGCGGTCGATCAAGCGGCGCGAGAACAGCAGCTTTCCGGTGGCGCGGGTGCAGGGAATCTGCCGCTTCGTCGCCATCTCATAGACCGTCCGCTCCTTCAGCCGAAGGTAATCGGCGACCTCGGCGGTGGTCATCAGGTTCATGTCGATTCTCCGGCGAATTCATGCAATTTATCCATCCTTGCCGAAGAATGCGATTTTGTCCATTCTTGCGGCGAATTAACGGAGGATTCCATGGACGGCGGCGCGTTCACGACCGCGTTTCACCTGATCGTCTCGCTCGACCCGACGCTCGGCGGGATCGTCGCCCTGTCGCTGCGGGTGACGCTGACGGCGGTGCTGGTCTCCTGCCTTATCGGCCTGCCGGTCGGGGCGGCGCTGGCGATGGGGCGGTTTCCCGGGCGCAGCTTTGTCGTCGTGTTCTTCAACGCGCTGATGGGGCTGCCGCCGGTGGTCGCGGGCCTTGTGGTCTATCTCATGCTGTCGCGCTCGGGGCCGCTGGGCGATCTCGGGCTGCTGTTCACGCCCACCGCCATGATCGTGGCGCAGACCGCGCTGATCCTGCCGATTGTCGTTTCCCTGACGCGCCAAGTGGTCGAGGACCTGTGGAAGGAGTACGAGGAGCAGCTCCGCTCGCTCGGTGCGACCTCGATGCGGGCGATTCCGACCCTGCTGTGGGACGGGCGCTTCAGCCTGCTGACCGCCGTGCTCGCCGGTTTCGGGCGGGCCAGCGCCGAAGTCGGAGCCGTCTTGATCGTCGGCGGCAACATCGCCGGTCACACCCGCACCATGACCACCGCCATCGCGCTGGAGACGGCGCGGGGCGATCTGGCGCTCGCGCTGGGGCTGGGGATCATACTTCTCGCCATCACGCTGGTGTTGAACGCTGGAGCCTTCTTCACCGGGCGCTTGGCACAACGGGCTTCGGGGTAGACGCAATGCACGGACCGCTCACCATCCTGCCGCTGCGCGTTTCCGGTCTTGGCTTCGTCAAGGGCGATAAGAGCCTGCTGGACGGCGTGAGCTTCGATCTTCGCCATGGCGAGCGCAGCGTGATCCTCGGCCCCAACGGCGCGGGCAAGAGCCTGACCTTGCGCCTGTGCCACGGGCTGCTGAAGCCCAATTCGGGCCGGATCGACTGGAACGGGCAGGCGGCGGCGGAAGGGCGCAGGAGCCACGCCATGGTCTTCCAGCGGCCCGTGCTCCTGCGCCGCTCCGCCGCCGCCAACCTGACACACGCGTTGAGCCTCCTCGATCTGCCCCGGCGTGAGCGCAAGGAGCGCGCCCGCGCGGCCCTCGAGCGCTTCGGCCTCACGGAGTTGGCGGACCGACCGGCGCGCGTCCTCTCCGGCGGTGAGCAGCAGCGCCTTGCGCTGGCGCGGGCGTGGGCGCTGCGTCCGCAGGTGCTGTTCCTAGACGAGCCGACGGCCGCGCTGGACCCGGCGGCTACCAAGGCCATCGAGGACGCGATCCAGACCTTCCACCGGGAAGGCGTGAAGATCGTCATGACGACCCACGATCTTGGACAGGCCAAGCGGATCGCCGACGAGGTGCTGTTCCTGCACCAGGGCCGATTGCTTGAACAGACCCCGGCGGAGGAGTTCTTCAAAGCGCCAAGATCGCCGGAAGCGGCCGCCTTCCTGACGGGCGACCTGCTCTGGTGAGCCGAGCTAGTAGAAAGAGAAGGGAAATCATGACCAAACTGAAACATCTGATGCTGGCGGCAGCGGCTTCGCTTGCCGCGACAACCGGCGCCGCGAGCGCCGATGACACCTACATCACCGTCGCCTCCACCACCTCGACAGAGCAATCTGGTTTGTTCGACCACATCCTTCCCGCCTTCGAAGAGGAGACGGGAATCGAGGTGCGGGTGATTGCGCAAGGCACCGGACAAGCCCTGGAGACGGGACGGCGCGGCGACGCCGACGTGGTCTTCGTCCATGCGAGACCGGCGGAGGAAGAGTTCGTCGCGGAGGGTTACGGCGTCGAAAGGCACGGCGTGATGTACAACGATTTCATCATCGTCGGGCCGGGCTCCGACCCGGCGGGAATCGCGGGTACGCAAGAGGCCGACGAGGCTTTTGCCGCCATCGCCGAAGCCGAAGCGCCCTTTGCCTCGCGCGGCGACGATTCCGGCACCAATCAGGCCGAACTGGCGCTCTGGGATTCCGCCGGGATCGCGCCGTCCGGCGGCTGGTATCGCGAGCTTGGCTCGGGCATGGGACCGACGCTCAACACCGCCGCGCAGATGGACGCCTATACCCTGGCCGACCGGGGCACCTGGATCAGCTTTCAGAACCGGGGAAACCTTGAGATCCTGGTCGAGGGAGACGAGCGGCTGTTCAATCCCTACGGCGTTATCCTCGTGAACCCCAAGCGTTATCCCCACGTCAAGACGGAGAAGGGCCAAGCCTTCATCGATTGGCTGGTGTCCGGCGAGGGGCAGGACGCCATCGCCAGCTACAAACTGGACGGCGAGCAACTGTTCTTTCCGAGTGCGTCCGATGGGGAGTCCTGAAACACGGGCTATTCCCGCGCGCGCGTCTCGCCTGCAAGTGTGAAGACGGCGATCTGCGTGGCGCAGCCGAGGGCCGGATGCGCCACGCCGACGCCCGCCACGGTGACCGTATAGCCGTTGCGCCGCGCGACCCCGGCGGCCCAGCCGCTGAACCTGGCCCGGTCCCATTCGAAGCGGTGGTCGGGGTGGCGGCGCTTGCCGGGGCGCATGTTTAGAAGCGGGTTGTACTCCCGGTTCGGTGTCGTCATCACCAGCGTCCTTGGGCGATAGCAGCCGAAAACCGCGCGTTCGACGGTGGAGAGGCGGTCGGGGTCGATATGCTCGATCGTCTCCACCATGGCGGCGGCATCGAAGCCCGCAAGCCTGGGATCGGCGACGGCGAAGGAGCCCTCGTGCAGGATCACCCGCCGCGCCGCCGTCACGCCGTGGTCCGCCTCCAGCCGCCGCCGCGCCGTCGCGAGTTCCTGCCGGTCGCTGTCGATCCCCACGATCGGCTGAAAACGCCCGTCGCCCAGCAAGCGTGTCAGCAGCACCCCGGAGCCGCAGCCGAGATCGAGCACGCTGCCGCCCTCCGTCTCCCTCTCGGCCGAACCCCGAGCCACGGCGTCGCCCCGAGCCACGGCGTCACGCAGGACCGCCATCACCGCGTCCAGCCGTTCCTCGTGCATCGCGCTTGCCATTGCGGCGGCGGGGTCCCGGTCTGCGTTCATTTGCGCTAGGTCCGAGAGGCTTCCGAGGTCGGATCGGACGAACTTACCCCTTCAGTATCTCTGTCCTCCCCTTCGGTGAGGGGCGTGAGCTTGATCGAGGTGATCTGGTTGCGCTGGCGCCCGAGAATTTCGAAGCGGAAGCCGTGGAAGACATACACCTGTCCGATCTCGGGAATCCGCCGCGCTTCGTGCAGCACCAGCCCGGCGATGGTCGAGGCTTCCTCGTCCGGCAACCGCCATTCGAACTGGCGGTTCAAATCGCGGATCGTCACCGTGCCTTCGACGATGTAGGCACCCTCCTTCAGCGGCTTGACGCCTTCGATCTCCACGTCGTGCTCGTCCGCGATCTCGCCGACGATCTCTTCGAGGATGTCTTCCAGCGTCACGATGCCGAGCAGTTCGCCGTATTCGTCCACCACGAGGGCGAAGTGTTCCTTGCGCCGCCGGAACGACTGAAGCTGGCTCAAAAGGTCGGTCGAGTCCGGGATGAACCAGGGATCGTTCGCCAGCGCCAAGACGTCCACCGACTGCATCTCGCCCTCGGCGGCGCGATAGGCGCGGAACAACTCCTTGGTGTGCAGTACGCCGACGATGTTGTCGGCGCTACCGCGCCACAGCGGGATGCGGGTGTAGGGCGTCGCCAGCAGATCGTCGATCAGCTCCTGGATCGGCAGATCGGCGTTGAGCGTTACGGCGTTCTTGCGGTGGGTCATGATCTCCCCCACCTCGACGTCGCCCAGATCCAGGATCGAGCGCAGCATCTGGCGCTCCTGCCGGACCTCCTCGCCGCCCGAGTGCAGGTCGATGGCCCCGCGCAGTTCCTCCTCGCTCTGCTCCGCGCCCAGCGGCGAGCCGATGTCGAGCCCGAACATCCGCATGGTTCCCCGCACGACAAGGTAAACCGCATGGGTGACCGGCCCCAGCACCAGCACGAGCGGCTTCATGATCGGCGCGACGATCAGCGAAACCCGGTCGGCATTGTGAATGGCGTAGGTCTTCGGCAGCACTTCGGCAAAGACCAGCACCAGCGTCGTCATGATGATCGTGGCATAGATCACCCCGGCGTCGCCGGCCAAGGCGATCATCGCGCTGGTCGCTAGCGCCGAAGCCATGATGTTCACGAGGTTGTTGCCAAGCAGGATCGTCCCGATCAGCTTTTCCTTGCGCCGCCACAACAGGTTCACCGTGGCGGCCCGGCCGAGGCCCTGCTGCTCCAACGCGTGCATCCGGGGTCGGGACGCTCCAGTCAGCGCGGTCTCGGAGCCGGAAAAGAACCCCGATGCGATCAGGAGCAGCAGGATCGCGCCGAGGGAAATCAGAATCTCGGTTTCCATGTCATGCCAGCCAGAGGTTCACGAGAACGCACTAAAAGATCGCGGCGCGCGGGGAAGGGGTGTCGGATGTCAAAGGGCAGGAGTGTGCGGCCCTTGGGGCCCGCGATCTTGGCTGACGCGCTCGTCACCGGCGATCCCCCAATGAGCAGCATCGCCCCCTCGCCATCACGTCGTCGCCACTGCCTGGGTCAGCAGGGTCTTCACTGCCTCGGGCGGAACGTCGCTCGTCACGAAAGCCTCGCCCAGTCCGCGCAACAGAACGAAGGTCATTTTTCCGTCCGCCACTTTCTTGTCGCGGCTCATGTGGTCCATCAGGCTCTCGACCGACCAGACGCGCCCCGGAATGTGCTCCAGGCCAGTGGGCAGGCCCACGGCCGCGAGGTGGTTGCGGATGCGCCCGGCGTCCTCCTGCGAACAGAAGCCAAGCTCGACGGAGAGGTCTGCCGCCATCACGATGCCGATGGCGACCCCCTCGCCGTGGAACAACTCGCCGCTGTAGCGGCACTCCGCTTCCAGCGCGTGCCCGAAGGTGTGGCCCAGGTTCAGCAGCGCCCGCGCGCCGCTTGCTTCGCGCTCGTCCTTCGCGACGATTTCCGCCTTGCGCCGGCAGGATGTGAGGATCGCATGGTTGCGCGCGCGGGGGTCGCCTTCGATGGCGTCCAGGCCGCGTGTTTCCAGCCACGCAAAGAACGCGGGGTCGTTGATGCAGCCGTACTTCACCACCTCCGCATAGCCCGCCAGCAACTCCCGCCGGGGCAGGGTGTCCAGTACCTCGATGTCGGCCAGAACGAGGCGGGGCTGGTGGAATGCGCCGATGAGGTTCTTGCCGTGGACGCTGTTGATTCCGGTTTTGCCGCCGACCGAGCTGTCGACCTGCGCCAGCAGGGTCGTCGGGATCTGGATGAAGTCCAGCCCGCGCAACGTAATCGCCGCCGCAAAGCCCACCAGATCGCCGATCACGCCGCCGCCGAGCGCGATTAGCGCATCGCTGCGCTCGATCCGCGATTCCAGCAGCCGGTCGCAGAGGCGTTGCAGGTGGGTGAAGTCCTTGGTCTCTTCGCCCGCCGGGAGCACAAAGGCATCGAACGCGATTCCCGCCGTCTCCAGCGAGCGTTCCAGACCGGCGAGGTGCAGATCGGCGATCCTCTCATCCGTCACGACGAACACGCGTGGCCGACGCAGCACCGGCAAGATCTTCGTTCCGGCCGCGGCCAGCAAGCCGCCGCCGATCAGAATATCGTAGCCGCGCTCCCCCAGCTCTACGCGGAGGCTCTCAATTACGTTCACGACGTTGCTTTCCTGCTTGTGTGAGCCGGGTAGAGGCCCTCTCCCCCAGCTTCGTCGCCGGGTCGGGCCTCTCCGTCAGTCGTGGCCGCGTCGTCGCACGGAGCGCCGTCTAGCGGCGGTCCCGGATCGTTGCGGGCGACGAAGTCTTTCAGCGCCGCTTCCAATGCGTCCACGGTAACCTCGGGTGGCGCGTCCCGGCTATCCACCACAATATCGGCCTCGGCGTAAAACGGATCGCGCTCTTGCTGTAGCCGCCGCAGGGTGTCGCGGGGGTTGCCGTGACGCAACAGCGGACGATGATTGCGTTTGGCGGTGCGCCGGACGAGGAGGTCGAGATTTGCGCGCAGCCAGACGGAGATCGCCCGCTGCTTGATGACCGCGCGAGTGCGCTCGTTCATGAACGCGCCGCCACCGGTCGCCAGCACATGCGGCTCGCCGCGCAACAGACGGGCGATGACCCGGCGCTCGCCGTCGCGGAACGCCGCCTCGCCATGTGCCTCGAATATGTCGGGAATGCTCATCTGCGCCGCCGCCTCGATCTCCGCGTCGGCGTCGACGAAAGGCAGAGCGAACCGCGCCGCCAGATGACGGCCGATGCAGGTTTTGCCCGCGCCCATCAGGCCGACGAGAACGATGCTGCGCGGCGGTTGCCAAGGAGGGG
Source organism: Rhodovibrio sp. (assembly GCA_007127165.1). Classification (GTDB taxonomy): domain Bacteria; phylum Pseudomonadota; class Alphaproteobacteria; order Kiloniellales; family Rhodovibrionaceae; genus SKZV01. Next base: position 4,619 of record SKZV01000170.1, on the reverse strand, counting down.
GAGTTTCGGACATCTTGAACACACTTGATCATGCGGCCAGGCGCGGGTCGCGCCGCCGTTCTCGGGAGTCGGGCCATGGAACCTGTCGCCGCAAATTCGCCATACTTGAAACCTATCACGAATTCAGCGGTTCGGCGCAAGTCCGGGCCGCTTGACCGGGGCGATCCGGTTGCGCGAAGTTTCGGTTGCCGGGCGGTCATGACGACCGGTTTATCTGCCGCCCGGTCATGACGACCGCTCCTGCTGTCACGCCACGAGTATAAAGACACACAATGAGACGTTTGACCTTTTTTCTGACCGTATTGCTCGTCGCGGGCGTTGGCGCGGCGGGCGTGTTTATCATGACCTGGGAAATCCCGGCACCCGCCACAACCGTGGAAAAGGTCATACCGAATGATCGTTTCGATCGCTAGAGCGACGTCGCCCCGGCGGCCAGCTTGGCTGCACGCCGCCCTTTGGGTGGCCGTTGCGGCTTTTTTGAGCACGCCGGGGCCCTTGGATGCGCAACAGGATGTGGGTGAGCCGCTGCGCCTGGGTCCACCGGCAACGAACGAGCGCGAGGCCGACCGGCCGGTCGAAACCCAACCGGAGTCCGAACCGGCGTCCCCGGATTCCGAGCCGGAGGCTGGGTTCGGGCAACCGCCCGACGAGGATATCGAGGGTATCGAGGTTGATCGGCTTGCGGATATCGAGCCGGACGGGATCGGCATTCTGGACCCCGGTCGAGGCGGCTTGGGTCCGGCGATCTGGGAAGGCACTTCGCGCCACGTGGTGCTGGAAATGCTGCCCCGGATTCCAACCGATCTGGACTCGCCCGCCTTGCAGGATCTCGCAAACCGTTTGCTAGCCTCCGCCACCCGTCCGCCGGATCGCCGTCAGACAAGCAGCGATAGCGGCAGCCTGTTGCTGCTTCGCATGGAGATTTTGGCGGCAATGGGCGAGGCCGACGGCGTTCGCGAAATGCTGCGCGTCATTCCGCGAGACCGCGGTCCCGCGGGCCTGCGGCGTTTGCAGACGGAATCGTCTTTCCTTGCGGGCGATTCCGAGGAGGCGTGCCGAATCGTTCGCAATGCCCTTGCAGAGAGCGACGAGCCGTTCTGGCAGATGGCTCTCGCGGTCTGCCAGCTTGGCGACGGCGCGGCGGACGAGGCCAATCTGACCCTCTCGTTGCTGCGTGAAACCGGCGCAGAGGTTGATCCAGGGTTCCACGCGCTTTTCGATGCGGTGGAACGCGGGGCCGCGCAGGCCCCGGCGTTCGCAGATGCGGGGCCGCTGCACGTGGCCCTCCTGGCGCTTGGAGAGGTGGCCGCGCCGTCCAATGTGGTCGCGCAGGCCTCGCCGCGCGTCCTGCTTGCGCTGGCGCGTCAGGAAAGCGGCGGGGCCGAGTCGCGGACCGAGGCCGCCGAGCGGGCCGCCGCGTTAGGCTTGCTCGATGCCGAAGAGCTTGGCGCGTACTACGCCCGCTTCGACTTCGACGCGGAGTTGCTGAGCGAGGCGGCGAGCATGGACGGAGCGGACGGGCTGTCGCCGGTGCGCAAGCGCGCGCTGCTGTTCCAGGCCGCGCGCGAGGAGCCCGCACCGGCAGTGCTGGCCGAACTGGCGAGCGAAGCCCTGGAAGGCGCCGGAACGGCCCTGTATCTGCCGACGGCCCGGCTTTTCGCGCCGATGCTGGCGGACATTGAGGTGCGGCCCGATCTGGCGTGGTTCGCGGAAACGGCGGGACGCGCGCTTTACGCCGCAGGCCGTGGCGATGCGGCGGGACGCTGGTTGACCATGGTGCGGCAGGAATCGATCCTCAATCCCGAGGCGGCGAGGACGGTCACCGCGCTTTGGCCCTACGCCCGCTTGTCGCGCGAAACCGAGGTGCCGCTGAACGAAGGTCTTGCAGCTTGGCGCTCGGTGCAATCGGGTGACAACCTCGAAACGCTGTCGTATCGGGAAAGCCTTCTGCGTGCGACGTTCGAGGCGCTGGACCGTGCCGAGCCGCGAAGCTGGATCGACATCGCCGCCCAGGAGTCTCAAAACGAAAGCCCCGTTGCCTCCGCCGCGCTGGTCTATGCGCTCAAGCACGCGGGGCAGGAGCGTCGGCGGGGCGAGGCGGTGATGCTCACCCTGATCGCTGTTGGGGAGCAGGGGGTGGAGAACTGTCATCCTCTGGTCCTCGGGAAGGCGCTCTCGGCCTTGAAGGAGGTCGGATTGGAAGAAGAGGCGCATGCCCTTGCGCTCGAAGCCGCTGTCCGCAACGGAATCTGACGAAACCGGGCGCGCGGGCAGGGACCCCGTGGCGTCAGGTGGGGACGAGCGGCTGCTCGAACGCTTCCTGGAGATGCTGGCGGGCGAGCGCGGGGCCGCGCGCAACACGCTGGACGCCTACCGCCGCGACCTGCGCGACCTCGCCGCCTTCCTGCGCCGGCGTGGCATGGCGCTGGAGGCGGCGCAGTCCGAGGATCTGCGCGGTTATCTGGGGCAGATGGTCGACGCCGGGCTGACGCCGCGCACCGCCGCCCGCCGCCTCTCCGCAATACGCCAGTTCCATCGCTTTCTGTTTTCCGAGGGTTTTCGCGGCGACGATCCGACCGAGCCGTTGGACGCCCCGCGTCAGGGACGGGCCCTGCCCAAGCTGTTGAGCGAGGCGGAGGTGGACCGCCTGCTCGCGACGGCGCGCGAGATGGAAGGGCCGGGCGGCCCTCGCTTGGTGGCGCTCTTGGAGGTGCTCTACGCCACCGGTCTGCGGGTCAGCGAATTGATTGCCTTGCCGCTGGCCGCCGCCAAACGCGATTCGCGCCTGCTGCTGGTGCGCGGCAAGGGCGGACGGGAACGCATGGTCCCGTTGAGCGAGCCCGCGCGCGCCGCGTTGGCGGAGTATCTGCCGCTGCGCAAGCACTTCGTCCCGCTGGAAAAGAAGGACGGCGGCTGGCTATTTCCCTCGCGCCGGGCCAAAGGGGGGCACTTGTCGCGTTCGCGTGTGCAGCAATTGCTGAAGCAACTCGCCTTCGATGCCGAGTTGGACCCGGCCAAGCTGTCACCACACGTTCTGCGTCATGCCTTCGCGACGCATCTGCTGGCGCACGGGGCGGACCTGCGCTCTGTCCAGCAAATGCTTGGCCACGCTGACATCTCGACAACGCAGATATACACCCACGTCCTGGACGAGCGCTTGAAGTCCCTCGTCACCCAGCACCATCCGCTCGCGCGCGGCCTGCCGGGGCGTACGCGGGCGCACGGTTCGGACCCGGATTAAAGACGGTTCGCATCCGCGGCACGATGTGGTAATACCAGTCCGCTTTTTCGCAGTGCGAAAGTGGCGAGCGTACTCGTCCCATCCTTCGTAATTCCGCAGGGGGAGACCTCATGAGCTTCAAGATTGTAGAGCAGACGCGCCCACGCCTGAACCGCAGCGAGCTTGCCGTGCCCGGCAGCAATCCGCGCATGCTCGAAAAGGCCGCACAGTCGGCCGCCGATGTGGTCTTTCTGGATCTCGAAGACGCCGTCGCGCCGGACGACAAGGCGCAGGCCCGCAAGAACATCATCCAGGCCCTGAACGACATCGACTGGGGCGACAAGACGGTTTCGGTGCGGATCAACGGGCTGGACACACATTATATGTACCGCGACGTCGTGGATGTGGTGGAGCAGGGCGGCGAGCGCCTGGACCTCATCATGATCCCGAAGGCGGGCACCGCCTCGGACATCTACGCCGTGGACATGCTGGTGACGCAGATCGAAGCCGCCATCGGACGCAAGAAGCGCCTCGGCTTCGAGATGATCATCGAGACGGCGCTGGGCATGGCCAATGTCGACGAAATCGCCGCCGCGTCCCCACGCAACGAAAGCCTGCATTTCGGCGTGGCCGACTATGCCGCCTCGACCAAAATGCGGACGACGGCCATCGGCGGGCCGAACCCGGATTACGGCGTGCTGACCGACCCGCTGGAGGACGGCAGCCGCGCGTTCCATTGGGGCGACATGTGGCACTATGCCATCGCCCGCATGGTTGTCGCGGCGCGGGCCAACGGGCTTCGTCCCATCGACGGGCCGTTCGGCGATTTCTCGGACTCCGACGGTTTCCGCGCCCACGCGAACCGCGCCTCGATCCTCGGCTGCGAGGGCAAGTGGGCGATCCACCCGTCGCAGATTCCGCTGGCGAACGAGGTGAACGGCCCGAGCGAGAAGGACGTTCAGCAGGCCAAGCGCATTCTGGAAGCCATGGAGCAGGCGCAGAAGGAAGGCAGGGGCGCGGTCACGCTGGACGGCAAACTGATCGACCTCGCCTCGATCCGCCAAGCCGACAACCTGGTGCAAAAGGCCGAGCAGATCGCCGCGAAAGGGTGATTACACGGAGAGGGCGGCCCCTCGGATAGGGTGTCTCCCCTCAGTCGCGAAGGCGACAGCTCCCCCTCAGGGGAGCGGGAAGAGGCGTGGGAGCGTGTGTATCGGACGCCGGAGAAAATCCCTTTCCCGCTCCCCACCGGGGGAGCTGCCGCGCTTGCGGCTGAGGGGCGCGAAAGATTCGTCGCGCAAGCGACACCGCAGCGTCTGTCTTCTCCTACGGCCCCTCGGAAAGGGTGTCTCCCCTCAGTCGCGAAGAGCGACAGCTCCCCCTCAGGGGAGCGGGAAGG
>SKZV01000242.1 GCA_007127165.1 Rhodovibrio sp. | reverse complement strand
TCGACGAGGCCTATCCCCTCTACGGACGGGTCGGCGTCACTCCGGAGCAGCCGTTGCAGGAGACGCTGGAGCGCCGGGACGGGCGCTGGGGCGCGCTGGTGCATCCCTCTCTCGTGGATCGTCTGAACCTGTCCACCGGCGACACTCTGCGCGTCGGCGACCTCGACTACACGGTGCGCGGCACGATCACGCGGGAGCCGGACCGCCCGGCGCGCGCCTTCACGCTCGGTCCGCGCGTTATGGTCGGCCACGCCAGCATCTCGGAATCCGGGCTGATGGAGCCGGGCAGCCTGACCTACCACCATTACCGGCTGGATTTGCCGCCGGGGATGGACAGCGACACGTGGCGGGCGGAGATGAACGCCGCTTTCCCCGACGCCGGCTGGCGCGCTCGCGATCTCGACAATGCCGCGCCCGGAATCGTGCGCTTCGTTGATCAGGTGACGCTGTTCATGACCCTTGTGGGGCTGACGGCGCTCTTGGTCGGCGGCGTGGGGGTGGCGAACGCGATCCGCTCCTACCTGGACAGCAAGCAACGCACGATCGCGACGCTGAAATGCCTCGGCGCGCCCGCCACGCTGGTGTTCTCCGCCTATCTCATGCAGGTGCTGACCATCGCGCTTCTGGGGATCGGCCTCGGAGTGGCGCTAGGCGCCGCCGTGCCGCTCCTGGTGGGGCCGGTGCTGGTCGAGGCGCTGGGCTTCGACCTCGCTTTCGGGATCTATCCACGGCCGCTGCTCATCGCCGCGCTTTTCGGGCTTCTGACGACGCTGGCGTTCACGCTGTGGCCGCTGGCAAGAGCGCAGGCGATTCCGGCGGCGGCGCTGTTCCGCGATGTCGTCGCCCATCAAAGCGCGCGAATCCCGGCCTGGGCCTGGGTAGGAATCGCCGCTTCGGCGCTGGCGCTGGGGGCGCTGGCGGTCTTCACCTCCGACGATCGGCAGTTTGCCCTGGGTTTCGTGGTGGGATCGGTTGCCGCGCTGCTCGTCTTCCGCTTGGCCGCCGGGGCGATCATTCTGCTGTCGCGCGGGGTTCCCCGCTCGCGGCGTCCGGGCCTGCGGCTCGCGATCTCCAACCTGCACCGGCCGGGCGCGCCCACGGGCAGCGTCGTGATGTCGCTGGGCCTCGGGCTGACCGTGCTGGTAGCGATCGCGCTGATCGAGGGGAATATCACCAAGAAGGTGTTCGAGGAGATGCCGGAGGAAGCCCCCGGCTTCTATTTCATCGATATCCAGCCGGATCAGATCGAGTCCTTCACGACGATGGTCCGCAACTTCGAGGGCGTCACGCAGGTCCGCCACGTGCCCATGATGCGCGGTCGCATTACCCGCGTTGAGGGAACCCGTGTGGAGGAGTTGCAGATCCCGGACGATGTCTCCTGGGTCTTTCAGGGCGACCGCGGCATCACCTGGTCCGGCGAAGCGCCGGAAAACGCGAATGTCGTGCGTGGCGATTGGTGGCCGGAGGACTATGAGGGGCCGCAGTTGGTCTCGCTCGACCGCCGGGTTGCCGACGCAATGGGGCTGGGGTTGGGCGACAGCTTGACCGTGAACGTGCTCGGCCGCAACATCGAGGCGGAGATCGGAAACCTGCGTGCCGTCGAGTGGTCGGACTTGCAGATCAACTTCGTGATGGTCTTCTCCCCCGGCGTTCTTTCGGATGCGCCGCAGAGCTTTATCGCGACGGTTCACAGCGATCCCGAGCGGGAATCGGCGCTGGAAGACGCCGTCAACGCGGAGTTCCCGAACGTGTCCGCGATCCAGGTGAAGGAGGTTCTGGGCCAAGTCTCCGAGGTCCTCTCCAACATTGCGACGGCGGTTCGCTCGACCGCATCGGTCACCGTGCTGGCGGGAACGCTGGTGCTGGCCGGAGCGGTCGCGGCAGGCCAGCGACGGCGAATCTACGACGCGGTGGTGCTGAAGGTCCTGGGAGCGACCCGGCGAAACGTGACCAACGCGTTCCTGCTCGAATACGGCCTGCTGGGCGCGGTCACGGGGCTGCTGGCGGCGGCGATCGGAACGCTGGCCGCCTGGGTGGTGGTCACCTACTTGATGGAGGGCGGGTTCGTGTTCCTGCCGGGGTCGGTGGCGCTCACCGTAATCGTGGCCGCGACGGTGACTGTGCTGTTCGGCTATGCGGGAACGTTCCGCGCTCTGCGACAGAAGGCCGCGCCGCTGCTGCGCAACGAGTAAGCGTGCGGCAATGCAACCGGTCTTGATCGACAAACGCGACACGAACGGGTAGGATACCGCGAACTGTCGACGGCATTTGCTCACTGACGCTGCGTAAATCACTTGATTGGCGCAGCCGTTGTGCCAATATCTTCGTCAAACCAATGACGCACCGCTTGGGATAGGGAAAGCAGATCCATGGCTCAGGGTCCTGATCGCAAATACATGACTCGCACGCAGGCGGAGGCCGCTCACGTCGATGTCGGCCTGCGCAACTACATGCTGCGTGTCTACAATTACATGGCGCTCGGCGTGGCCTATACCGGCGCGCTTGGCATGATCGTCGCCATGAACGAGCAGCTGGTCGTCACGATCGGCAGCATGTTCTGGCTGTTCTTCATCGGCATTCTCGGGCTCGGCTTCTTCGCGCCGCGCATCATGACCAGCCGGTCCGTCGGGGCGGCGCAGGTGTGCTTCTGGGTCTACGCCAGCTTGTGGGGCGCGATCCTCGGGCCGATCCTCTACATGTACGCGCAGATGGATCCGATGATCATCGTGCGCGCGTTCTTCATCACGGCAGCCACCTTCGCGGGTATTTCCATCGTCGGCTACACGACGAAGAAGGACCTCTCGGCGATGGCGACCTTTATGATCATGGCGATCATCGGTGTCTTGGTGGCGATGCTGGTCAACGTATTCTTCATCCAGAGCACGATGATGTCGCTGTTCACCTCTATTGCGGTAGTTCTGCTCTTCTCCGGCATGACCGCTTACGAGACACAGAAGATCAAGAACATGTACAGCGAGGGCGACCTCGCCGATACGGCCGCAAAGAAGGCGATCTTCGGCGCCTTTATGCTCTACGGCTCCTTCGTGGTGCTGTTCATCCACATCTTGAACATCCTGGGCATCATGCGCGGCGAATAACCCGCACCAGACGGCTTCAGGTATGCGATCTTCGAAGCGGCCCGGGACAGGAAACTGCCCGGGCCGCTTTACTGTTCCCCGTCCCTGGACTGACGCCCCCCGACTGACGGCCTCAAGACTGACGGCCTCAAGACTGACGGCCCCGTTCTGGCACCCCTCGCAGTAGGGCTCCGCCTCCGTCACGGGAAGTTTACCATTGTTGTACACTATTTTATGCTCGGTTAAAGACAATCGCGCTTTTACACCTTATGCTAGATATCTTAATTCAGATATTTGAGGCATGAGCGCGAATGTGCAGGCGTCCCTCGCTGAACCGGCTCTTCGAACAGCTCCAGTGTCGGCTCTGCCGCCGCATCGGTGGCGTTGTATTCATCAGCATCCTGCTCGTCGAAGCGGTGATTCTGGTTCCCTCCTACTTCAGCTATCGCAGCGACCTGCTGGACCGCCTTCAGCACGGCGCGGAGTCCGCGCTTTCCGCCGCTTACATGACCCAGTCCCACAGCCGAATGTCGGACCTGCTGCTGTCGGGGCGCATGTTGAGCCTGAACAGTTCGGTCGTCGGCGGCGCCTTCTACACCCGCTCCGGCGAAAGCATCGCCTTCTTCGGGGAGGCGCCAGTGAACAGCCTGGAACAGGTCGCGCAGCGCGGACGGCGCAGTGCAGACGGAGATCGCTATGAAATCCTGGTCACTCCCCAGCAGCTTGGAATGGACTACGCCATGGTGGCGCGCCTGGACGCAAGCTGGATACCGGCCGAGCTGATAGCCTTTATCTGGCGGATCAGCGGTCTCGTGCTGATCATATCGCTGGTGGTTTCGGCGACGACGATGGCCATCGTCGGGCGCAAGGCAATGGCTCCGATGCTTGCCCTGCGCGACCACATGGCGCGCGCGCACGACGACCCGGCTCGAGGCGACGCCCACCGCTTCACCGTGGGTGGCGACGAATGGAAGGACGTCGGGGAAAGCGTCGACCGCCTCCTGGGCCGCGTTGCACGTACCTACCGGGAGGATCTGGCGATGATGACCGCCATGGCCGATCAGGCCAGCGAAGCTATCGTCGCCTACGACGATCAAGGGCGCGTAGCGTACGCCAACAGCGCGTGCCGGGAACTGGTGGGTTGCGAAACGCTGGAAGACATGCAGAGCGCCGGGACCCCGAAAATCCGCCTCACCGAGGACGGTGCTCCCCAGCTCATACCCGAGGCCATCGCCGACAGCCGCAACGGAACGCAGGTCATCGTCGAAGGCGCGAACGGACGTGAAGTGACCTGCCTGATCCAGGTGGCGCAGCTTGCCACCGCCACAGCGGGCGCCATCCGCTGCTACGCCCACCTGACCGACATTTCCCAGCTTCGCAATGTCCAGGAACGGCTGATGCAGCAGAATATGGAGCTGGAAGCCGCGAATCGAGCGAAGAACGAGTTTCTCGCGAACATTAGCCACGAACTCCGCACGCCCCTAAACGCCATCATCGGCTTTTCCGAGTTGCTGCGCGACCAGGCTTTCCGGGAGGACCCGGATAGCCGCTTCCGTGAATACACCGAGGATATTCACATGAGCGGCCGTCACCTGCTCAGCCTGATCAACGACATCCTGGACCTCTCTAAGATCGAAGCGGGCCGTTTCGATCTGCAGGAAACCCTCATCGACCTCGAGGAGGTGCTGGAGAGCGCAATGCGGTTGGTGCGCGGCCGATCGGAGGCGCACGCATTGACCCTGACCACCGAGGTCAGCGAAACGCTCGGTGGGCTCTACGGAGATCCGCGCGCCTTGAAGCAAATACTGATCAACCTCTTGTCGAACGCCGTGAAGTTCACACCCGCGGGTGGCGACGTCACTCTCATGGCCGCCGTTCGCAGCGATGGCGGAATCGATATTGCCGTGAAGGATACCGGCATCGGAATGGACCCGGAGCAGGTCCCCTACGCCTTCAAGCCCTTCTCGCAGCTTGAATCGCAGTTGCAGCGGCGGTTTGAAGGAACGGGGCTGGGCCTTTCGCTGGTTCGCTCCCTGGCGGAATTGCATCAGGCCGAGGTGGACGTCGACACCGCGGCGGGCAAGGGTACCCGGATCACCCTGCGCTTTCCAGCGACCCGTAGCGAAGGAACCTACGGCGTCCAGGCCGCGGGTTGACGATCAGACAGGGTGTGCCTCGCAGCCCTTCAACGCGAACAGGTTTTGCGACCCCCATTGGCCGAAACGATTACTCCGGAATCCCGGCAATGGCCTTGGCCAGGAATACCACCGAGACGGTAAACAGCCCCAATCCGGCCAGACAGATCACGACCGCCACGAGCCGGTAGCCATATCCCGCATGCTCGCGCACCATCGGGGCGCTGATCCGGCACATGAAACCGCCCAGCAAGGCAAGAACGGCGAACAGCAGGAAATGGACGAGCGGCGACATCGGCGACCCTTACGCGTGCTGCGCCGAGGATGACGCCCTGTCATTGTGCCTGCAGTCGACCGCGCTGCAACGCCGTTCACGTAAATATGAGGCAAAAATGATCGAGATGGTTGCGAACCTACAGGATCTTACGGCAGCAACTTGAGGACGCGCCTTGCCTCGTGACAGTCGCTCGCGATCTGTGCGCACAGTTCTTCCATGCACGCGAAATGCTTATCGCCGCGCAGGAAGTCGATCATCTGAACTCGTAAGTGCTGCCCATAAAGATCCGGACTGGCGTCGAAGATGTGGACTTCCAGCAGAACATTCTCGCCTTGCACTGTCGGCCGCCGCCCCACATAGCCGACTGCATCCATCCACTGCGTCGACTGGCCGTGATCGATCCCGGCGCGCACGGCGTAGATCCCGTGCGCGGGCTCAAGATAATCTCCTAGCGCGATGTTCGCCGTGGGAAACCCGATATCGCGGCCTCGCTTGGCGCCGTGATCGACTCGCCCCTCGACCTCCCATGGCCTGCCGAGCAAGCGCGTTGCCTCCTGCGTCCGGCCATGGCGCAGCGCGTCGCGAATCCGGCTGGATGAGATCACCTCGCCATTCTCGTCGCGTACCGGATCCAGGGCCGAAAGCCCGAATCCGTGGGTCTCCCCCATGCGCCGGAGCAGGTCCGCATTGCCCTGACGGCGATGGCCGAAACAGAAATCGCCGCCGATCACCACATGGCGCACGTTCAGGTCGCGCACCAGAATGTCCGTCACGAACTGTTCGGCTGTTTTCCGCGCGAACTCCCGATCGAAGTGCAGCACGAAGAGATGCGCGACTCCCAGGTCTTCCAGGATGCGGGCCTTGCTGCGCAACAGAGAGAGGCGGAACGGCGGCTGATCCGGCACGAAAACCTGCCGCGGGTGCGGCTCGAAGGTCAGGACGGTCGTGGACGTGCCAAGCGTCCCGGCGTGCGCCTGTGCCGCCGCCAGAACGTGGCGGTGGCCACGGTGGACGCCGTCGAAATTTCCGATAGCGACCACGCTCGCGCGCGCGTCCTTCGGCAGATCAGAGGTGTGGCGGAATATAGCCATAGGATAAAGATGCGCTCGCAAGCTACCGTCGTGGGCCGAACCGCCGACATCGGCGGCGGCGCAACGATATCGCGCATGAACGGCAAAGAGTAGAGCCCCGCGAAAAAATCCGGCCACCGGTTATCTCTCCGATGGCCGGACTCCGCGTCCATACAGGCTGGCGCGTTGAAGACAGCGCTCGTTATTCCGCCGCCTGCGTATGCTGTTGCGGCGGCGGCACCGCTCCGCCGGCGGCAACCGGCTTATCCTTGCGGGCCTCGCGGCTGCTGACCATCAACTTGGCCTCGCCGTCGATCACCACGGTGTCGCCCACGGTGCAGACGGTTTCGACCTTGATCCGCTTCTTTGCGCGATCGACCTCGGTCACGGTTACGCGCGCGCGCACCGTATCACCGACCTTCACGGGTGCCCGAAAGTTTAGGGTCTGCCCCATGTAGATACAGCCTGGGCCCGGCAAGCGGGTCCCCAGAACGGTGGAAATAAAGCTCGCCGCGAGCATGCCGTGTGCGATTCGCCCGCGAAAAAGCGTCTGCTCAGCAAAATTCTCGTTCAAGTGGACCGGATTCGTATCGCCCGAAACCCCCGCGAACATGACGATATCCGCGTCGGTGACCGTCTTGCCGTAGCTATCGGTCATTCCAACTTCGATGTCTTCGATGTAATAGCCGTGCAAATCCTGCATCTTCAGGCTCCTCCGCCTTCAAACCCCATTACCGCAAATGTTTGCACCAACAACAATCATACCGTCGTTGTTGCGCTGCGGCAATTATGATGCGCTGCACGCTATAGCCTGTACAGTTGTGTAACAAGGGTTTTCTGCCGTACACCGGAATGGTGTTGCTGCGGCGCGAGGAATTAGCCTTCCTGCGGATCGTTTCCTGTTTGCAGGAATTTGGCTTCCGGGTTCGGCAGACGCTGGCATTTCGGAAGCCTCCGCTCGATCGCCTCGAAAACGCGATCCACGGTCAATGAGGTCATGAGGCTGCCCGTGGTGCGATGATCGTAGCCGCTGTGCCCGATCAACTGCTCGACACTCTCGGGCGTGCGGATGACTGTACCCTTCTCCCCCCAAGGACCGTAAAGATCGTCCCGGGTTGGGCCAAACAGGCCAAAGGTGGGGATACCGGCGGCGGAGGCCAGATGCATCAGGCCTGAATCGTTGCCGACGAACAGCGCGCAGCGCTGCAGGGCGGCGGACGTCACCAGCAAGTCCCGCCCCATCGCATCGAGCGCCTGCCCGCCCAGCGCCTCGAACAGGGGCTGCGCGGAGTCCTGCTCGTCGGGACCGCCTGTAATCATGACTCTGGCGCCGGGAAACGGGCCGTCATCGGCAGTCAACCGCTGACACAGGGCTGCGAAACGCTCGCCCGGCCAGATCTTGCCGCGCCAGTTCGCGCCGGGCGCGACGGCGATTACCGGCGAGCCTTGCGGAACCAGGTCCGCCGCCTCCGCCTCCTCCTCGGGACCGGTCCAGAAGCGTGGCGCAGGTGCAGGATCGAGCTTCAGGGTTCGGGCGAGTAATTCGACCCGATGCGCCGGCGTGCGGTCCAGCGGCAAGACGTGGCGCTCCTTCGCCAGCAGGCACCAGCGCAGCAGCGAGCGGCGCAGATCCACCACGACGTCCCAGCGGTTCCCCGCGCAGAGCCGCCACAAGTCGAACCAGTGCGCGGAGGCACGGCGCTTGCGCAGCACGATCACCCGCTCCAACCCCGGCGTATGCGCGAAGATTCGCGCTGCAGGAGCCCCGCAGGCCACGGTGACCGGCACGCCTGGGTGGCGTTCGATCAACGCGCCCAAAAGGCCTGTGGAAAGGATGGCGTCACCGATCCGCGTGGCCGTGATGAAGAGAATGCCGCTCATGACGCGCAAGTGGATAGCACGCACCCTCAACTGCGGCAATCGCTCTCAACTCACGGCGTTTGCGAGCGATTCACCGCGCCTTCCCAAAGCGGCGCATGATTGCCTTCTCCGATTCGACGGCCAGGAAGATCGCCACGGCGGCCAGAATGATCGGCCACCAGTCTTCCAGCCCGAGAGGTGCCGTACCGAACAGGAAGTTCATCGCCGGCAAGTAGGTGAAGGCACCCTGGAGAACGAGCATGATCCCCACCGAAATCAGCGCCGGTTTGCACGTCTTGAGCGCATGCGGCGACCAGGCCGGGCCATCGATCACACGGGCGGAGAAGAGATAGACCACCTGCCCCGCGACCAGGGTGTTCACCGCAATCGCGCGTGCGGTTTCTATGTCGACTCCGGCTCCGCGCGCCCTGTAGAACAGCCCGAAGGTCGCAATCACCAACAGCACCGAAACAAACCCGATCCGCCACACCAGCAGTCGCGACAGAATCGGCTCCTTTCGTCCACGCGGCGGTCGCTCCATGATGCTCGGCTCCGCCTGCTCGAAGGACAGCCCGAGCGCGAGCGTCACCGTCGTGACCATGTTCACCCAAAGGATCTGCACCGGAGTGACCGGCAGCATCGTCCCGAACAAGATCGCCACCATCACGGTAAAGGCCTGCCCCCCGTTCGTCGGGAGCATGAACAGGATTGCCTTCTTCAGGTTGTCGTACACCGTACGTCCAGAACGTACGGCCAGGGCGATCGTGGCGAAATTGTCGTCCGCCAGCACCATCTCGGAGGCTTCCTTCGCCGCCTCGGTGCCGCGCTTGCCCATGGCGATACCGATGTCCGCGCGCTTGAGCGCGGGAGCGTCGTTGACGCCATCGCCGGTCATCGCCACGACCTCGTGGCGGGTTTGCAGTGCCTCCACTAGACGCAGCTTGTGCTCCGGCGAGGTGCGCGCATACACGTCGACCTCCTGCGCAGAGTCCGGCCATTCCGATTCTTCGAGGCGGTCGAGATCTTTTCCGGTCAACGCCTTGTCCACGCCGCGAAGCCCCAATTCGCGCGCCACCGCCTGGGCCGTCGCCGAGTGGTCGCCGGTGATCATCTTCACCCCGATACCCGCTGAGCGGCAGTCCGCCACCGCCTGAATGGCTTCCTCCCGCGAGGGATCGATCAGTCCGATCAGCCCCAGCAGCGTGAAGCCGCCTTCTTCCACCGACTCAAAGGTCAGGCGGCCGTCCCCGTCGCCCGAGTCCTCGCGCATCGCCACGCCCAGGGTCCGGTAGCCCTCGGATGCCAGCGTATGCACCTTCGCCAGCCAGTCGTCCGGGTCCAGCGTGTTTTGCTCGCTGCCTTCGGCACGGCTGCAAAGCTCCACCACCCGCTCGGGCGCGCCCTTGAGGAAGATCAGATGACGGCCGCCCTCGCCCTCGTTCAACGTGGCCATGTATTTATGCGACGATTCGAACGGGATCAGGTCCTGGCGCGGAAAAGCCTCATGGACACGTTCGCGCTCCCGTCCGGCCTTGAGAGCGAGCGTGATCAACGCGCCGTCCATCGGATTGCCATGTAGCGTCCACTCGCCGTCCTCCTGGCGCAACTCGGAGTCGTTGCAGACAACTCCCGCGTCGATGGCCCACATCAGGATCGTGTGCTCGCCCGGATCGATTTCCGCATCATCCTTGGTGAAGCGGCCTTCCGGAGCGTAGCCGGTACCGCTGACGCCGAACTGTCCGACGGCCGTTACGATGCGCTGGACTGCCAGTTCGTTGCGAGTCAGCGTGCCGGTCTTGTCGGAGCAGATCGTGGTGATCGCGCCCAGCGTCTCGACAGCGGGCAGCCTGCGCACGATCGCGTTGCGAGCGGCCATGGCCGAGACACCGATGGCCAGCGTGATGGTCATGATCGCGGGCAGCCCCTCGGGGATCGCGGCCACAGCAATGCCGACGGCGGCCATAAAGGCGTCGGTGACCTCGTAGTCGCGCACCAGCGTGGCAAAGACGAAGGCCAGCGCCGACACCGCCAGGATCGCCACCGTCAGCCAGCGCGCGAAGGTCTGCATCTGGACGAGCAACGGCGTCGTGAGCTGCTGCACCTCCGACAGCATACTCGATATGCGGCCGATCTCGGTCTCCGCGCCGGTAGCTACGACGACGCCCCGGCCCCGTCCCGAAGTCACCAGGGTGCCGGAATAAGCCATTGAGGCGCGGTCGCCGAGGGAGGCGTCCGACTCGGCCGGCTCGGTCTGTTTGTCAACCGCGAGAGACTCGCCGGTGAGCGCCGCTTCCTGGATTTGCAGGCTGCGGGCCTCCATCATTCGAAGGTCCGCGGGAACCTTGTCGCCGGAGCCGAGATGCACGACATCTCCCGGCACGATTTCCTCCGCCGGGATCGTCTTGCGCTGGCCGTCGCGCGTAATGACGGCCTCTGGCGACAACATATCGGCAATGGCTTCAAGCGCGCTTTCGGCCTTACCCTCTTGGATAAAGCCGATAAAGGCGTTTATCAGAACCACGGCGAGGATTACGCCGGTGTCGACCCAGTGCCCCATCAACGCCGTAACGCCGGCGGCGCCGATCAGGACGTAGATCAGGACGTTGTGGAATTGTGATAGGAAGCGCCGCAGCGGCCCGCGCTTACCTTGTTCCGGCAGACGGTTCGGGCCATAGCGCTCCAGCCGCGCTCTTGCCTCCTCGGTGCCGAGTCCGGCCCGATTGGTTTCAAGAGCTTCCAACACCTCCTCGCAATCGCGAGCGTGCCAGGGGCGTGCTTCGTCCTTCATGTCCATCCTACTCCGTTGATCCAGCGCCGGCAGGCCGCATTGGCATAGCTAAGCCTCCCGCAATGCAGCATACCGCAGGACCGAAGGCCTTGAAAAAGATCAACAGGGTAAGGCCGCCCCGAATAGGATCGTGAGGCGGGGAAAGATCGTAAGGCTAGAGCATTTTCAGGCGAAGTGGATACCGGTTCGCCGCTTCAAAAATGCGCCAGAACAAAGAGATGGAGCGTTCTTCATGAACCCTTGTGAACGAAATACGCTCTAAGACTCGGACTGGTCGTCTTCGGGCGTGTCCGCTTCCGATGTCTTCCCGCCACGTCTGCGTGCGCCCGATCTCTCGGCCAAGGTGCGGGTGAGCTGCGCAAGCGCGTCCTGTTGCCGAAGATCGGCGATACGCGTGAAGTTTCGCGCCACATCCAGGCACATACGCTGGCGGGGATTGAGATCGTCCGTGGCGGATTCGGCCGACAGGCCTTCGAAGAAGAACCCGACGTCGACGTTCAGGACCGAGGCCAACTCATAAAGCCGCCCTGCGGAAACCCGGTTTATGCCGCGCTCGTACTTGTGCGCCTGCTGATAGGTGATGCCCAGCTTCTCGGCGAGCTGTTGCTGCGTTAACCCGAGCATGGTGCGGCGTTCGCGGATTCGTTGTCCGACATAGCGTTCGATTTCCGCAGTGGTCAGGTTTGTAAGGGTCAATGCCATCCTCGCCCATCGACAGCTTGTAAGAGCAACATCTTCTACTTCTGCACGCAGGAAAATCAATGCGTGGTGGTTAGTTTCGCTAACGTTTCCTGCAATGCGAGCAGAAACAACCGCGTAGCTTAAACAAATAAGCAAAAAAAATTGCCGTTAACCAATCGGTTGAGCGGCGGACCGGCAAAATTCCGAGTGTGGTGGAATTGGAATCGGGAAAAGCCTTTGCGATAACCTGTATTGAGGTTATGGAATCGCGGAACGGGAATTTCTGCCGGGAAGCAAACCTGCGATCGTCATCAAATGCCGTTAACCATGTACTGGAGCCACTTGACCTGGCGGAAGAAAGCAGGGCGTTTCGGCGGCATTCGGCGTCTCCAGGCCGACAGGATGAATCAGTGTAAATTCGCGTTAAACGCCGGTTACCCTTTATTAAGGAATTGGGCCTTAGCCTGATTGTTGTTCAGGTAGAACGAGCAAGGTTATGAACGCACAGGTAGATCGACCGGAGCAGACGCGCGACGAGACGACGAACCGGATATACGGCTCGTCCGGCGCGGGATGTGGCCCGGAAGACAGCTACACGTTGCGCCGATGCTAGGAGGGCACACCGTGCATAAGCGCTGCGGCCACGCTGACAGACTTGACGAGCTGTCCCGCTTGCGAGCCGCTATAGCGGCGTCGGGGGATATTCTCTACGAATGGGACCTCGCCGACGACGCGATTCTCTGGCACGGCGATAGCGGCCGCATCGCGCCGCCACACAGGGCTCAGCCACCGGCGAGCGGAGAGGCGCTCAACACGCAGATCCATCCGGAAGATCTGCCGCTGCGACTCAAGATGCTGAGCGACCATATCGCCACCGGGGCGCCTTACGACTGCGAGTTCCGCCTACGCCGGGGTGACGGCACTTACCTTTGGGTTCACGACCGCGGTGGCGTCGATACCCTGCACGGCGGCGCGGCGCTGCACATGATCGGCGCGATGCGCGTGGTCACGGAGCGCAAGGAAAACGAAGCCTACCTCGAATTCCTCGCCAATTACGACGAGCTTACCGGGCACTTCAACAAGATGCGGCTGCGCCAGGCGCTGGATCAGGCGTTGGTCGAAACGGTGCGCGTGGAGTCCGCCGGGGCGTTCCTCGTACTGGGTATCGACCAGCTTGCGATGATCAACAATGCCTATGGCTTCGAGGCCGGCGATGCGGTGCTGGTCGAGGTCGGGCATCGCCTGGACGCATGCTTGCGCAACTGCGACGTGATTGGCCGGATCGCAGGCGACCGCTTTGGCGCCGTGCTCGGCCGCTGCGATCAGAAGGAAGCGCTGCGCGTCGCCGAACGCGCCGTTGCGGAAATCCGCAGCCTCCCGATCGACACCCCGGCCGGAGAAGTCCGCATCACCGCCACGGTCGGCGTGGTCGTTTTCCCGACCCAGGCCAGTTCGGGCTACGACGTCATCGCCAAGGCGGAAGGTGCGTTGCGTCAGGCGAAGGCGCGTGGACGCAATTGCGTCGGTCTTTATGAGATGTCGGAAGAGCAGCGCCGCTCTTACCGCGCCGCGCTCGACATCGGTGCGGAAGTGCATCAGGCGCTGAAGGAAAGCCGCCTCTCCTTCGCTTATCAACCCATCGTGGGCTCGCGCAATCACGCCGTCGATTTCTACGAATGCCTACTGCGCCTGCGCCGCGAGGACGGGACGCTTGTGACCGCGGGCGCCTTCGTGCCGACCATCGAACAGCTCGGCCTGATGCGTGCGCTCGACCGCCGCGTGCTCGATCTTGCGGTAGAGGATCTGCGTAAGCATCCGCAAGTGAGGCTTGCGATCAACATCTCCGGTCTCACGGCAAGCGACCGCTCGTGGTTGCGCGCGTTGACCGCCAAGCTCAAGGGCAAGCGCGACCTCGCAAGCCGCCTCGTGGTGGAGATCACGGAAACCGCCGCTCTGCAGGACATCGAGGAATCCGCCCGCTTCGTCCGCGCCGTGCGCGCGCTCGGGTGCCGGGTTGCGCTCGACGACTTCGGCGCGGGCTACACGACCTTCCGCCACCTCAAGACCCTGACGGTGGATATCGTGAAGATCGACGGATCCTTCGTGCGCAACATCGCTCAGGAGCCGCAGAACCTGCTCTTCGTGCGCAATCTCCTCGGGCTGTCCCGTTCGCTCAACCTCGTCGCCGTCGCGGAGTGCATCGAGACGGAGGAAGAAGCCCGCATCCTGCAGGACGAGGGTGCCGAACTCCTGCAGGGGTATTACTTTGGCAGGCCCGCACTGGAACACCCGTGGCTCCATGCCCTGCCCGAGACGGTAAACACGCCCGCGCCCGATAAAAAAGCCGACCAGGTCGTCCCGTTCAAGGCGCGCGGCGCGCGCTGAGTGGGCGGGACGCGGCCCCGAACCACGGAACGCCCGAGGCGCCTACTCTCGCGCCCCCGGAAATTCCTAATCTAGCGGCTCACGCGCACGCGGTAGGTTAGCGTCTCTTCGCCCTCTGCCGGGATCGCCACGGTCCAGACCGGCTCGCTTGCGGTGCGCCGCTCGTGGGGGTGAGACTCCTCGATCATTCGCCAATCTTCGGGGAAACTGCCAATCACTTCCGCCTCGATCTCTCGGTCGCTGGCGTTTCGAAGCACGACCTCCTGCGCGCTTTCATAGCTGCGGTCGCCGATGCGCTCGAAGGCGGTCTGGCGGCTTTCCGCCGTGACATCGAAGGCCTCGCCCAGATCCAGGGTCAACGAAGCCCCGACCGGCGTGTCCCCGATCTGCCGCGCCCCCCGGAAAAGCCCATCCGCGTAGACCCGCATGATCCCGGCGGGCAGCGCTTGATCCAGTCCGGCGGCGCGGGTGTCGGGAATCTCCAGCCTTAGTTGCGCCGTCGTCTCCCGCACCTCCCTTTGCTGCTGCGCGACGGCCAGACCTTCGATGCGATAGATCGTCTCGACCTCGACCGCCCGCGCCTCCACCAGCGCACGCCTCACGATGCCGTGCGCGTCCAGGGTCAAGGGGTCGTCGAGGCGGTAAACGTGAAGATCGGCACGCGCCTCCGCCTCCGGCATCATCGGAGCGGATTCGGCGCGCATCGCCTGTATCCGCGTATCCTGGCGCGGCGCATCCTCCGGTTCCAGCGCGACCTCGCCCGCCACAAGCTGCGCCCGCTCTGCGGCCACGGAACGGTCCTGGTCGTTACGCAGGGTGGCCATCGCCGTGAGATTCAGGCGCCCGGCGTCGCCATCCCACTGCGCCACCACGTCGTTCCGCCACGAAACACCGCGCGTCAGGTAGCGCAATGTGACGGTCCGGGCGCCCTCTTCCTCGGAGTGCAGGCGCAGCACCGCGCGGGGCTCGTCAAGCAGCGGCTCGGGCAGTTCGGGGAAGACGAAGCGCCCTGCCGGGTCCACTTCGATGCGGCCGTCGATTCGCAGCACCACCCCCTCGTCGAGCGCCACGATCTCCGCTTCTTCCTCGATCCAGCCGCGCCCGTCCGGCGTGGGCCGCAGGAACAGCACCTCCTCACCGAGGAAGGACTGGAGCAGCCGCCGCTGACTGATCGGCCAGGGCGAGACATCCAGATCGAGCAGCCGCACGCCGTCGCCTTCGACATGCAGGCTTTCCGGGATGAGGCCGGGGCTCAGGCGGCTGGTGGCGAGCCGGGTTTCACCTTCAGGCAGTTCCATGGTCCGGCGAACGGTCATCAGTGCAAGGCCGTCACGGTAGATGGCGATTTCGCTGCCGTCCTCCGGCTCCTCGGCCCGGAGATCGCTTTGCGGCTGCATCGCGACGGTGGCGAAAACGGCGAAAGCCCATAAGATACTTCTGCAGCGCATGGCAACCCTCAACTCCGTGGGGAAACAGACGCTAGAGCCTGCCCTATCGCCATGCACCCGTCCACCGTGCGCGTCACCGCACCAGCAGCGTCACCTCCGCCGCCTCGTCCCAAGTCCAGACGCCGTCGCGCTTGATCAACTCGGGGAAGTGCCCCGGCACGATCCGGTCCGCCATCGCCAGAATGCGCTGGATCGTGCGCGTTCCGGTTTCCGGCGTCTCGAAGGCCAGATCGCAGCGTCCCGTCACGGCCTCCTTGGCGTACTTGATCGCATCGGACGCCAGCACGACACGGCCCGCCTCTTCGTGTTCCAGCACCAGCGAGATCAGCCCCGGCGTATGCCCCGGCGCGGGGATCCAGCGCAGGCCGGGCACGACCTCGCCCTCTTCCTCCAGCAAGGTCAGGTTCATCCGCGACACCTGCTCACGGATCATCGCCGGGACGAACATGTCCTCGGGGTGCGGATCGGCGGCATAGGCGAACTCGCGCGCGCTGAGGTAAATGCTGGCCTGTGGGAAGAGGTCGATGTTGTTGGCGTGGTCGAAGTGCAGGTGCGAGAGGATCACCGTCGGCACATCGGCGGGCGACAGCCCCTCCGCCTGCAAGCCCGCGAGTAGCGCGGGGCGGGTGGTGTGATGGCCCGTATCGAAAAGCACCGGACCGTTCGGCGTTCGGATCAGGACAATGGAGGACAGCCCGAGAAAGCCGTTCTTCAAGGCAAGGTTGTTGCCTTGCACCAAAACCTTGTAGTCCATTGCCGTGCTCCACTTCCCATGCGCTTTCGCCTTGCGGCCAAGGGCTTCGGCTCGCTTGACCAGCATAACAAATCCGGGCAAACCGGAAGACGAGCCCCGTGACTTGGGGTAGTCTCATTTTATCGGCCTGAAACGAGAGCCGACGATAAAAAGAAACAGGGAGCATAAGAACCATGAATCTCGCGACAAAGCTGATGGCCGGCGCGGCGGTTGTGACCGGACTGTCGCTCGCCCCGGTTCTGGAGAGCGCGGCGCAGACCTGGGACATGCCGACGCCCTACCCGCAGCAGAACTTCCACACGCAAAACATCATCGAGTTCGCCGAGGAGATCGAAGCCGCCACCGACGGCGCGCTGACGATCAACGTTCACCCGGCCGGATCGCTCTACGAGCACCCCGAGATCAAGAATGCGGTGCGTAGCCGTCAGGTGCAGATCGGCGAGTTCCTGTTGAGCCGCCTCGCCAACGAGGACCCGGTTTTCGAGGCGGACTCCGTCCCCTTCCTCGCGACCGACTACGAGCAGGCGGAAAAGCTCTGGGAAGCCTCGAAGCCGCATGTCGAGGAAATCCTGGAGCGTGAGCGGCTCAAGGTCCTCTTCACCGTGCCGTGGCCGCCGCAGGGGCTGTACACCGACGGGCCGGTCGAAAGCGCCGACGATATCGCAGGCCTCTCGTTCCGCGCGTACAATACCGCGACCGAAGAACTCGCACAGCTTGCGGGCATGTCGCCGACCCAGGTCGAGGTGCCGGACATTCCGCAGGCTTTCGCCACCGGCCGCGTGGACGCGATGATGACCTCTCCTTCGACCGGGGTGAATACGCAAGCCTGGGACTTCCTCACCCACTACTATCACCTGCAGGCATGGATTCCGAAGAACATCGTCGTGGTGAACCAGCAGGTGTTCGATGCGCTGGACGAGTCCGTTCAGACGGCCGTTCTGGACGCGGCCGAACAGGCGCAAACGCGCGGCTGGGAGAAGTCGCGCGAAGAGACCGTCGAGCAGATGGATGTGCTTGAGGAGAACGGCGTCGAGGTCCACCGCGATCCGCCGGAAGCGCTTGCCTCCGCCTTCCAGGAGATCGGCCGCGAGATGGCCGAGAAGTGGGAAGCCGAGGGCGGCGAGGCCGTGGCGGATATTCTCGCGCGGTTTCGGGAGATGAACTGAGGGTTTTTTTACAGCGTGAAGGCCATGCGGGGCGCGATTTCGGAGATCGCGCCCCGCAACTGTGACAATCAATCCATCCTTGAAGGCCCATGCGCCACACCCTCGACACCCTCTATCGCCTGAGCGGCGCAATCGCGGCGGGGTTTCTCTGCGCCATTGCGCTCGTCGTGCTGGCGCAGGTGCTTGCGAACGCCGCCAACTACCTCGGCGCCGCGCTTTTGGGCGTGCGCTTCGGACTGCTCGTTCCCGCTTATTCCGATTTCGCGGGGTTCTTCCTCGCCTCCGCGACCTTCTTCGCCTTGTCCTACACGTTGCGCATGGGCGGGCATATCCGGGTGACGCTGGTGATCGGAGCCCTGCCCGCGCGCATCCGGCATATCGTCGAGGGCTGGTGCCTCTTGGTGGCGGGCGGCATTTCGATCTATTTCACCGTTTATGTCGTGCTGCTCACCCTGGAAAGCTGGGAGTTCGGAGACCGCTCCATCGGCATGGTGTCAATCCCGATCTGGATACCGCAAACCGGCATGGCCTTGGGCCTCGTCGTGCTATCCATCGCGCTCGTGGACGAATTCGTTTCGGTGCTGCGCGGGCGCAAGCCGAGCTATGAAGAGCGTTCCGGCGAGTCGCTGATCCAGGCCCCGGAAACTCCCAAGGGGCACTAGCCGCATGGAAAACCTCTGGCTCTCGATCCTGCTGGTCGTCGTGCTCTTCGCCTTGCTGGGCAGCGGCGTCTGGGTCGCCTTCTCGCTGATGGCTGTGGGAATCGTGGCGATCGAGCTTTTCACGACCGCGCCGGTGGGTCAGGTGATGGCGACGCGGGTGTGGGGAGCCAGCAACTCCTGGGCGCTCGCGGCCCTGCCGATGTTCATCTGGATGGGCGAAATCCTGTTCCGCTCGCGCCTTGCCGACGATCTGTTCAGCGGGCTCTCGCCCTGGATGGGGCGGCTGCCGGGGCGCTTGATGCATGTGAATGTCCTGGGCTCGGGGATTTTCGCCGCCGTTTCCGGCTCCTCCGCCGCCACGGTCGCCACCATCGGGCGCATGTCGATTCCCGAACTGACCAGGCGCGGCTACGATCAGCAGATGACCATCGGCACGCTGGCCGGAGCGGGCACGCTCGGTCTGCTCATTCCGCCGTCGATCATCCTGATCGTCTATGGCGTCGCGGTGGAACTTTCCATCGCGCGGCTGTTCATGGCCGGGGTGTTTCCGGGGCTGGTGCTGGTCCTGCTCTTTATGGGTTATATCGTCCTCTGGTCGCTGGTGTTCCCGAGCCGCACGCCACCGCGCGATCCGCCCGTGCCTTGGGGCGAGCGAGTCTGGCGCTCGCGCCGCCTCCTGCCGGTGATCCTGTTGATCTTGGGAGTGATCGGCTCGATCTACCTGGGGATCGCGAGCCCCACCGATGCAGCCGCCGTGGGCGTGGCCTTGGCTCTGATCCTCTCCTGGACCACGGGCACGCTGACCTGGGAGAGCTTTCGCGCCGGCCTGATGGGCGCGACCCGGACCTCCTGCATGATCGCCTTCATTTTGGCCGGAGCCTCCTTCCTGACCGTGGCGATGGGCTTTACCGGAATTCCGCGCACGCTCGCCGCCTGGATCGGCGAGATGGGGCTCTCGCCGGAGATGCTGCTGCTGGCGCTGACGATATTTTTCGTCATTCTCGGCTGCTTCCTCGACGGGATTTCCGTCGTGGTGCTGACCACCGCCGTGATCATGCCGATGGTGACGGCGGCGGGGATCGATCCGATCTGGTTCGGGATCTATCTGGTGATCGTGGTTGAGATGTCGCAGATCACCCCGCCGGTTGGCTTCAACCTCTTCGTGCTGCAAGGCTTGACGGGACAGAACATCTTCAGGATCGCCAAGGCGGCGCTACCGTTCTTCCTGATTCTGGTGCTAGGAGTGATCCTGCTCGTGCTCTTTCCCGGCCTCGCCACCTGGTTGCCGGACCAGATGGCGCGACGGTGACACCGCGCCTGTGCTACCTTCGCCTCCAAAGGTAAGGGAGGACTCGCCATGACCGCGCAAACCGAGGCCGACCGCGACTGGCTCGGCGCGCTCTCAAAGCGCCTGGGCGAGCGTTTGAGCACCGCTCCGGCCCTTTTGGAGCAGCACGGGCGCGACGAGTCCTACCACCCCTCCGAAGCACCCGAAGCTGTCGCTTTCGCCGAATCCACGGAGGAGGTTGCGGAGATCGTCCGCATCTGCGCGCGCCACGGCAAGCCGGTGATCCCGCGCGGGACCGGAACCTCGCTGGAGGGGCATGTGGCGGCGCTGTCCGGTGGGCTGTCGTTGGACCTAACGCGGATGAACGCCGTCGTGGAAGTGAACGCCGAGGACCTGGACTGCATGGTTCAGGCGGGCGTGACGCGCAAGCAGCTTAACACGCATCTGCGCGACACCGGCCTGTTCTTCCCCATCGACCCCGGCGCGGACGCGTCTCTTGGCGGCATGGCGGCGACCGGCGCGTCCGGCACCAACGCGGTGCGCTACGGCACGATTCGCGAGAACGTGCTGGGCCTCACGGTGGTGCTGGCCGACGGCAGCGTGGTTCACACCGGCGGGCGGGCGCGCAAGTCCTCCGCCGGGTACGACATGACGCGGCTGATGATCGGCTCCGAAGGGACGCTCGGGATTATCACCGAGCTGCGGCTCAAGCTGCACGGCCAGCCGGAAGCCGTCGCCTCCGCGGTCTGCGGCTTTCCCGAGCTGGACGGCGCGGTCGGCACGGCGATGATGGTCATTCAGTCCGGCATTCCCGTCGCGCGCATGGAGCTTCTGGACGACGTGCAGATGGACGCCGTGAACCGACTCTCCGGCCTCGACTACCCGGTTCAGCCGACGATCTTCTTCGAGTTCCACGGCAGCGCGGCGGGCGTGGCCGAGCAGTCGGAGCGCACCGGCGAGATCGCGCGGGAGATGGGCGGCGAGGACTTCCGCTGGGCCACCAACGCCGAGGAGCGCACGAAGCTGTGGCAGGCCCGCCACGACGCTTACTACGCCGCGATCTCCATGCGGCCGGGCGCGAAGGGCTGGCCGACCGACGTGTGCGTGCCGATCTCGCGGCTGGCGGAGTGTATCCTGGAAACCAAGCGCGACATCGCTGAGTCCGGCCTCTATGCGCCGATTGTCGGGCATGTCGGCGACGGGAACTTCCACCTGATCCTGGTCATCGACCCGGAAGACAGGGAGGAGTTCGAGCGTGCCGAGGCGCTGAACGCCCGTCTGGTCGGCCGCGCGCTGGCGATGGGCGGCACCTGCACCGGCGAGCACGGCGTGGGCTACGGCAAGATGGGCTTTCTGAAGCAGGAGCACGGCGACCTGCTCCCCGCCATGGCGGCGGTGAAGCGGGCGCTCGATCCGAAAAACATCCTCAATCCCGGAAAGATCGTGGCGGTTTAGGAGGCTTCCTCTTTACCCTTCCGCCGGACTCCGCCGCTTCAATATCTGTGCGGCGGTGAAGGTCATTACCGCCTCGCCGTCCTGATTCCTGATCTCATAGGACATACGGATGCGGCCCCGGTCGTTGCGGCTGTTCGAGGGTTTCGCTTCGGTGACGGTGCAGACGGTGTGCAGCGTATCGCCCGGACGCACCGGCTTCAGCCAGCGAATCTCGTCCATCCCCGGCGAGCCCATTGAGCAGGCGGTAAAGATGTTCTGCTGGATCACCATGCGGAACCCCGCCGCCAGCGTATGGAACCCGCTGGCGATCAGGCCGCCGTACTGCGAGTCCTCCGCCGCCTGCTTGTCGATGTGGAAGGGCTGCGGATCGTACTTGAACGCGAAGTCGATAATCTCCGCCTCGGTCAGCGTCACGCCCCGGCTGATAAAGCGGCGGCCGACGTGAAAATCCTCGAAAAAGAACGCGTCGCGGTCGGGCATCCCAGCATCCTCCCCCAGCTTGAAGCATCAAGCCTTCTTCATACGAAGAGAGACGTTTCGCGTAAAGCCGGAAGCGAGGGGTAATGAAATGACCTTTCCACTCGGAGAGCACGGCCCCTCGATACGGGCCGAAGTGGCGCTACTCGGGGTGAGGCGTTTTTGTACTGATAAAGTTTCCTTACCCTGAGTAGCGCCTTCCTCAGGCGCGTATCGGTGCCGTAGGCAGGCGGAGCCAAGGGTCCATCCCTGCGAACTCCAACCTTCCTGGCGCGATCCTACGCCCGCCAGAAGGGCTTTGCGGCTTCCTGACGCCGGTTTTCCTCGGAAACTCCGATGTCGCGCAGCATACGCGGCTCCATCTCCGCCAGGAACGCGCGGTCGCGGGCGCGCCGCCGCCATTCGACCAGGACCGCGCCCGTCCGCAAGACGCCCCGCCCCAGGGCGCGCAGCGTTCCGGCAACGGAAACGGCCCGAGGGTCGGGGATTGTCACCGTGAATGTCACTGTCTTCCGGCGATCCGCGAGGGTATCCATGACTCCTGCTCCAGGCAACAACGTTATGGACGAATTGAATGGAGACAATCTCTTGACTTCATCTTATTGTCCCGATAACTTGAGTGTTATGGCGATCTGAAAAAGAGTCAATTATTTTATTGTAGGGATACAATGTGGATTCCCCGGATCGAAGGACGCAGCGGTGCCCGATACCGCGCCATCGCGGACAGCTTGGCGGAGGACGTGGCCCGCAGCCGTTTGAGCGCCGGAACGCGCCTACCGACGCATCGTGCGCTCGCGGAGGCGCTGGGGGTGACAATCGGAACCATCAGCCGCGCCTATGCCGAGGCGGAGCGGCGCGGGCTGGTCGAGGCCACGGTGGGGCGCGGCACCTTCGTCAAGGGCGGCGCGGATAGCCCGGATGGCTGGGGCCGCACGGATGCCGTGGGCTTCCCCTCGATGGTACCTTCGCAGACGCCAAGGGACAGGCAAACCGCCGAACCCTCGCTGATCGACCTCAGTGTCAACTATCCGGTGGGCGCGTATCTGGGCGCGGCTCTGGCCCCTGCCCTTGCCGGGATGGACGAATACGCTCTGTTGAGCGAGGTCGCCAACTATCAGCCGCCGAGCGGGCGGGAAGAGCATCGCGCGGCGGGGGCGCGCTGGCTTCAATCGCTGCGGCTGGAGGCCGATCCCGAGGATATGCTGGTCGTGCCTGGGGTGCAGGGTGGGCTGGCCGTGGCGCTTGGCGCGCTGGCCCGGCCGGGCGACGTGCTGCTGACCGAGGCGCAGAGCTGGCCGGGGCTGCACTACATCGCCGAGCAGCGCCAGCTCCGCCTCGTTCCGGTGGCGAGCGACGGCGAGGGACTGCGTCCGGACGCGCTGGAAGCGGCGATCCGGCGGCACGGCGCGCGCCTGCTCTACTGCATGCCGACGCTGCACAACCCCACCAACATCACCATGCCGGAAGCCCGCCGCCGCGCGATCATGGCGGTCGCCGCCGCCGAGGGTCTGACCGCGATCGAGGACGACATCTACGGCTTTCTGGCGGAGGACGCGCCGCCGCCGCTCGCCGCGTTCGATCCGGAACACGCGGTCTATATCACCAGCCTGTCGAAGTGCGTCGCGCCCGGCCTGCGGATCGGCTACATGAAGGCCCCGCGCGCGCAGATTCCCCGCCTCTCCGCCGCGATGCGGGCGCTGACCATGATGGCTTCGTCGCTATCGGCGGAGATCGCCAGCCGCCTGATCCGCTCCGGCCACGCCGCGACCGCCGCCCGTCACCAGCGCGAAGCCGCCCGCCGCCGCCAAGCCCTCGCCGCCGAAGCCCTGCGCGGCCTTCCCGTCCAGACGGCCCCGACCTCCTTCCACCTCTGGCTCCCGCTGGAGCCGCCCTGGGACACCGCCCGCTTCGTCCGCGAGGCGCTGGCGCAAGGCGTCGTCGTCACCCCCGGAGACGCCTTCCAGGTCGACCCCAACACCCCGCAAGGCGTGCGCCTCTGCCTCGGCGCCGTCGCGGAAGAAGCCGACCTGAAAACCGCCCTGGAGCGCTTGACGGCGCTGCTGGCACGGCACCCGCAGACGAGTTTGCCGGTGGTTTGAGGGGGCCGATGAAATGAGGTTTGCTACCGGGACGCCCCCCTCGATACGCGCCGAAGGGGCGCTACTCGGGGTGAGGATGCTTTTCTAAAAATATGAACTCACCCCGAGTAGGCCCGCTTGGGCCGTATCGAGGGGCCCGTGCCATCCGTTTAGAAACGTCGCGTCACCCCTCGAACGACCGCACCGTCCAGCCATGGTTCACCGGGCCCTGCCCCTTGCCGAAGCCGGGGGCGGTTTCGATGGCGGTGCGGAGGTAGGCGCGGGCGCGGAGGACGGAGGGGCGGAGGACTAGGCCCTGGGCCAGGCCGGTCGCGATGGCGGAGGCCAGGGTGCAGCCGGTGCCGTGGGTCTGGTCGGTGTCGATCCGCGGGGAGTCGAAGCTTTCGAGCGAGTCCTCGGTTGCGAGAATGTCGGTGACGGTCTTGCCGTCCAGGTGGCCGCCCTTCACCAAGGCCGCCGGGAACCCGATGGTGAGCAGCGTTTCCGCCGCGTGGCGCGCCATCTCGATGTCTTCGATGTCCATTCCGGCGAGGCGTTCCGCCTCGGGAATGTTCGGCGTGAGGAGGGCCGCGCGAATCGCCAGCGAGCGTTTCAGGCTCTTCACCGCCTCCAATTCCAGCAAGGTCGCGCCGGTCTGGCTGATCATCACCGGATCGACCACGACGGGAATGTCGGGATACTCACCCAGCACTTCGGAAACCGCCTCGATCACCTCGGCGTTGTGGAGCATCCCGGTCTTGATGCAGTCCGCGCCGATGTCGTCGAGCACGACGCGCATCTGCTGCTGGATAAAGGCCGGGTCGATCCCCACGACGCCGTGGACGCCCTGGGTATTCTGCGCCGTCAGCGCGGTGATCGCCGTCATGGCATAGCCGCCAAGGGCCGTGACGGTCTTGATGTCCGCTTGAATCCCCGCGCCGCCGCCGGAATCCGATCCGGCGACGATCAGCACGCGTCCGCGCGCCAAAGTTGGTTCGGTCATTGAGCCGCCTGCTGTCCTTCTTCGCCCGCCGCCCGAATTGCCTCCGCAAGCGCACCCACGACCTGCGCGACCAGTCCGGCGTCGTCGCCTTCCGCCATGATCCGAATGACCGGTTCCGTGCCCGAAGGACGGATGACCAAGCGGCCCTGCGCCTGCAGCCGAAGCTCGCTCTCCGCAATGGCCTCGCGTACGATTTCGAGGTTCATCACGGCGCGGTCGACAATCCGGACGCTGGTCAGGCACTGCGGCACCGCTTCGAAGACTTGCAGCACTTCGCTTGCGGGCTTGCCGGTCTCGACCAGCACCGCCAGCACCTGCAAGGCCGCGATCAGGCCGTCGCCGGTCGTGGTGTAGTCCGACAGCACAATGTGGCCGGACTGCTCGCCACCGACGTTGTAGCCGTCGCGGCGCATCCGCTCAACCACATAACGGTCGCCGACCGGCGTTCGCTCAAGCGCCAGGCCGAGGCCCTTCAGATGGCGTTCCAGGCCCAGGTTCGACATCACCGTCGCCACGACGCCGCCGCCGTCCAGCCGCTCTTCCCGGTGCAGGAATCCGGCAATCAGCCCCATAAGCTGATCGCCGTCGACAAGCTCGCCGCGTTCGTTAGCGACCAGCAGGCGGTCGGCATCCCCGTCGAGCGCCAGCCCAAGGTCCGCGCCATGCTCAAGCACGGCTTTCTGCATCGTGCCGGGCGCCATCGCGCCGCAGTCGCGGTTGATGTTGAAGCCGTCGGGATCGTCGGCGATCTCCACCACCTCCGCCCCGAGTTCATAGAAGACGCGCGGGGCCACGCGATAGGCGGCGCCGTGGGCGCAGTCCACGACGATTTTCAGCCCGTCGAGGCGCAGGCGGCGCGGGAAGGTGCTCTTCACGAACTCGATGTAGCGCCCGCCGGAGTCCTCCAGCCGCCGCGCGCGGCCAAGACGACCGGGTTCGACGAGGGCGCTGTCGCCGCCGTTGCCGATGCGCGCCTCGATTTCCGCCTCCACGGCATCGGAGAGCTTGAAGCCGTCCGGCCCGAAGAGCTTGATTCCATTGTCGGCGAAGGGGTTGTGCGAGGCTGAAATCATGACCCCGAGGTCGGCGCGGAGCGAGCGGGTAAGCATGCCAACGCCTGGAGTCGGAATCGGACCCAACAGCACCACGTCGATTCCCGCGGAAATAAAACCTGCGGTCAGCGCGGGCTCCAGCATATAGCCCGAAAGGCGAGTATCCTTGCCGATTACCACAACGTGGCGGTGATCGCCGCGCCGAAACTGCGCGCCCGCCGCCAGCGCGACGGCCAGCGCGGTTTCCGCCGTAATCGGTTCGCGGTTGGCGGTGCCGCGAATTCCGTCGGTGCCGAAAAGTTTTCGTGTCATTACCGGAATTGCCTCAAAACCTTCCCCTAAGTCGAAGTCAGCAGTTTAACAGAAAGCGCGAAGGGCGAAACTTACCCTGTAGCGGGTGCCCCTGAAGCGGGTCCGGGAGCGCGGGCGAAGGTCACCGCCTGCCACAGCGCCAGCGCCTGCCGGGTTTCCGGAACGTCGTGCACCCGGAGGATCTGCGCGCCGCGCTGCGCGCCCGCCAGCGCCGCCGCGAGCGACGCAGGCAGGCGCTCCTGCGCCGGTTCGCCCCGGCTGATCCGGCCGAGCATGGACTTGCGGCTCACCCCCAGCAGCACCGGGCAACCAAGCCCCTGATACAACGCCAGACGGTCCATGACCTCGAGGTTATGCTGAAGCGTCTTGCCGAAGCCGACGCCGGGATCAACGACGATCCGCTCCCGTGCGATTCCGGCCGATTCGCAGGCCGCAACCCGGTCAGCCAGGAAATCGAAGACGTCGAGGGCCGCATCATCGTAGCGCGGATTCTTCTGCATCGTTTGCGGCGTGCCCTGCATGTGCATCAAAATAACCGGCACGCCCGCATCTGCGGCAGTGGCAAGGCTGTCGGCATCCGAGGTCAGCGCCGTGACGTCGTTAATGATTGCGGCCCCGGCCTCGACCGCCGCGCGCATCGTCGCCGCATTGCGCGTGTCGATCGAAACGCGGCACCCCTGCCCCGCCAGCGCCCTCACCACCGGCAAGACGCGGCGCTGCTCCTCCTCGATCGGCACCGGTTCCGCGCCCGGCCGCGTGGACTCGCCGCCAAGGTCCAGAATCTCCGCCCCGGCCTCCCACATCGCCAGCCCGTCCTCGATGGCGCGGTTCTTGTCGAAGCGCGCGCCGCCGTCGGAGAAGCTGTCGGGCGTGATGTTGACCACGCCCATGACGCGCGGGCGATCCATCGCCAGCCCCGCCAGCACGCCGCGCGGTGCGGCGAGGCGCTCCAACCAAGCCTGCGCACCCTCGACCGCCGCAAGCTCGGGAATGGCGAGAACGCCCCTGGAGACATCGGCCGGACTTTCAAGGCTGCGCCGCGACACCTCGCAAGCGGAAAACCGCAAGCCGCCGCCTGCGAGCGGCAGCGCAGCGTCGCTGGCGGACTGCGGGCCAGTCATGCCCACGGGGTTGAGGTAGACGTTAACGCTCATGACTTGGCGGTTACAGCAGGCGGGACAGGAACAGGGTGAGGGTGGCCCCTTCGCGGAGCCACCCCCCTCAGCGTCAACTACCCGGCTGCGGCTCGGGCTCCATGCCGCCAGGAGCGCCGCCGCCACGACCCTTGCCCGCAGCCTTGCCGCTGGTCGGGACCGAGGCGCGCTTGCCGCCAGCCTTGTCGCCGCCGGGTTCGGAGCGGTCGATGGTCTCGCCGCGCAGCAGGGCCTGCACCTCGTCGGAGCCGAGTGTTTCGTACTCCAGCAGCCCCTTTGCCAGCGTGTGCAGGTCGTCAAGATGTTCGGTCAGCACCTCGCGCGCCTTGGTTTCCGCTTCGGCGATGACGCGGTGTATCTCCTCGTCGATCAGGCGGGCCGTGTACTCGGACACGTTCTTGCGCTGCGTCACCTGATGGCCGAGGAAGACTTCCTGCTCGTTTTCCGAATAGCGCAGCGGGCCGAGGCGTTCGCTCATGCCCCACTCGGTGATCATGCGCCGCGCAAGCTCGGTCGCCTTGCGGATGTCGTCGCCCGCGCCGGTAGTGATGTTGTCCAGTCCGTAAATCAGTTCTTCCGCCACGCGGCCACCGAAAATCATCGCAAGGCGCGCGGTGATCTCGCTCTTTTTGTAGCCGTAGCGGTCCTTCTCGGGCAGCGACATCGTCACGCCGAGGGCACGTCCGCGCGGGATGATCGTCACCTTATGCAGCGGGTCATTGTCCGGCACGAAGAGGGAAAGCAGCGCGTGACCGGCCTCGTGATAGGCCGTCAGCGCCTTTTCCTCTTCGGTCATGACCATGGAGCGGCGCTCCGCGCCCATGAGGACCTTATCCTTGGCCTTCTCGAAGTCGCGCATCGTCACCACGCGCTTATTCTGCCGCGCCGCGATCAGCGCCGCCTCGTTCACCAAGTTGGCGAGGTCCGCGCCGGAGAAGCCGGGGGTGCCACGGGCGATCACTCTTGGATCGACATCCGGCGCCAGCGGAACCTTGCGCATATGAACGCCCAGGATGGTCTCCCGCCCGCCGACATCGGGATTCGGAACGGTGATCTGGCGGTCGAAACGGCCGGGACGCAGCAAGGCAGGGTCCAGCACGTCGGGGCGGTTGGTCGCGGCGATCAGGATGACGCCCTCGTTCGCCTCGAAGCCGTCCATCTCGACCAAAAGCTGGTTGAGCGTCTGCTCGCGCTCATCGTTGCCGCCACCCAGGCCGGCACCGCGATGACGGCCGACCGCGTCCAACTCGTCGATGAACACGAGGCAGGGCGCGTTCTTCTTCGCCTGCTCGAACATGTCGCGCACGCGGCTTGCGCCGACGCCGACGAACATCTCTACGAAGTCGGAACCCGAGATGGTGAAGAACGGCACGCTGGCCTCGCCCGCAATCGCCCGCGCCAGCAGCGTCTTACCCGTGCCCGGAGGCCCGACAAGCAACATGCCCTTGGGAATACGTCCGCCCAGGCGCTGGAACTTCTGCGGATCGCGCAGGAATTCCACGATCTCCTCGAGTTCCTGCTTGGCCTCGTCGATTCCCGCGACGTCGTTGAAGGTTACGCGCCCGGATTTTTCCGTCAGCAACTTGGCCTTGGATTTGCCGAAGCCCATGGCCTTGCCGCCGCCGCCTTGCATCTGCCGCATGAAGAATATCCATACGCCGATCAAGAGCAGCATCGGGAACCACGAAATCAGGATCGAGAGCAGCGGATTCAGGCCCTCCTGCGGCTCCGCCGAGATGCGCACGTCATTTTCGCGCAAGCTCTGCACCAGCCCCGGGTCCTCGGGCGCATGGGTCTTGAACTGGCGGCCGTCAGTATACTGCCCGCGCACTTCCTGACCCTGGATGGTCACGTTGGACACCTGTCCACCCTCGACCTGATCCATAAAGTCGGAGAAGGCCACCTGCTGTTCCGGCCCACGCTGCGCAGTACCCTGAAACAGATTGAAAAGGGCGAAAAGCAGCAGCACGATAATGATCCAAAGCGCTGCGTTACGGCTAAAATTCACGATTCCGCTTCCTCTTCGTCATGAGCTTGATCGGCCCCTTGGCCTCGGCGCCGATCGGCCTCCTGGCCCTGTCACGCGGCTCACCGGCTGGCTTGGCCGCCACGCACGCTCTGGAGGCCCACGCCGCCGATTATCAGTTCACTAGTAGATAATGCGCTTTTCCGCGTGAGCAACTGCAAACCCGGATCCGGTCGCGGCCACGCAGGGCGCAAATGCACATTCCTCCACCGCCGGGGCCTGCAAACCGGCGCGCAGCCAACCTAGAGCAGGAACCTCGCGCGCACCGTCGGCATCGAAGACCGCCGGCAGCGCAAAACGTACGGGCGACGGTAGCGATGTCTCCCGCAGGCCCGGCTTCGCCGCCGTTACCGCTGCCCATCCAGCCCGCCCAAGAGGCCCAACTTCCAGGCCGTTCGGCGCGTCGGCGCTGACTTGCAAGCGATAGCGTCCATCATAGACTTTTCGCTCGCCAGGAACCAGCTTATCCCGCGGTGTCCGCCCAACTTCCCGCATCACGAAAAGGTTCTCCCCGCGCAGCAAGAGGCGGCAACCCCCAAGCGTGCTGCCGTATCGCGGCGTTTTTCCCGGCTCCCCGGAAAGTTCGGAGTAGAGTCGCACCAGTCGCTCGCGCCGAGGCGGCCTGTCGCGTCCGCCCACGGTCGTCAGCACCTGGGCCAGCGCCGTCCGCCCGACTTCCTTGTCCGCCGCCACCAATGCGTTCAGGCGCAGTCGGGCGAAGCCGAACGGATGAACCTCCAATGCGTCCGCCAGCAGGCTAGCCGTCAAGATGTCCACGGCGTTGCGGGCCACCCCGATCAAGCCGGCGATTTCGGCAAGGTGCGCCTCGTCCAGCCCGCTTCGCGCCAGTTCCGGCCCAACCGCCCGCATACGGCTGCGCAGATAAATGCGGTTTTGGTTGCTCGGATCCTCGACCCAGGAGACGCCGCGGCTCCACAAGGTCGCCACCAGCCGCGCCTTCGGCAACGCCAGCAGCGGCCGCAAGAGGCGCAACGCCGGTGTCGTTCGCTGCCCCGCCATTCCGGCCATTCCCGGCACCGCCGTGCGCCCGCGAATCCGGAGCAAAACCGTCTCCGCCTGATCGCCGCGATGATGCGCCAGCGCCAGATGCAGCACGCCCGCCTCGACACAGGCCGCTTCCAAACAGGCGTAACGGGCGGCACGAGCCCGATCCTGCCGCCCGCCGCCTGACGTCTTGTCGAGCCCGGCGTGCAACGTACGATGATCTACGCCCCGCGCCGTCAGGAGTTCCCCGACCCAACGCGCTTCACCGGCGGACTCCGGACGCAGCCCATGATCGACGGTGAAGGCCAGCAGCTCACCGCCCTGCCCGGCTACCCAGTCGGCCAAAAGCAGCGTGAGCGCGAGGCTGTCCGGGCCGCCCGACACGGCGACCGCAAGACGCGGCGTGCGTTCGAACGGCGCGAAGGGAGCCATCAGCCGGGCGAACTCGCCGCCAGTCACCGGCGCTGCTTCGCCGCCGCCCACGTCGCCGCCGCCCTCATTGGCCCAGGTTCTCAGTTCGAACAACCCAACCGCTGCTCCTCACGCTCCGCCCGTTGCAGGATATTGCTCGGGGCTTGCGGGTAGCGTTCCTGCAGTTCCGCGTAAATACCGCAAGCGTCCTCGACGCGTTCGATCTCGCTGAGCGACATCCCGAGCTTCAGCAAGTTGTCCGGCGCTTTACTGTTGTCAGGATACTTTTGAAAACCTTCAGCGAAGTTAACGGCGGCGCGGTTGTAATTTCCGCGCACATAAAAGGTTTCGCCCAGCCAGTACTGCGCGTTGCCCGCCAAGTCGTGATCTTCGTGACGGTCGAGAAAGGCTTGCAAGGCTTGTTCGGCCTCATCGTATTGCGTCTGACGCAACAGCCCAAAGGCGTGGCGGTACTGTTCTTCGGGGCCAGCGTCCGGCAACACGTCTTCGCCCGGCGCTGCGGCGGTGTCGGCCTCTTCTTCATCGGCGCGCGCTTGCTCTTCGCGCAACGCTGCAACGGCATCTTCGGAAACTTGCCCCAGTGTGCGCGGCTCACGGCCCGGAACCGCTTCCCCGCCAGCGGCAAGGCCCGCGATCGCCGGCGCCTCGGGTTCCGCCGCACCGGCGCGCCCTGGTTCCGCGTGTTCATCCTGTGCTTGCGCGACTGGCCGCCCCTGTTCCAGATCGCTCAGGCGAAGATCGACGTCGGCTTCGAAAGTCTCGAACCGCTCCGACATCCGGCGCATATCGAAGCGCGTCTCCTCCACTTGCGAGGTGAGATTGCGAACCTCCTGCTCCAGCTGTTCAAGCCGGCTTTGCAGGCGCAGTCCGCCTTCGCGTGTGAGGCCCATCGGTTCACCGGGCTCGCTGGTGGCGGGCACTTCCGGCGTTCGCGCTGGATCGGGCGCCTCGCCCCGGAACACAGTGCGCTGCAAGTCGTTCACCTCGCGTTGCAGGCGCTCGAGGCGCTGTGCCATTGCCCGCATCTCGTCCTGGCTCTGCGCCTGAACCGGAGGGGCGAGCGTTGCCGCAATCGTGAATACCAGCGCCGCTACGAGCGCCAGGATCAGCAGCCGCACCGGCTGCAAGTGCTGAGGTCCAATCATCGGCTCTCGGTCGCTATGGCTATTGAAAAATCGGGTTGCGGAGCGCCCGGACTAAAGCATGTCCGGACAGCTGAGACACACTACTCTGGTCCGCCATGATCCTTGCGCGATCTTCTTGGCACAATTGTGGCCCGGCTACAAGCGCGTGCCCAAGGCAACGCACATCCGCGAAAATCCGCCCGAAAAAGTAACGCCCGTCCCCAAACCCGGGACGGGCGTTCTCAAGTCATTGCATTTGCAGACCCGTCAAGGCTTGCGTCAGGAGACGGGTGCGCCTTCCACGACGAAGACCGCACGGCGATTCTGTGCCCAGGCGCGGTCGTTCGACCCCATCACCGCCGGACGCTCTTCCCCGTAGGAAACGGTTTCGAGCCGGTTCGTGTCGATCCCCCGCAGCGAGAGGTGATCGCGGATGGCGTTCGCGCGGCGGGCGCCAAGCGCAAGGTTGTAGTCACGGGTGCCGCGCTCGTCCGCGTGCCCCTCGATGATGATGCTGGTGCCGCCGTTCTGGTCCATCCAGGCGGCGAGCCGGTCCACGGTCTCGGTCGCTTCCTCGGTCAGGCTGGAGCTATCGAACTCAAAGAACACGCGGTCGCCGACGTTGACCACCAAATGCTCCTGCGTCCCGGCGGCAGGGCCGGCGATCTCTTCGCGGCCGATCTCGTCCTGAGCCGCGCCACTTGCGCCCTGCCCGGCCTGCTCCGCCGCCTGCTGCTCCGCGCTGGCCTGCCCCCCAGTTACCGCGCTGTCTTCAGCGGCAGTCGAACATGCAGCCAGGAACAACGCGGCTGCAACGAAAGTCAGATGCGTCTTCATTGGATACCCTCTCAAGTCCATCCCCGGCGAGGTCTGGGTTGTTATGGTTTCGGCTCCCCCGCGAGCGGGCAGACGTATTGGCAACGCCGCCCGGCCGTCCGAGCCCCCACGACTGTGGATCGCCCGAACTATAATTGTGCCGCTGTTTCCAATCAAGGCATTCCGGCAAAAAGAACTTATCTATTGCAAGCGCGATGTATTCGCCGCGATTTTTCTGTTCGAGTTTTGGAATATGACTAGGGATTCTGCGGCGACCAGGCTGGATCGGAAGCGTCGTGCGGTGTCGTAACTTCGCGTTCGTTGTACCCCGTCAAGTCGATCGTGTGCAGCCGGCTGCGGAAGTTGCCATCCGCATCGGCCTGGGAGCGCCGGAAGAACGAAAGCACCCGTCCGTTCGGCGCCCAGGTGGGGCCTTCGACGCGAAAACCGTCCGCAAGCATACGCTCGCCACTGCCGTCCGGCCGCATCACGCCGACGAAGAAACGCCCCTGTGCCTGACGGGTAAAGGCGATCAGGTCGCCGCGCGGCGACCAGACCGGCGTGGAGTAGCTGCCGTCGCCAAAGGAAATCCGCTCCACCCCGGAGCCGTCGGCACGCATCGTGTAAAGTTGGAGCCTGCCGCCGCGATTGGAGTTGAACACGGCGTACTCTCCATCGGGCGAATAGGAGGCCGAAATATCGATGGCGGGGTGGTTGGTCAGGCGGCGCTGCTCGCGCGTCCGCAGGTCCATGACGTAGAGATCCGAGTTGCCGTCCTGCTCCAGCGCCATGATTACCCGGTTGCCGTCGGGCGAGAAGCGCGGCGCGAAGGTCATGCCCCGGAACTCGCCGAGCATTTCCTGCTGACCGCTATCCAGGTTCAGCAAGTAGATACGCGGCACGCGACGGACATAGCTGACAAAGGTGATCTCCTGCCGGGTTGGTGAAAAGCGCGGAGTGAGCACCAGATGCGAGCCATCCGTGAGATAGCGGTGGTTCGCACCGTCCTGGTCCATGAGCGCGAGCCGCTTCTGCCGGTCGTTCGCCGGTCCCTGCTCGGACACATAGACGAGCCGCGTGTCGAAGTAGCCGTCCTCTCCGGTCATGCGCTTATAGATCGCATCGGAGATTATATGCGCGACGCGCCGCCAGTTGCCCGGCGTGGTGTTGTAGGCAAGGCCCGTCATCTGCTGCTCGCCGAACACGTCCCACAGCCGGAATTCGATGCGCAGCCGCCCGTTCCCTCGGTCCTCGGCACGGCCGCTGACCAGCGCCTGGGCATCGATCAAGCGCCAGTCGGCAAAGCGCGGCGCGGCGCTGACGCTGGCTGGTTCCTGAATAAAGGCGCGCGGATCGATTGGCGCGAAGAGGCCCGAGCGGCGGAGATTGTCGGTCACCACGCGCGCGATGTCGGCGCCGACATCGCGCGCCTGCTCACTCTCGCCGTGGAACTCGCTGATCGCGATCGGCAGCGGCTGCACCCGCCCGCGCGTGATGTCGATTTCGAGTTCCGCGCGCGCCGTGCCCGGAAGCAGCCCGAGCGGCACCGCGGTCACGGCAGCGGCATAAAAGGAGTTCGTGAGAAAACGCCGGCGATTTGAGGGAATCATGGCTCGATGTCTACTTTGCGATGGACCGGATGTCTTCAGGCGCGGCTTGCACGATGTCGCTCGCGAACAAGCGGGAAGACTGTAAACATCAGGCGTGGCGGCGGTGCAAGCTCCGCCCGCGACCATGCTTCTGCCGCTGCCTGTACGCCAGTAGTTTCCGGCTGCAGTAGGGCGAAATTATGTTGGGTCCGAGACCGGCAGTGTAACCTCAATTGCTCAACATCTCCTGCGGGTTGAATGTCAGGCGCATGTCGCGCCAGACCTCGTGCTTATCGGCTGGGAGGTTCTCCAGCGGCGAGCAGATCCGAACCGCCCGCAAGGCGCTCTCGGCAGCCGTGCGATAGAAGGGATCGTCCATCCGCTCGGTATTCACAACCTCGGCGCTGCGTAGCGCGCCGTCGCGGTCGAACTGCACACGCAGTTCCACGATCAGGTCCTGCGCATCGCGCGCGCCGGCGGGGACGTTCCAGCACCGCTCGATCTGCTGGCGAATCGCGTCGAGCTGACTCGTGGTCAGCCGCTGACTGGCCACGGCAGGCTGAGGGCGCGAGTCCCGCTCCGGCTCCGGTGCCTGCTGCTCCTGTTGCTCCGCCTGCGCCTGTTGCTGACGCTGCGGTTGGTTCTCCATGTCGCGCACGTCGCGCAGGATGGAGGTGAGGCGGTCTTCCTGTGGCTCCGGCTCCGGCTCCGGCTCGGGCTCCGGTTCCGGTTCAGGCTCAGGCTCAGGCTCAGGCTCAGGCTCAGGCTCAGGCTCAGGCTCCGGTTCCGGCTCAGGCTCAGGCTCAGGCTCGGGCTCGGGCGCCTGCACGATCTGCGGACGTTCGCGCGGCTGCGGCGGCAGCGGCCGCGGCTCGACCTCGGGTTCCGGCTCAGGCTCCGGTGCGGAAGGCGATTCCGCAACCTGCGGCGGCTGCGTCACCGCGGGCGGAGTCGGAGGCTCGGGCGCTGGCGCGGGAGGCTCTGGCTCGGGCGCTGCAACGTCGGGCGGCGTGGGCGCTTCCGGCGGC
>SKZV01000314.1 GCA_007127165.1 Rhodovibrio sp. | reverse complement strand
GGGAGCGGAAGCGTCCCTGGTTGTTGTCGTAGTAACGGCGGCAGGCCGCCTCGTCGGCCTGCGGTGTCTCCACCTCCTGCTCCAGAAGCTGCCGGATCAAGCTGTCCTCGTCCGTTTCCCACTTACCCTCGCCCAGGGCCTGACGCTCAGGGACGAAGCCGAGGCGACCCGCCTCCTGAACCAGGAGTTCCCGGATGGCCAAGGCGCGGGCCGCCTCTTCGCGAGCCTCGGCGAAACTCTCGGACGGGTGGTTTTGAGTCTCCGCCGCGATGTCCTGCTCGGAGATTTCGATCTCGTTGACCAATACCCTCATGGCCGCCTCCCTATGTCACCGGACGCTTGCGGCTGCGCACGACCTGATATCCCTTGCGCCCCAGGAACCAGATCGGCGCGGACCAGATGTGCACCAGCCGGGTGAAGGGGAAGATCAGGAACGTCAGGAGTCCGAGGATAATGTGTAGCTGGAAGATCCAGTGCGCCTCCTGGATCAGCGGAGCCACGCCAGGCTGGAAGCTCCAAATGCCCTGCGCCCAGGTCATGAACAACACCATCTTCGAGCCGTCGAGGTGGCCCAGCGAGATCGGGATGGTGAGCATACCCAGCACGAGCTGCACCCACAGAAGGCTCATCACGAAGTGGTCGCTTGGCGCGCTGGTCGCCCGAATGCGCGGGTCGTAAAGACGGCGGTGCAGCAGCATCGTGGCCCCCACCAGCGCCATGATCCCGGCAATGCCTCCGACGATGATCGCCATGAGCTGTTTCGCGGTGTGGCCAATGCCGAAAAACTCGAAAACCGCCATGGGCGTCAGCAGACCGAACAGATGGCCGAAGAAGACGATGATGATGCCGACGTGGAACAGGTTGCTGCCCCAGCGAAGCTGTTTCTGCCGCAGCATTTGGCTCGATCCGCTGCGCCAGGTGTACTGCTCCCGGTCGAAGCGGATTACGCTGCCCAGGAAGAACACCGCCAGCGCGATATAAGGAAAGTAGCCGAAGAAAAACATATTGAGATGGTCGCCCATGGGTCCGATCCTTCAGGTTCGATCTGTCTTGCGCGGTGAAGAGGACGGTGTTCCGCTTGGCTGAGGGATACGCGGGTCGACACGCAGTCGGCGGCCTTGGCCGCCAAGCCCGCGCATGACGGCCTTTTGGGTTGTCGGCATGACCGGACTTGATCCGGCCATCGCCCTTCCGAGCGGAACACAGGCCGCCGACACACTGCTCACCCCGCCTTCGCCGCCGCGATCCGCTCAGCGATCTGTTTGATGCGGCCGCAGTCATTGCCGCCGGTGCCGGGAGCGGTCGGCCCGAAGCTCACCGGCTCCTCCGCCCAGCTCGCATCCAGCCGCTCGGTATCGTTGGGGTCGTCGTCTTCCTCGGCGAGCATGGTTTCCAGCGCCGCCTTGTCCGCCTTCTCCGCCGCCAGGGCCTCCATGGCGTCAAAGATCGCGGCATAGCTGGAGCCGCGGTTGTTCAGCCGCGCCCCTATCGCCGCGATGACGTGGATCGGCTGCGCCAGCCTCTGCCGCGCTTCCTGGGGGTCCAGGACGGAGAGGTATTCCAGGTAGAGAGGCAGATAATCCGGCAACTCCTTCGCCGCGATCTCCAGCCCCGCCTGCGAGTACATCGTCCCCAGGTCGACCATGGCCTGTCCCCGGTCGCGGGACTCTCCGTGGACGTGCTCGAAGAGATGAAGCGAGCGCGAGCGGCTGCGGTCGAACAGATCGACGTAACGCTCCTGAAGGTCGAGCAGGCTCCATTCCGCAAGCTCGGCGCAGAGCGCGTTCAGCCCCTCGAGGTGCTTGCGCTTCAACAGTCCCTCGCCAGCCAGAACCGCCTGGATTTCGCCCTGCCCCACGGCTTGCCGAAGCGTGTCGCTCGGGTATGACAGAAGCGCGGCCAGTGCTTTATATGTCAGCATCACTTCACCTCCATCGGGCTTTTCGGCGACGTCCGGCCGCCGCTGCCGAACAGGTTCGGCTCGCTGGCGGTGCTGCAACCGTTGCCGAAGGAGAAGCCGCAGGAACCGCGCAGCGTCTCGGCGTCCTCGTTCCCCTCGCGGTGGGTCGTCGGGATCACGAAGCGGTCCTCGTAGTTTGCGATCGCCATCACGCGGTACATCTCCTCGATCTCGTTGCCGGTCAGGCCGACACGTTCGGCCTCGGCCTCGTCGATCACGCCCTCGACCGTCTTGGAGCGCATGTAGCGGCGCATCGCGATCATCCGGTTAAGGCCCTGGACAATCGGCTTTTCGCGCCCGGCGGTCAGCAGATTGGCGAGGTACTTCACCGGAATGCGCAGCTTGCTCACGTCGGGGATTTCGTCGCCGAGCGCCAGCTTGCCGGACTCCGCCGCCTGTTGGATCGGCGAGAGCGGCGGGACGTACCAAACCATCGGCAGCGTCCGGTACTCGGGGTGCAGCGGGAAGGCGATCTTCCAATCCATCGCCATCTTCCACACCGGCGAGCGCTTGGCCGCCTCGATCCAGGCGTCGGGAACGCCGTCCTTGCGGGCCTGCGTCTGAACGTCCGGATCGAATGGGTCCAGGAACACCCCAAGCTGCGCCTCGTAAAGTCCCTGCTCGTCCGGCACGCTGGCGGCCTCTTCGATCTTGTCGGCGTCGTAAAGCATCACGCCCAGATAACGGATGCGGCCCACGCAGGTCTCGGAACAGACCGTCGGCTGCCCCGCCTCGATGCGGGGATAGCAGAAGGTGCACTTCTCCGATTTGCCGCTCGACCAGTTGTAGTAGATCTTCTTATAGGGACAGCCGGAGACGCACATGCGCCAGCCCCGGCACTTGTCCTGGTCGATCAGGACGATGCCGTCCTCCTCGCGCTTGTAGATCGCGCCCGAGGGACAGGCAGCCACGCAGGTCGGGTTCAGGCAGTGCTCGCACAGACGCGGCAGGTACATCATGAAGGTCTGTTCGAACTGCCCGTAAATCTCTTTCTCAATGCCCTCGAAGTTGGCGTCCTTGGAGCGCTTGGAGAACTCGCCGCCCAGGATTTCCTCCCAGTTCGGCCCCCAGTGAATATCGTCCATCCGCTGACCCGTGATCAGCGAACGCGGCCGCGCGGTCGGCGGAGCCTTCATCTCCGGCGCGTTGTGCAGGTGCTCGTAATCGAAAGTGAAAGGCTCGTAGTAGTCGTCGATCTCCGGCAGGTCGGGGTTGGCGAAGATCTTCGAAAGGATGCGCCATTTCCCGCCCATACGCGGCTCGATGGAGCCGTTGGACTTGCGTTTCCAGCCGCCGTTCCAGCGCTCTTGGTTTTCCCAGTCCTTCGGGTAGCCGATGCCGGGCTTGGTTTCCACGTTGTTGAACCAGGCGTATTCCATGCCTTCGCGGCTGGTCCATACGTTCTTACAGGTGACTGAGCAGGTGTGGCAGCCGATACACTTGTCGAGGTTCAGGACCTTGCCGATTTGTGCGCGGATTTTCATGATTTCAAACTCCTCGAAGCCCGTGTGATTACTCGGCTGCCGCCGGTTGACCTTCGCCCTGGATGATCGGCTTGCTTTCCGGGTCCTCCAGCCAGTCGACCACCTGCATCTTGCGCACAATGATGAACTCGTCGCGGTTCGCCCCGACCGTCCCGTAGTAGTTCAGGAAGTAGCTGAGCTGCGCGTAGCCGCCGATCATGTGCGTGGGCTTGACGACGGTCCGGGTGACCGAGTTGTGGATGCCGCCGCGCGTCCCGGTGACTTCCGAGCCCGGCACGTTCACGATCTTTTCTTGGGCGTGGTACATCAGCGCCATGCCGGGCTTCACCCGTTGCGAGACGACCGCGCGGGCGGTCAACGCGCCGTTGGCGTTGTAGGCCTCGATCCAATCGTTGTCCTCGATTCCTCCCTGCTTGGCGTCGTCCTCGCTGATCCACACGATGGGACCGCCGCGCGAGAGGGTCAGCATCAGCAGGTTGTCGGTATAGGTGCTGTGGATGCCCCACTTTTGGTGCGGTGTGATAAAGTTCAGCACGATCTGCGGGTTGCCGTTGCCCTTCTCGTCGATGTGCGGCTTGATCGTCCGCGTATCGATGGGCGGCTTGTAGAGGCAGAGCTGCTCGCCGAAGGCCCGCATCCAGGCGTGATCCTGATAAAGCTGCTGCCGTCCCGAGAGCGTGCGCCAGGGGATCAGCTCGTGAACGTTGGTGTAGCCCGCGTTGTAGCTGACCTTCTCGCTTTCCAACCCCGACCAGATCGGCGAGGAGACGATCTTTCGCGGCTGGGACTGGATGTCGTGGAAACGGATCTTCTCGTGCTCGCTGGATCTTGCGAGGTGGGCGTGCTCGCGGCCCGTGGTATTGGTAAGCGACTCCCACGCTTTCACCGCGACGTGGCCGTTGGTTTCGGGGGCCAGCATCAGGATGACCTCGCAGGCGTCGATATCGGTGTCGATCCGTGCCAGCCCGGCAGTTGGGCCGGTCTCGGTGACGACGCCGTTGAGCGCCTTGAGTTGCTCAACCTCTTCCTTGGTGTCCCAGTTGATTCCCTTGCCGCCGTTCCCGGCCGACTCCATCATCGGACCGAGCGCGGTGAAACGCTTGAAGACGTTCGGATAGTCGCGCTCGATCACTTTGATCATCGGCATCGTCTTGCCGGGGATCGCTTCGCACTCGCCCTTCTTCCACTCCTTCACGTCCATGGCTTGCGCCAGCTCGTTCGGAG
This sequence comes from Rhodovibrio sp., assembly GCA_007127165.1. Lineage (GTDB taxonomy): Bacteria > Pseudomonadota > Alphaproteobacteria > Kiloniellales > Rhodovibrionaceae > SKZV01. The sequence goes on along the minus strand of SKZV01000314.1, from coordinate 8,477 downwards.
TGTCGTGCTGGAGTGGGGTGAGCACGATGTCCTTTTCCTTGCCGAGCACCTCCGGTGCGACCTCGGAGAACTTCCGCGCGATGGTCTTGTAGATGTCCCAGTCGGTGCGGCTCTCCCACACCGGGTCCACCGCCGCCGAGAGCGGATGGATGAAGGGGTGCATGTCCGAGGTGTTGAGGTCGTGCTTCTCGTACCAGGTAGCCGTCGGCAGCACGATGTCGGAGTAGAGACAGGTCGTGGACATGCGGAAGTCCAGCGTGACCAGTAGGTCCAGCTTACCCTCCGGCGCGTCCTCGTGCCACACGACCTCCTTGGGCTTCTGCGCGCCCATCTCGCCCAGGTCCTTGCCCTGCACGCCGTGGGTCGTCCCCAGAAGATGCTTCAGGAAGTACTCGTGGCCCTTGCCCGAAGACCCCAGCAGGTTGGAACGCCAGACGAAGAGATTGCGCGGCCAGTTCCCTGGATTGTCCGGGTCCTCGCTGGCAAAGGCGATTTCGCCCGACTTCAGCTTTTCGACCAGATATTCCGATGGCTCCCTTCCGGCCGCCTCGGCTTCCCTGGCGACGTCCAGCGGATTGCGGTTGAGCTGTGGTGCGGAGGGCAGCCAGCCCATCCGCTCGGAGCGAACATTGAAGTCGATTAGGCTGTAATCGCCCCAGTCGTCCTTATCCGTGCTCTCCTTCATATGCGTGGGCGACAGAATCTCCGAGACCGGCAGCCGCTCGTAGCGCCACTGGTCGGTGTGCGCGTACCAATAGCTGGTGGAGTTCATGTGCCGTGGCGGACGCGCCCAGTCCAACGCAAACGCGAGGTTCGTCCAGCCGGTCTGCGGGCGCAGCTTCTCCTGCCCGACATAGTGCGACCAGCCGCCGCCCGACTGTCCAACACAGCCGCACATGACCAGCATGTTGATGATCCCGCGATAGATCATGTCCATGTGGTACCAGTGGTTCAGCCCGGCCCCGAGGATCACCATGGACTTGCCCTGGGTCTTGTCGGCGTTCTCGGCAAAGCCGCGGGCAACCGCGATCACCTGCTCGCGGGGTACGCCGGTGATGCGCTCCTGCCATGCCGGGGTATAGGGAATGTCGTCGTCGAAGGAGGTGGCGACGTTTTCGCCGCCCAAGCCCCGATCAAGGCCATAGTTCGCGACGAAGAGGTCGTACACCGTCGCCACCAGCGCCTCGCTGCCGTCAGCCAGTTGGACCTTCTTGGCCGGAACGTTGCGGGTGAGGATATCGGCGTGGTCGGTGCCGGTAAAATAGTCGTGCTTCTTGTTTCCGAAGTAAGGGAAGTCCACGGCGGCTACCGTATCCTTCAAGTCGAGGGTGCTGAGCAGCAAGCTCACTTCCTTGCCGGAAGCGTCCTTCTCTTCGAGGTTCCACTTGCCCTTCTCGCCCCAGCGGAAGCCGATGGAGCCGCTGGGCACCACGACGTTTCCAGCCTTCCCCGCCAGCGCGACGGTCTTCCAGTCTGGGTTGTTGGTTTCACCAAGGGCGTCCTTGAAGTCGCTCGCGCGGAGCTGCCGCTCGGGGACATAGCGCCCGTCCTTTTCGACAAGCCGCACCAGCATCGGGAAATCGGTGTAGCGGCGCACGTAGTCGTTGAAGTAGTCCGACTGCTTGTCGACGTGGAACTCGCGCAGAATGACATGGCCCATCGCCATAGCCAGCGCCGCATCCGTGCCCTGCTTCGGTGAAACCCACAGATCGCCGAACTTGGAGGCTTCCGAGTAGTCCGGGCTGATGACGACGCTCTTCGCGCCCTTGTAGCGCACCTCGGTGTAGAAGTGAGCGTCGGGCGTGCGGGTCTGCGGCACGTTCGAGCCCCAGATCAGCAGGAAGCTTGAGTTATACCAGTCCGCGCTCTCCGGGACGTCGGTCTGTTCGCCCCAGGTCTGCGGCGAGGCGGGCGGCAGGTCGCAGTACCAGTCGTAGAAGCTCATGCAGGTGCCGCCGAGCAACGACAGATAACGCGTTCCCGCCGCATAGGAGACCATCGACATGGCCGGGATCGGCGAGAAGCCTGCGATACGGTCGGGGCCGTACTTTCGGATCGTGTAAGCGTTGGCCGCCGCCGAGATCTCGGTCGCTTCTTCCCAATCGGCGCGCACGAACCCGCCGAGACCGCGCCGCGCCGTATAGGACTTGCGCTTCTCCGGATCCTCGACGATGGAGGTCCATGCCGCGACGGGCGACTTGTCCTTGCGGGCCTCGCGCCACAGTTCGATCAGCCGCTTACGCACCATCGGATACTTCAGCCGGTTGCCGGAATAGAGGTACCAGGAGTAGCTCGCCCCGCGCGAACAGCCGCGCGGCTCGTGGTTCGGCATGTCCGGACGGGTGCGCGGATAGTCCGTCTGCTGCGTTTCCCAAGTCACGATCCCGCCCTTGACGTGGATCTTCCAGGAACACGAGCCGGTGCAGTTCACCCCGTGTGTGGAGCGGACGACCTTGTCGTGCTGCCAGCGGTGTCGGTAACCGTCCTCCCAGCCCCGGTCCTCGTTCGTGGTGATGCCGTGACCGTCGGCAAACTCTTCCACATGCTTGCGGAAGAAGGTCAGGCGGTCGAGAAAGTGGCTCATGCTCTTGCTCCGTAAGCCGTGGGGACGTTCCTGGGCTCGCCAGCCCCGTTGTCTGGAAGTATTCCTAAGTGCTCGCTCTCAGGCCGCCATTGATCTGAATCAATCGGCCTGTCCAGGATTGAAGTAAAGCGTAAAAGTTGACGAGAGTACTATTGCTGCGTGATATGTCTTATTACGATGATTGATAAATATCATTTCCAAGAGGTGGCGTGCGGTGCGGGAGACTTTCCGGCACCGCACGCCACCGGGCGAGTCACGGATTTTTGACGTAGGCGTTCCGCCGCAGATAGAACCAGTGGTTGATGATCATCCCCACTGCGTAAAAGATGGCGAAGCCATACATTGCCAGCTCCGGATTCCCCGCCTGGATCTGCTCGCCCATCACCCGCGGGGCGACGAAGGCGCCATAGGCCGCGACCGCCGAGGTCCAGCCGAGCACCGGGCCCTTTTGCTCCTGGCTGAAAACGACGCCGATGGTGCGGAAAGTAGAGCCGTTGCCGATTCCCGTCGCGGCGAAGATGATCACGAAGAGCACCAGAAACATCCAGAAGTAGGTTTCAGGCGCGGGCGCGTTGTAGGCCAGCATCATTACGTACCCGACCGCGACGGATGCCGCGACCATCACGCCGGAAATGACCTGCGTAACGATGGCCCCGCCCACCTTGTCGGACAGCCAGCCGCCGACAGGACGGATCAACGCGCCGACGAACGGCCCGATCCAGGCATAGGTGAGCGCGCTTGGCGCGTTCGGGTTCGCCACCCGCTCGCCCTCTACCGCCATGTACCCGAAGACGACCTCGATCGACAGCGGCAGAGCGGCGGAAAATCCTATGAACGAACCGAAGGTGACGATGTAAAGCCAAGTCATCGCCCAGGTATGGCGGTCGTTGAAGATTGCGTACTGCCGCTTGATGTTCGGCTGGATGGAGCCCGGCAAGGCGCGCATGATCCCGAGCGTCAACACGATGATCAGCGGCAGCGCGATCCACATGTTCAAGATGCCGATCCCGACCGGCGCGGGCAGGAACAGATAGAGCCCGACGGCGGCCGCTACGAACCCGATGCCATAGAGGCCGAGGATCTTTCCGAAGGCCGTCAGCGGATGCCCCGGTTCCGGCGTCACGGTGCGGAGATTGTTCATCCCGAACCAAGCGGCGGCGGAGAGTGGAATCAGCAGCAAAACCCAGATCAGCCCGGCGTTCTGAATATAGGTCTCGGTACCCTCGGGGATGCGGCCGAGAATCGTGCCGCTCGCACGTTGCAATTCAAGCGGATCTCCCGAGAGCGCCCCGAAGACCGCTGCCGTCATCACCAGCGGAATGACGATCTGCATCGTCGTCACCCCGAAGTTGCCGAGTCCGGCGTTCAGGCCCAGGGCCAGTCCTTGCTGATGCTTCGGGAAAAAGTTCGAAATATTGCTCATCGAGCAGGCGAAGTTGCCGCCGCCGATGCCGGACAGGAAAGCCAGAAGCTGGAACACCCAAAGCGGCGTGTCCGGGTTCTGCAACGCCAAATAGGCTCCAGCGGCGGGCACCAGCAAAAGCGCCGTCGTCAGGAAGATCGTGTTCCGCCCGCCCGCGATCCGGATCATGAAGGACGCCGGGATACGTAGGGTCGCACCTGCCAGCCCGGCAATCGCGGTGATTGTGAACATCTGGGTTTCCGTGAAAGGAAAGCCCAGGTTCATCATCTGCACCGTGATCATGCCCCACATCAGCCAGATGGCGAAGCCGAGCAGCAGGCAAGGGATGGAGATCCAAAGGTTGCGGTTGGCGATGCGCTTGCCTTCCCGCTCCCAGAAGTCCGGGTCCTCGACGTCCCAATGCTCGATGTCCCGGTTCGGGAAGGCGCCCCCGCTATTGCCTTTTTTCACAGTATCTTGCGCCATGGTGTTCTCCTTGCGCGCTATTCGGCGACGTGGGGTTTAGGGGAGCGGAACGGTTGCTCGCCCTCACGGGTCAGAAGGGGTTGACGCCGTTCGGTCCACCACATCCAGATCAACGAGACGAGGGTGAAGCCGAAGCAGAGCATCCAGATGCTGGTGGAAACGCCCGTCAGGTCGATCAGCGCCCCGAACATCGGAGGCAGCAGAAAGCCACCCACCCCACCGGCGAGCCCGACAATGCCGGAGACGAGGCCGAGGTTTTTGTCGTAGTCGTCCGAGAGATACTTGAACACCGAGGCCTTGCCGAAGCCCCAGGCGATCCCGACGACGAAAAGAGCGAGCGTGAACAGCCAGATCGGCACCCCGAAGGTGAAATCGATCGTGCCGCCCTCGACCGTGCTGATCGAATATTCGGTTTCCGGGTAAGACATGATGAAGAAGGCGATCAGGCTCGACCACATGCACCACCAAGTGACGGTGTGCGCGCCGAAACGGTCCGACAGCCAACCGCCGAACGCACGAATCACGCCCGACGGCAGCACGAAGATCGTGGCGATCAAAGCTGCAAGCTGAATCCCAACCCCGTATTCCATCATGTAATATCGGGTAAGATAGAGGGACACGCCGACGTAGCCACCGAAGACGACGGAATAGTACTGGCAATACTTCCAGATCTTGGGGTCGTTGAGGACGCGAAGCTGCTCGCGAATGCTCAGGCTTTCTTTTGCCTTATGCTCAGGGTTCGAATAGGTGAAGAACCAGAACAAAATTGCGGTGATTGCCAGCATCGCGGCATAGACGTTGGCGACAGCCTGCCAACTCACCACAACGATGATCGTCGGCGCGATGTATTTCGTCACCGCCGCACCGGCATTCCCCGCGCCGAAGATCCCCATGGCGAAGCCCTGGCGTTCGCGCGGGAACCACTTAGCGGTGTAGCTGATGCCGACAGAGAAGGAACCGCCCGCCAATCCGACCAGCGCGCCGAGAACCAGCAGTTGCCAGTATTCCGTGGCGAACTGAACCAGCCAGACTGCCGGAACGACGACGAGCATCAGAATGAAGAAGACGGGCCGCCCGCCATACCTGTCGGTCCACGCCCCGAGCGGCAAGCGCACCAGCGCGCCGGTCAGGATCGGGAGCGAGGTCAGGATGCCGAACTGGGTTTCGTTTAACCCCAGTTCCTCGCGGATCGGCACGCCGATCTCGCCGAACATGGTCCAGACCATGAAGCACATCGTGAACGCGAAGGTGTTCATGGTTAGGACGGAAACTTGCTTTGTCCGTTCCGTTGCCATTGGCTGGCCTCTCGTTTTGCCGGTGTCATCCCTGCCCTTCAGTCACCGCAAACAGGCTGCCGCCATGCCGTGATGAGAGCAGAAGCGTCGTCTCGTGACTCTGATAGGAGGACGAAGGGCCAATGCCTTTGACATGAATCAATCGACTATAAGTTTTCGCGGCCGTGCATGGCTTTTACTACGTGTTTGATGCGGCTTGTTTCATAACATTTACATTCTAAAGTGATATTTATTATTATATCTATTGATAATTATCAATTAACTATTATTGCTGCATTGCCCTTTATCGCGCAGGACGCCCGCTTCTATCGGCCAGGAAGCTGCCGGGTTTCCCTTTGCTGCGACTTGGAGCAAAGTCCGTGCCTCGTGTATGCTCTCGGCATGTCAAACGCTCCAAACGACGCATTGGGAATCCAGCGCCTCCTCGCGGTGATGGCGCGGCTTCGCGACCCCGAGACCGGCTGTCCGTGGGATATCGAGCAGACCTACGACACCATCGCGCCCTATACTATCGAAGAGGCTTACGAGGTCGCGGAAGCGATCCGCAACGGGGACATGGCGGAACTGCGCGACGAACTTGGAGACCTCTTGCTCCAGGTCGTTTACCACGCACGCATGGCCGAGGAAGAACAGCACTTCGATTTCGATACGGTCGCCGGTGAAGTTGCCGACAAGATGATTCGCCGCCATCCTCACGTTTTCGGAGAAGACGTGGTGGAAAGCGCCGAGGCGCAAACGGCGAACTGGGAGCAGCAGAAGGCGGCGGAGCGAGCGCGCAAGGCTGGCGAAAGCGGCCGAGCGCCCGGCGTGCTGGACGGTATCGCGCTCGCGTTGCCTGCCCTGCTGCGCGCTGTGAAGTTACAAAAACGCGCAGGAAGGGTGGGGTTCGACTGGCCGGAGGTGGAGCCGGTCTTCGCCAAGATCGAGGAAGAAATCGCGGAGTTGCGCGCGGAGATGGATCATAACGGCACCGCCGAAGCCCTACAGGACGAGGTCGGCGACCTGCTATTTACCGTTGCCAACCTTGCGCGCAAATTGGACATCGATCCGGAAGCTGCGCTGCGCCACACCAACGCGAAGTTCGAGCGGCGCTTCCGGGCGATCGAAGCCCACCTGCGCGCCGAAGATCGCGAGCCCACGGACTGCGGCTTGGAAGAACTGGAGGCGCTCTGGCAGGCCGCAAAGAAGGGCGGCGGCCAGCCGAAGAATCTTCAGTCTCTGCCGGACAAGACGACACGGGAAGAGCAAGAAACGCCGAAAGACCAATCAATGGCACGGGGATCACGATGAGCATCAATGCCGACAAGACCGACCCCGGCACCCTGACGGTGCTGATTACCGGAGCGACCGCGGGCCTGGGCGAGGCCACCGCGCGGCGGTTTCACGAAGCAGGAAGCAAGATCATCGTCACCGGCCGTCGCGAGGACCGGTTGGCGGAGCTGAAAGCGTCTCTCGGGGCGGAGCGCGTCCACACGATCAAGCTGGACGTGCGCGATCGGAAGGGCGTCGAGGACGCCTTTGCCAACCTGCCCACTGAATTCGCGGAGGTCGATGTTCTGGTAAACAACGCCGGACTGGCGCTGGGGCTGGAACCGGCTCAAGCAGCGCACCTCGACGACTGGGAAACCATGGTCGATACCAACATCAAGGGCCTGATGTACTGCACGCGCGCGGTCCTGCCGAGCATGTGCGACCGCAACCGGGGCCACATCGTGAATCTCGGCTCGGTCGCGGGCAGCTATCCGTATCCGGGCGGAAACGCCTATGGCGCGACGAAGGCCTTCGTGCACCAGTTCTCCTTGAACCTCCGCGCGGACCTTCTCGGTTACGACGTGCGCGTGACGGATATCGAGCCGGGACTAGCGCAGACGGAATTCTCGAAAGTCCGGTTCAAGGGCGACGCCGAGATGGGCGAGAAGCCTTATCAGGGACTACGGCCGTTACGGCCCGAGGACGTGGCGGAAACGATCTTCTGGTCGACGACGCTGCCGCCGCACGTGAACATCAACCGCCTGGAGGTGATGACCGTCGATCAGGCCTTCAATCCCTTCAAGTTCAACAAGTAACCGGCTGGGATCACGCATCGCCGAACAGCGTGCGGTAGAGCCGGGCCCAGCTTTCGTCGTCCGGTGCAAGGAGGAGGCCGTCCCCGCGCGCCGTGCCGGGAGCGTAGAATTCTCCGTTCAACAGACGGGCGATCCCGCCTGCTTCGGTGAAAATCAGGGTGCCGGGCGCGTGGTCCCACGGCGCGAGCTTCGTGAACAACGAAAAGTGAGCCTGCGCCTTCGCAAGACGTACGTATTCAGCCCCGGCGCAACGAAGACTCTTCACCGTTTCCAGCCGCCCCCGCCGTTTTTCCACCTGTCGCGCGATCTGGCGGGTGCCGAACTGGTTGTAATGCAGCGTGCCGCGCATGGCTGAAACCTCAATTTCGGGCGCCGCGCTGCGCAAGCGGGTTCCGCCGAGCCACGCACCGCTGCCGTGCTCGGCCATGACCATTTCCCCGGTCACCGGCAGATAGATCCATGCTGCCAGCGTCTCACCGCGCCGCACCAGGGCCACCATGACCGCGAAGACTGCGCGCCCGGCCGCGAAGTTTCCGGTGCCGTCGACGGGATCGACAACCCACACGTCGCGCGCGTCTTGCAGATACTCCAGAACCGCCGTGTCCCGTGCGGCGGCCTCTTCGCCAAGAACGAGCGAGCCCGGG
>SKZV01000115.1 GCA_007127165.1 Rhodovibrio sp. | reverse complement strand
GTCGTCCATCCCCTGGATCAGCCGGATCGGGCAAGCCAGCGGGATCGGTCCGCGCATCAAAAGATGACTGCGCCCCTCCTCGATCAGCCGCCGGGTAATCGGCAGCGGATCGCCATAGGAGGAGGGCTCGTAATAGACGCCGTCCTCCCGCACCGCGCGGCGCTGCTCTTCCCCCATGGTCGCCCACATCAGGTCCTCGGTGAAGTCCGGCGCGGCGGCGATGCCCAGCAACCCGGCGACATGGCCGCTGCGCGCGAGCGCGGCCAGCAGCATGATCCATCCGCCCATGGAGGAACCCACCAGCACTTGCGGCCCTGTGGTCAAATGATCGAGAACGGCGATGGCGTCGCGCGTCCACTGGCCAATCGTTCCGTCTTCGAAACGGCCTGAAGACTGGCCGTGCCCTTGGTAGTCGAACCGCACGAAGGCGCGCTCGTGCTGACGGGCGAAATTTTCCAGCGCCAGCGCCTTGGTCCCGGTCATGTCGGAGGCGAAGCCGCCCAGGAACACGATGCCAGGCAGATGCCCCTGGAGGCGGTGGTAGGCAATCCGCGTTCCGTGCTCAGCGTCCAGAAATTGCGGGGTCTGCCCTTCGGGATCGGTCATGGTCGTTTGTCCGCGTTTCGTGGCATGCTCGTGTTGGCTGCAGGAACAAAAAGCTTTGCCACAGGTTGGCTCATCAAAAGGTTGCGCCAGGCGGGTCGCCCGGGCAAAAGCCGGGAGAAAGCCTGTTCGACGGCGCCGGACTTTTCGGCTATCACCTCACCCAGCGCCCCGATTCGACGAAGCGGCGGGGCCAGAGCAGGGGCTGCGATGCAGGCGAACGATATCACCGGGGATGCGACGGCGGAAGGGCGCGGACGTGTCGTTTTGCAGGTTCTGCCGCGCCTGGAGACCGGCGGCGTGGAACGCGGCACGGTTGACGTGGCGGCGGCGGCGGCGGCGCGCGGAGATACCTCCCTGGTCGCGTCGGCGGGCGGGCCGCTGACCTATCAGGTGGAGCGTGCGGGGGCGGAGCACGTCACCCTGCCGCTGCATCGCAAGGACCCGTGGAGCCTCTGGCGCAACGCGGCGTTGCTGGAAGCGCTGATCCGGGAGCGCGGGGTGGAGATCGTGCACGTCCGGTCGCGCGCGCCGGCGTGGAGCGCCTGGCTGGCGGCGCGGCGCACCGGCGCGAGGTTCCTCACGACCTTCCACGGCACCTATAATTTCCGCAGCGGGCTCAAGCGGCGCTACAACGCGGTGATGACCAAGGGCGATCTGGTGATCGCGATCTCCCATTTCATCGCCCGTCACATGCAAGAGAATTACGAGATCGATCCAGCGCGCGTGCGCGTCGTCCCGCGCGGTACCGATCTGGCGCTCTTCGACCCCTCGCGCATTCACCCCGACCGTCTGGCGAAGCTGGCGCAGCGCTGGCGGCTGCCCGACGGCGTGCCGATGATCATGCTGCCGGGGCGCCTCACGCGCTGGAAGGGTCAGGCTCTCCTGGTGGAGGCTTTGATGCGGCTGCGCGAGCGGGATTTCGTCTGCGTGCTGGTGGGCTCCGACCAGGGCCGCAGCGGCTATCGCGAAGAACTGGAAAAACTTATCGGCGATCTGGGACTGGGGCGAAAAGTGATTCTCGGCGGCGATTGCAACGACATAGCGGCCGCTTACATGCTGTGCGACGTCGTCGTGTCCGCGTCCACCGATCCCGAAGCCTTCGGCCGCGTGGCGAGCGAGGCGCAGGCCATGGGCCGCCCGCTGGTTGCCGCCGATCACGGCGGCGTGCCGGAACAGGTGCTCGACGGCGAAACCGCTTGTCTGGTGCGTCCCGGAGACGCGGCGGACCTTGCGCGGGGCCTGACTTGGGCGCTCGACCTGGATACGCAAGCGCGCGAGCGTCTGGCGAGAACGGCGCGGGCGCAGGCTCGTAAATTCACCCGCGAGGGGATGTGCGCGTCCACCCTGGCGGTCTATGACGAGCTTGCCGCGCTTGGCGCGCAGGTCCGCACACCAGAGCAAATGTCGCGAATCGACACGGCAGGGGCGCAGCGGTCCTTGACAGAGTTGTAACGGCGGGTAGCTTGACACCGCCCATGGGTAGAGTGGGCGAAATTGAGAGAAGAGGCCGCGAGCGGTCTTCTGGAGGATTCGATTTTGAGCAGCGTGGCCGAGGTAGAAAACAAGGTGACGATCACCCTGCCCGACGGAACGGCAAGGGATTTCGACCATCCGCCGACCGGATTCGAGGTCGCGGAGTCGATTGGAAAGCGGCTGGCGAAGGATGCGCTGGCGGTCAAGGTCGACGGTGAGCTGCGCGATCTGTCGAGGCCTATCGAACAGGATGCGGCCGTCGAAATCGTCACACGCGGCCACCCGGACGCGCTTGAATTGATCCGCCACGATGCGGCGCACGCGATGGCGGAGGCGACGCAGGAACTCTACCCCGACACGCAGGTGACCTTCGGCCCGCCGACCGACACCGGCTTCTATTACGATTTCGCGCGCAAGACGCCGTTCACGCCCGAAGATCTGGAGAAGATCGAAAAGCGGATGCACGAAATCGTCGAGCGCGACGAACAGATCGTGCGCGAAGTCTGGGACCGCAGCGACGCGATCCACTACTTCTCCGAGGCGGGCGAAAAATACAAGGCGGAGCATATCCAGACGCTGCCGCGCGACACCGAGATCCGGATTTACCGGCAAGGCGACTGGCTCGACCTTTGCAAGGGGCCGCACCTGCCCTCCACCGGGAAGCTGGGGCACGCCTTCAAGCTGTTGAAGGTCTCAGGCGCGTACTGGCGCGGCGATCAGGCGAACGAGCAGCTTCAGCGGATCTACGGCACCGCCTGGGAAAACGAGAAGCAACTCAAGCAGCACCTCACGATGCTGGAGGAGGCGGAGAAGCGCGACCACCGCCGTTTGGGCCGCGAACTCAACCTGTTCCATCAGCAGGAAGAAGCCGTCGGCAGCGTGTTTTGGCACCCCAAGGGCTGGACCCTCTATCAAGTGATCGAGCGCTATATCCGCCGACGCCTGGACGCGGGCGGCTATGAAGAGGTGAAAACGCCGCAATTGATCGACCGCGCGCTATGGGAGCGCTCGGGCCACTGGGAGAAGTTCCACGACCATATGTTCACCGCGCGCACCGAGGACGAGCGCACCCTGGCGATCAAGCCGATGAACTGCCCCGGCCATGTGCAGATCTACAAGCACGGCACGACCAGTTACCGCGATCTGCCCTATCGCATGGCGGAGTTCGGCTCCTGCCATCGCTATGAGCCCTCGGGCGCGTTGCACGGGCTGATGCGGGTGCGCTCCTTCACGCAGGACGACGCGCACATCTTCTGCACCGAGGAACAGATCAACGCGGAGACGCGGCGCTTCTGCGACCTGTTGCTGGAGGTCTATAAGGCGTTCGGCTTCGAGGATGTGATCGTCAAGTATTCCGACCGGCCCGACAAGCGCGCCGGAGCGGACGAGGTCTGGGACAAGGCCGAAGCGGCATTGAAGGACGCGGTGGAGAACACGAAACTCCCCTATACGCTGAACCCCGGCGAGGGCGCGTTCTATGGCCCGAAGCTGGAGTTCGTGTTGCGCGACGCCATCGGGCGCGACTGGCAGTGCGGCACTTTGCAGGTCGATTTCGTCCTGCCGGAGCGCCTGGACGCC
>SKZV01000141.1 GCA_007127165.1 Rhodovibrio sp. | reverse complement strand
TCTTGTCGCTCTCCACGCCGAACTTGCGGATTACCCGTGCGATCTGCCCGCCGACGCTGTGGCTGGGGTTCAAGGTGTCGAAGGGGTTCTGGAACACCATTTGCAGCGAAGAGAGCTGCTTTTTCGAGCGCTTTTCGACGGCCTTGTCGGCGAGTTGGTCGCCGTTGAACTCGATGGTTCCTTCCGTCGCCGTCTCCAGGCCCAGCATCACCTTCGCGAAGGTGGACTTGCCGCAGCCCGATTCGCCGACGATGGCAACTGTCTGGGCCTCGCGCGCGTCGATGTCGATACGCTCATTGGCGCGGACGTACTTGACCCGCTTGCCCCTGACCATCGCAAGGATCGAGTTGTCCTTCAGCTCATAGTACTTCCGCATCCCCTGGACGGAGAGCACCTGATCGCCCGCCTCGCTCGCGCCCGTGGCAACGCCTTCGGGCCGATAGGCCTGCCAGTCGATTTCATTCCAACGCAGGCAGCGCACCCGGTGCGCGGCCGCCGGATCGACATCGCTCATTGCGATGTTCTCTGCATCGCAACGCCCCGCCTGGAAGAAGTCGCAGCGCGGGCCGAAGTTGCAGCCGGGCGGACGCTCGTGCGGCAGCGGAAGCTGGCCGCGGATCGGCACCAGCGGCCGCTCTCTCTTGTCAGCGCCGGGCAGCGGAATACAGCCGAAAAGCCCCTTGGTATAGGGGTGGCGCATGTGACGGAAAACGTCCGTCACCTCTCCGGTCTCAACCGCTTCACCTGAATACATCACGTTGATGCGCTGGCAGGTTTCGAGGATCAGGCCAAGGTTGTGGGAGATATAGACCAGCGAAGTGTTGTATTTCTTCGCGATCCGGCCGATCAGTTCGACAATTCCGGCTTCAACCGTGACGTCGAGCGCGGTGGTCGGTTCGTCCAGCAGCAACAGTTCCGGGTTCGACAGCAACGCCATGGCAATGACCACGCGCTGTTGCTGCCCGCCGGAGATCTGGTGCGGATAGGCGGCCATCACCCGCTCCGGATCGGGCAGGTTCACATCGGACAGAAGCTGGACGGCACGCTCGTAAGCCTGCTTTTCGCTCGCCCCCTCGTGAAAGATGGGCACTTCCATCAACTGCCGGCCCAGTTTCAGCGACGGATTCAACGCCGCTGTCGGCTCCTGATACACCATTGCGATCTTGGAGCCGCGGATATGGCGCAACTCTTCGTTCGAAAGTTCCGCCATATCCTTTCCGTTGAAGAATATCTGCCCGCCGACGATGCCGCCGTTGCTGCCCAAGTAGCGCATGATGCCCATGGCGACCGTGGACTTGCCGCAACCCGATTCCCCCACGAGCCCGATGCTGTCACCGCGATACAACTTCATGTTGAAGTCGATCACAGCCGGAATTTCACCGGCACGGGTGAAGTAGGAGATGCAGAGATTTCGGCACTCAAGTACCGGAACCTCGCCATTCTCCGCAGCGTCGGCGAGCGTGCTCCCAGTCCTCGATTGGGTCGTCGTTTGGCGTGTCGTCGTTTGGGCGCTCATGGGCGACCTCCTAATCACGCAGCGAGATTTCGCGGAAACCGTCGGCCAGCAGGTTGAACCCAAGCACCAGCGAGGAGATCGCGATGCAGGGGAAGACGGCCATGTGCGGGAACATCATTGCAAGCTGACGCGTCTCGTTGATCATCCCGCCCCAGTCAGGGTCCGGTGGCGGCAGTCCGAGACCAAGGAACCCGAGCACGCCGATGGTGATCGTCACGTAGCCGACGCGCAGGCAGGCATCGACGATGATCGGCCCGCGCGCGTTCGGCAGCATCTCCACGAACATGATGTAAAGCGCGCTCTCGCCCCTGGTCTGCGCGGCGGCGATGTACTCGCGGTTCCGCAACTCAAGCGCCAGCCCGCGCACGATACGCATAATGCCCGGCCCGCTGGCGAAGATGATTGCGATCAGGATGTTGAGCGCCGACGCGCCCACGGTCGCAATGATCAGCACGTAGAGCACAAGCACCGGAAAGCTGAGAATGACGTTGGCGACAAAGGACAGAACATCGTCCCAGCGCCCGCGCAGATAGCCCGCCGCGAGCCCCATCGGAACACCCACCAGATAGGCGCAAAGGGTGGCCAACGGGGCCAGCAACAGCACCCGGCGCGAGCCGTACACGATCCGCGAGAAGATGTCGCGGCCCAGATGGTCGGTCCCAAGGAGGTAGAAGTTCCCCTGCGCATCGGTGGCCCACGGCACTTGCATCGGCGCGAAGTTGGCGTTTGGCGGATAGGGTGCGATCACATCCGCGAAGATCGCCAACACCACCCAGAACGCGATAAGCCCGAGGCCCACCATCGCCACCACGCTCTCGCGCAGCAGCCCGAACCCGCGGAAAATCCGGACGGGAAGCGGGGGGGCCTTGGGGACGCTTGCTGTCTGCTCGGCCACTTAAGGCGCCCTCCCTAGCTGAAGCGGATACGGGGGTTGAGGTAGGTGTAGCCGACATCGGCCACGAACTGCGTCCCCACGGCGACGAAGACTGCCACCATCGCACAGGCTTCGATCAAAAAGATGTCCTGATTCAGCGAGGCTTCCAGCAAGAGCGCGCCGAAGCCTTTGTAGGCGAAGAAAAACTCCACCACGATCACGCCGGAGAGCAGCCAGTTGATCTGCAGCATCAAAACGGTGAACGGCGCGATCAGCGCGTTGCGAAGCGCGTGCTTAGTGATCACCGTACGCCATGGCAAGCCCTTGAGCACAGCCGTGCGGATGTAATTCGTCATCATCACCTCGGCCATCGAGGCGCGGGTCATGCGGACCGTGTAACCGAAGGCATAGATGACCAGCACCATCACCGGCAGCACAAGCTGGCGCAGATCGAAGCCGTCGCTCATCCCGCTGGTCCCCGGCAGCCACCCCAGCCAGAACACGAAGATCGAGGCGAGGAAGACCGCGCTCGCGAACTCGGGAATCGAGGTGAAGAAAATCGAGGAGATCGAAATGCCGCGGTCCAGCGACGAGCCTTCCTTCATCCCGGCCAGCACGCCCAGAGTCAGCGAAAGCGGCACCACAACCGCCATGACGGCGAGCCCGAGAATGGCCGTATTACCCAGACGCGGCCAGAGGATGTCCCCGACCGGGACCTTGAAGCGCGTCGATTCCCCGAAATCGCCCCGGATGAAATCGGTAAGCCATCGGAAGTAGCGTTCATAGAGCGGATCGAAATAGCCGTGCGCCTCCAGCCAGATGCGGCGCTGCTCCTCGGTGGAATAGGGCCCCAGGACCTTCGTCGCCACGCTCCCCGGATTAAGCTCCAACAGGAGAAACAACAGCAGCGAGACCACCAGCATGGTCAGCGCCATCGTCCCGATCCTGCGTGTGATAAAGATGAGCATGCTCTCAGATCCTCTCCCGAAGGCTGCGCTTGCCCCGTCTAAGCCCCGCAGATGGAAGCCCCGCGGCCGGCACAAATCGGGCCGGCCGCAGGATTTCCGCTTCTTAGCCTACTTATCCAGCCACACCTTTTCGAACTGGTGGTATTGCGTCGGGTGAACCGAATAGTCCTTCACGTAGTCGCGCGTCGCCACGAAGTTGTCGCGCCAGAAACTCTGCACCATGACGTGATCATCTTGCAGGATGGTCTGCACCGACTCCATCTTTTTGCGGCGCTCATCCGCATCGAGAAGACCGTTTGCCTCATCCAGCGCCTTTTCGAACTCTGGATTGTCGTAGTTGCTCTCGTTCCAGCTCTGCCCTTTACGATAGGCCAAATTGAGAACCATGACGCCCAGCGGACGGTGCGTCCAGGCCGTGAGGCCGAACGGTGTGGTGGTCCAGATATCCCAGTATTGCGCCGCCGGCATGGTGTTGATGTCCAGGGTGATCCCGGAGGGCGCCAACTGCTCGCGCATCGCCTGGACGGTGGCAAGTTCCCACGGCCCCTGGGTCTGGCCAACGTCGATTGAAATCGTGAGACCGTCGGGATAGCCCGCTTCGGCCAGCAGCCGCTTCGCCTTGTCGTGGTCCTGCTTGAGTCGCGGCAATTCGGCGTATTCCGGATGCATCGGTCCGACGTGGTGGTTTTCCGCAGCCGTCCCCAGCCCGCGATAGCCGAGGTCCAGGATCTGTTGGTTGTCGATCGACGCCGTGATCGCTTCGCGCACGCGCACGTCATCGAAGGGAGCCTTGTCCACCTGCATGCGGCATACAGCCGTCTGCGCGGTCAATCCGGAATGCAGCACAACGCCCGGAATGCTCTCCAGCGTATCGACCTGGGTGACGTCGACCTCGTAGATCGCGTCCACCTGGCTCGAGGCGATCGCCGCCATCATCGCGGAGCGATCGGAACCGGTATCGATGTAGTGGATGGCGTCCAGCAAAGGCTCCTCGCCCCAATAGCCCTCGCGCCGGCGCAGCATGGCGTCGCCGCCGACGCTGAAACGCTCCAGCGAATAGGGGCCGGTCCCGACCGGGTTGTTAGCGAGGTTGCCGCCCTCCTCGTCGAAGCGGCGATGAACGATCGCGGCGGGATAGTTGTAGAGGTTCTCCGGCACCGCCAGCTGCGCGCTCTTCATGTGCAGGCGCACCGTGTGGTCGTCGATCTTCTCCACCGCGCCTTCCCGCATCCGGGTTTCCATGCGCTTCTCGCCGTTCCGAGTCACCTCGACCTCGTCGGTCATCGCGCTGAACAGGCTGAGGTTCGAGGAGCCCACGGCGGGGTCGAGCCAGCGGGTGAAGTTGTGCACCACGTCGTCGGCGTTGAAATCGTCGCCGTTCGACCACTTCACGCCTTCCTGCAAATGCAGCGTCCAGGTCTTCAGGTCGTCCGAGGCTTCCCAGCCCCTGGCGAGATAAGGGACGGTCACATTGTCGGAACCGGTCCGGGTCAGGTACTCGACCATCCAACGCGCGACGTTGGACTTCTGCGTCCAGTCATAGGTGGCCGGATCGCCGATCTCCTGCACTTCCATCGCCATGCGGAAGGTGCCGCCACGCTTGCCAGCCGCCCGCGCCTTTGGGAACGCGCTTTTACCGGTCACATGGCCGATAAAGGAATAAGCCGCCGGCAGCGACACGCCGAGCAGTGTCGCGGTGCGCAGAAACTCGCGCCGATCGACTTCACCCTTGACGAATTTGTTGGCGACCTCGGGCACGTAGCTGTGATGGTGAAATCCGTTCGGCTTCTTGAGGATATTTTCCAGGCGCTTGTTCATTCGTCGTCTCCCTGCGCTTCAAACTGTTGTGGCGGGACTCCGCCAAGGTGTGGCGGGTAAGCGCGGGAGTTAGGATATAAACGCAAGAACCCGTCCGCCCGAGCAGAAGCTCTTGCGGCGACAGCCTCCCGGAGGCGGCATGTCTTTCCGATTTCGAATCGGGTAACTTTCGTTGCGACTCCCAGCAGCCCGGCCTCGCTCCGTGGCGTGAAGACGGAAGACCCCATTTGCTGGGGAACAGCCGTCTTCCAGCTTTACCTATCGACGGCGCCCGGTCGGTGAAGACCGGGCAACCACGGTTTTTGTCGTTGTCAGTCCCTGTTCGTACATTCAGTCCTTGTTCGTATATGCCCCTAATTATCGCGTTATGATGGCTATACGATAGTAACAAACCTTACCCTTTCGCGCCACCAGCGAGTTTGATCAATCCGACAGAGAGTGTTCCGCAGGCGACACCAAAAGGGTGTGGCGCCTCAGTCTTCGGTTGAATCCGCCAACTGGGTATGAATTTCCACGGCGCCGGCCAGCGTGCGGTGGACCGGGCACTTGTCGGCGATCTGCACCAAACGGTTGCGCTGCTCCTCGCTTAGGTCGCCGGAAATGGAAAGGCTGCGGTCAATCACCTCGAGCCTGCCCTCTTTGGTTTCGCACTCCGCGCAGTCGTTCGCGTGGACTCGGCGATGCGACAGCTCGACCCGCACGCCCTCCAGCGGCAACTTCTTATGCTCGGCGTAGAGCCGCAACGTCATGGCGCTGCAAGCCCCCAGCCCGGCCAGAAGATAATCGTAGGGAGACGGGCCGGTATCCAGGCCGCCGGAGCTTTTCGGCTCGTCCGCCATCAGGCGATGGTTGCCTGCCGTGACCGCGTTCGTGAAGCGCCCTTGAGTGGTTTCCTGCACGACCACGCCGCCCTCGACCGGTTCGGGCCAGCTCCGTTGCGCGCTCTCCTTCGCCGCCTCCAGGTCGAGGTAGCGCCCGGCCCAGGCGGCCAGCACCTGCGCGACATAACTTGCATCGGCCCGGCGCGTGAGGAGGTGGTCGGCGTCGTCCAGCGACACGAAGCTCTTCGGATGCTTCGCGTTGATAAAGATCGACGAGGCATTGTCGATCCCCACGACCTCGTCGCGCGGCGCGTGGAACACCATCAGCGCCTTGCGCAGATTGCGGAGCTTTTCCTCCAGCGTCTGTTCGGCAATGTCCTCCAGGAACTCGCGGCGGATGCGGAAGGTCCGTCCAGCGAGGTTCACCTGCGCCTCCCCCTTCTCCTCGATCTCGCTCGCGCTTTCGGAGAAGAGGTGGGAGAGATGGCCAGGGTCCGCGGGCGCGCCGATCGTGGCGACCGCCTTGGCTTCCGCGACCTCTCCCGCCGCGGCGATCACCGCCGCGCCGCCGAGGCTGTGCCCGATCAGAAGTTGCGGCGCCTTATGGTTGGTCCGCAGGTAGTCCGCCGCCGCGACGAGATCCTCCACGTTCGATGAAAAATCGGTGTTGGCGAATTCCCCTTCGCTGTGTCCAAGGCCGGTAAAGTCGAAGCGCAGCACCGCGATACCCTGCGAGGCCAGCGCCTGAGCGATGCGCTGCGCCGCGAAGACGTCCTTGCCACAGGTAAAACAGTGGGCGAACAGCGCGTAGGCCAGCGGCGCACTCTCCGGCCGTTCGAGTCGCGCGGCCAGTTCGTGCCCCTGGCTGCCCGGAAAGCGGATCTTCTCGCTGGTCGTGCTCATGCGCGGCCTCCTTCGTGATGTCTTCTGTCGCCAGGACGCAGCCCGTCGAGGAAAGTGAAGCGCAGTCGGCCGCGCCGCTCAAGCGTCGACAGCCGCGAACCCGCGCCCTATCCTGAAACCAATAGCAGTTTCCGCCTTGCCTTGACAGCAACCGAGGGAGCCGCCCATGCCGACGGATCGCCCGACCTCCATCAAACGCCCCCTGACGAACGCCGAGGTCGACGACACAGCGGAGATTCTGGAGAGCGAAGTGGTCTACCAGGGCTACTTCCGGATGGACCGATACCGGCTGCGCCACCGCAAGCACGACGGCGGATGGACCGGCACGATGACGCGCGAGGTTTTCGAGCGCGGCCATGTGGTCGCGGTGATTCTTTACGACCCGCCGCGCGATCGCCTGGTCCTGCTCAACCAGTTCCGCATCGCGGCGCTCGCGGGCGGCAAGCCGGGCTGGCAAACCGAAATCGTCGCGGGAATCATCGAGGAAGGCGAGGCCCCGGAGGAGGTTGCCTACCGCGAGACCGAGGAGGAATCGGGTTGCCGCCTGAAGACACTGATTCCGCTCTATCACTATCTCGTGAGTCCGGGCGGAACCAGCGAGACGATGTGGCTCTACTGCGGGATCGTGGACAGCGAGGGCGCGGGCGGCATTCACGGCCTGGACGCGGAGAACGAGGACATCAAGGTGGAGACCCTCCCCTTCTCCGAAGCCATGACGCGCATCGGGGACGGCCGCATCGACAACGCCCCGGCGATCATCGGGATACAATGGCTGGCGTTGAACCGGGAGCGGTTGCAGCGGGAAGCCCACAACGGCTGAAAGCGCCATCGACCGCTTGTCTGCGGGCGCGCCGCCGTCTAGTCTCACAGCCTCGATTGCCATATGAACAGCAGAAAGAATAAAGGGCCGCCATGCACGTCCGTGACGGTTTTGTCGGAACCATCGGCAACACCCCCCTGATCCGCCTGCGCCGCGTCTCGGAAGCGACCGGCTGCGACATCCTCGGCAAGGCGGAGTTTCTCAATCCCGGAGGCTCGGTCAAGGACCGCGCCGCCTGGGCCATCGTCAAGGACGCGGAGGAGCGCGGCGTGTTGCGGCCCGGCGGTGTCATCGTCGAGGGCACGGCGGGCAACACCGGCATCGGCCTGGCGCTGGTCGGGAATGCGCGCGGCTATCGCACCGTGATCGTGATCCCGGAAACCCAGAGCGATGAAAAGAAGGACATGCTGCGGGCCTGCGGCGCGGAGTTGAAGGAGGTCCCGGCGGTTCCGTACAAGGACCCGAACAACTACGTCCATGTGTCCGGGCGGCTGGCGGAAGAACTGGCGAAAAGCGAGCCGAACGGCGCCATCTGGGCCCGGCAGTTCGACAACCAGGCAAATCGGCGCGGCCACTACGAAACGACCGGCCCCGAGATCTGGGATCAGACGGAGGGCAAGGTCGACGGTTTCATCTGCGCCGTTGGGACCGGCGGAACCTTGGCCGGTGTGGCGATGGCGCTGAGAGAGAAGAACGCGAACGTCAAGATCGGCCTTGCCGACCCACCCGGCGCGGCGCTCTACAGCTATTACACGACCGGTGAATTGAAGGCCGAGGGCAGCTCGATCACCGAGGGGATCGGCCAGGGCCGAGTGACCGGCAATCTCGAAGGACTGGAGGTGGATCACCCCTACCAGATCACCGACGAGGAGAGCCTTCCCGTGACCTTCGACCTGCTGGAACAGGAAGGGCTGATGATGGGTCCCTCCAGTGGTGTCAACGTCGCGGGCGCGATTCGCATGGCGAAGGACATGGGACCGGGGCACACGATCGTGACGATCCTCTGCGACTGGGGCAATCGCTACGCCAGCAAGCTCTACAACCCTGCCTTTCTCCGCGAAAAGGGCCTGCCGACGCCCCCTTGGCTGGAGCGGTAGAGAAAAAGACGGAGAGCGATCATGGAGCTGATCTTCCGAGACGATTCCTATCTTCGCGAGTGTAGCGCCACGGTGCTCTCCGCAGATCCCGGCGGGGTCCGCCTCGACCGCACGGTGTTCTATCCCATGGGCGGCGGCCAGCCGGGAGACGCCGGCCGCCTTCTGTGGAACGGCGGGGAAACGACGATTGCCGATACCCACAAGGGCGAGCGCCACGACGACGTGACCCACCTTCCCGCGGAGGGCGCGGCCTTGCCGGCTGTCGGCGCAGAAGTCCGAGCCGTTCTGGACTGGGAGCGCCGCCATCGGCTGATGCGGATGCACACCGCGCTGCATCTGCTGTGCAGTCTGGTTCCGGGCGATGTCACCGGCGGCCAGATCGGCGACGGCAAGAGCCGTCTGGATTTCAACATTGCCGGGGACCAGATCGACAAGGAGGCCCTGCAGGCTTCCTTGAACGCGATCGTCGCCGCCGATCATGCCGTGCGTACGCGCTGGATCAGCGAAGAGGAGCTTGCACAGACGCCGGAATTGGTGCGCACCGTGTCGGTAAAACCGCCGAACGGCGCCGGGCGCGTGCGGATGGTGGAGATCGCCGGTGTGGACCTGCAGCCCTGTGGCGGTACGCACGTCCGCAGCACTGCCGAAATCGGCGGCCTGCGCATCGGCAAGGTTGAGAACAAAGGCCGACAGAACCGCCGTATCAACGTGCATCTGGACAACTAGCACCGCAAAGTCACGACATCCCCCACCCCCGCAGAGGAACGGAACCGCGCCATGGCCCGCGACCATCTCGATGCCCTCGTTTCCACGCAATGGCTTGCCGACCATTTGCAGGCGCCGGATGTCCGCGTGGTCGATGCCTCATACTACCTGCCGACGGAAGACAAGGACCCTCTCGCCGAGTTCAAGGCCGCGCACATCCCCGGAGCGGTCTTCTTCGACATCGACGACATCTGCGACAGCACGAGCGACCTGCCGCATATGCTGCCGCCGCCGGAGAAATTCGCCTCGAAGGTTCGAAAGCTGGGGCTGGGCGATGGCTGCCGCATTGTGGTCTACGACCAGAAGGGCGTCTGGAGCGCCCCGCGCGTGTGGTGGATGTTCCAGGTGTTCGGCCATCGCGACGTCGCCGTGCTCGACGGCGGGTTGCCGAAGTGGCGCGCCGAGGGACGATCCCTGGAGGAAGGCCCCGCCCATCCCAAGGGAGAGCGCCACTTCACCGCCCGTTTCGACAACTTCATGGTCCGCGACCTGGAGCAGATGCGCCGGAACATGGAGAAGGGGCGCGAGCGCGTGCTCGACGCGCGTCCGCGGGGGCGCTTTGAAGGAGAGGTTGACGAGCCGCGGCCTGGACTGCGAAAGGGCCATATCCCGAGCAGCATCAACCTCCCCTTCACGGATCTCATCGACCCGGAAAGCGGGACTATGCGGCCGCCGGAGCACTTGCGGGAGACGTTTCGCGAAGCGGGGGTCGAGTCTGGAAAGCCGGTTGTGACCACCTGCGGTTCCGGGATTACGGCGGCGGTGCTGTCACTCGGTTTGCACCTTGCGGGTTACCGTGACGTGGCGCTCTACGATGGGTCCTGGGCCGAGTGGGGAAAGCCTGACGACCTGCCTGTGGAGACGGGCCCCACCCGCGAGGGCGACGAGACGACTTGATCGAGGGAATGCCGAACATGCGAGGATGCGATGCAGGATGAGGATAGCTCGGTCGATCTTGCCGTACGCCGGGCGAGCCCGGAGCAGAAGGATGGCGTGACCGCGCTCTGGGATATCTCGGGTCTTGTCCGGTGGTGGAACGATCCGGTCCAGGACTTCGACCAGCTGTTGTCTGCGGAAAACGCGGAGATCTTGGTGGGTTTTCTGGACAAGCAGCCGGTTGCCAGCATCGCCGTCGGGCACGATGGCCGCCGGGGATGGCTGTATTACCTCGCCGTGCATCCCGGGTGCCGGGAGCGGGGCTACGGCCGTCAGATGGTGCGCGCGGCCGAGCTATGGCTGTCGGAGCGGCGGCTGCAGAGGGTCAACGCGATGGTCCGCTCCGAGCACCGCAAGGCCTCAGGCTTTTACAAGGCGCTGGGCTATGAGACGGGAGCCGTGAGTGTCGTATCCCGCTGGCTCGAACGTACGCCCGTACACCCGGACAGCGGCGTGCAACCCGATCATGACGGAATGCTGGAAGCGACGATCACCCACCTGGAGATGACCGCGCGCCCGACGGAGCCGCCGCCGCACCCGCCGGTCGGGCGGCAGGTGGCGTTGATGCGCGCCGACCGGCCGACGCTCGGCTTCTACCGCTACCTCTACAACACCGTCGGCGGCCCCTGGCTATGGTGGGAACGGCGCGCGCTCGACGATCAGGCGTTGAGCCGGATCATCCACGACAGCCGCATCGAGGTTTCCGTGCTTTACGTCAATGGCTCCCCTGCGGGCTTCGGCGAGTTGGATCGGCGGCGGGAGCCGGAGATCGACCTCTCGTATTTCGGCCTGATTCCCGAGTACATCGGGCAAGCCTTTGGGCCTTATCTCCTGGGGTCGATGATCCACACCGCCTGGTCTTACGGACCGGACAAGCTGACCGTGCACACCAACACGCTCGACCATCCCAAGGCGCTGACGCTCTACCAGCGCATGGGGTTCGAGCCGGTTCGCCGCGAAACCTGGCGTTTTATCGACCCTCGAGCCACCGGCCTGATCTCGCCCGAGGAGGCGTGAGGACGCCGGGCGAAAACGCCCCGAGCGGCGGCGATGGCCCAACACAAGTCCCTGCCCGTGGCCCCTGACAGTCCCTCCGTGCCGACCGCCGACAGCGCACTCAGCCGCCAGCCACGCCAGGAAACCCCGGCGTGGCTGCGGGGCATCTACGCCGCCTTATGCCTCTACCTGTTCTTGGCGGCGCTGAATATCATCGGCAGCGGACTTGGCTTGTTCGGCGAGGAAAGCGACTTTTTGCTGCGCGCGTTTGCCTATGGCGAAAACCCGTTCGTCGCCTTGATGGGCGGCGTCTTGGTGACGGCGGTCGTGCAGAGTTCCTCCTTCACGACGGCGCTGATCGTGACGTTGGTCGCGACCGGCGAGATGACGCTCGGCACGGCGATTTTCGCCATCATGGGCGCCAACATCGGCACCTCCGTGACTGCGGTTATGGTGGCGCTCGCGAACTTGCGCATTCGGGCCCACTTTCGGCGCTCCTTCACCGCCGCGCTGCTGCACGACCTGTTCAACCTGTTGACGGTGGCCGTGCTGTTTCCGTTGGAGTGGGCGAGCGGAGCCCTGGACGAGCAAGGCCGGGGGGTTCTGACCCGCACCGCCGCATGGCTCAGCGATGCGATCGGGATGGAGGAGGTGGCGCGCCCGGACAGCCCCATTAAGGTCATCACCGCGCCATTGGTGGACAGCGCCGACTGGCTGGCCGGGGCGATCATGCCTACGGCCATTGCCCATGGCCTGCTCCTCGCCGCGTTGGGCCTCGCCCTGATGTTCGCCGCGCTGCTGCTCATGGTCCGGAACCTGCAAGGCGCGCTGCTGCGGAACATGGACGGGCTGTTCCGCACCTACTTCTTCCGCAATGACCTGAGTTCCTACGGCGTCGGCGCGGTGTCGACGGTGATGGTCCAGTCCAGCACGATCACCACGAGCCTGATGGTCCCGCTTGCCGGGGCGGGAGTCGTGCCGATGCGCCGCTTGCTGCCCTTCATGATGGGCTCCAACCTGGGTACGACCGTCACCAGCGTGCTCGCTGCCACGGCAAATCCCGTCGCGGCGGCGCTCACGGTGGCGTTCGTTCATGTCTTGTTCAATTTGGCTGGAACCGCGATTTGGTATCCGTTACGACGCATTCCCATGGCGATCGCCAACTGGTACGCGGACCTGGCCGCTCAGACGGCGCGCTATGCATTCTTGTTCTTGTTCGTGGTGTTTCTTGTGATTCCGGTGCTGGGAATTGCCCTCACCGAGTTTATCCTGAGGTTTGATTGAAGCAGCGTTGCGCGGCAGGAGGCTGACATGTTCCGGCAGTTATTCACGGCACTCACCTCGGAAAGCACGGTCAAGCGGGCATTCGACGACCTGACGGAGATGCTTGAGCGCGCCGCCTGGATGTTCGAGCGGGCAAACGACGTCATCCACGGCAGGGTGAAGGCGGAGGAAGTCCGCGACCCCATCTATGATCACGACGCCGCCATCAACGATCTGGAACGCTCGATCCGGCGCAAGGTCATGCGGCACCTGACGGTCAATCCCGGCCACGACGTCGGAATCTGCCTGGCGCTGATGAGCGTGGCCAAGGATGCCGAACGCATCGGCGATTACTGCAAGAACGTGTTCGAGGTCGGCCGCCTCTACAGCGAAGGCTTCCACTTCCCCGAGTACCACGAGCCGCTCCAGCACATTGCCCGGCAAAACACCGAGATGTTCGCGCTGGTCACCGAGGCATGCCGGAACTCGGACGAG
>SKZV01000317.1 GCA_007127165.1 Rhodovibrio sp. | reverse complement strand
GTGCCAAGCTCCACGCGCGTCGGCCCGACGTGGCGCATGGCGCTATGATGACGCGGCGCGAGAAGGAAACAGGTACCGGCTTCCCAAAGCGCGCGTTTCACCAAGCTCATGTCGGCCTCGAGGTCCACGCCGAGCGCCTTGAGCACGTCGGCGGCCCCGGTCTTCGAGGACTGCGCACGGTTGCCGTGCTTGGCCACCGGAACGCCGCAGCCCGCGACCACGAAGGCGGCGGCGGTCGAGACGTTGTAGGTGCCGGTGCCGTCGCCGCCGGTGCCGCAAGTGTCGAGAGAGTCCGCAGGGCCCTCTATCGGGCTCATCTTGCCCCGCATGGCCCGCGCCGCCCCGGTGATCTCCTCCACGCTCTCGCCACGCACGCGCAGCGCCATCAAGAAGCCGCCCATCTGGGCAGGCGTGGCATTGCCGGTCATCATGATCTCGAAGGCCTGCTGCGCCTCGGCGGCGCTCAAGGGCGCGCCATCGGCCACGCGGCCGATCAGGGCCTTCAGATCGGTCATATCGCCGTTCATGGTCGGTTGATTGACTCCTGTTTTGCGGCCGCTTCCCGGTTCCGGTCGGGTCAGGCGTTGTGTCCGGCGATGCGCAGGAAGTTGCGCAGCAGCTTGTGACCGTGCTCCGATGCGATGCTTTCCGGATGGAACTGCACGCCGTGGATCGGCAGCGTGCGATGCTGCAAGCCCATGATGACGCCGTCATCGGTTTCGGCGGTGATCTCCAGCACGTCCTCCGGGAAGCCCTCGCGGTCCACGGTGAGCGAGTGGTAGCGCGTGGCCGAGAGCGGCGAGGGCAAATCCGCGAACACCCCGCCGGAGCGATGGGTGATCGTGCTGACCTTTCCGTGCATTGGCGTGGGCGCGCGCACCACATGGCCGCCGAAGACCTGCCCGATGGTCTGATGACCTAGGCAAACGCCGAGCATCGGGATTTCCGCGGCGGCGGCGCGTACCAGGTCCAGGCAGATACCGGCCCGGTCGGGATCGCAGGGGCCGGGCGAAATCACGATGCCCTGGGGACGCAGCGCGATAGCCTCGGCCACGGTAATGGCGTCGTTGCGCCGCACGTCCACCTCCACCCCGAGTTCCCCGAGGTAGTGGTAAAGGTTGTAGACGAAACTGTCGTAGTTATCGATCAACAGAAACATGGGGTCTTGCCGGCCGCTCCTGGCGGTGATTCGGGTTGGCGTATGCCGAGTAGACGATGGTTCGACGGCGTTGGCGTCCCTTATAGCAGGGAGCTTTCGGGAACGGAAGCAAGCGGCACGTCCAAGATCGCCCCTTGACCTTCCAGTGACTGGAAGCCCAATTCATACCCTGTACACCGAAACCAGAGGCGTTGAATCAATGTCTTCCACGCAAGCGGCGCAAGCGCGGCATACGGGCGAAGCGACCTCCACGATACGGCTGCATGTGCAGGGTATGCACTGCGGTGGATGCGCGGGCAGGGTCGGTCGAGCTTTGGAGTCGATCTCCAGCGTGATAAGCGCCCGTGTGGAGTCCGGAACCGGCGTGGCGGAGGTCGATGTCTCCGGTTCCGTGCCGCCACGCGCTGAGTTCGAATCGGCGGTGGCCGGGGCCGGTTATAGCCTCGTCGACCCTGGCCGCAGCACGGCAGAGGCGGTTCCGGAAGCGCTGCGGGAGCCTCGGGTCGAGCGGGAAAGTGAACCGGGCGGCGCTGCGGGCACGCTCGACCTGAGCATCGGCGGCATGACCTGCGCTTCCTGTGTTGCGACGGTGGAAAAGGCGCTTGGCGGCGTTTCCGGTGTGAAGAGCGCTTCCGTCAATCTGGCCGACCGCTCCGCGCGGGTCGAGTTGGCGCGGCCGGTTTCAGCGGAAGCTTTGGCCGAGGCCGTCAAGAAGGCCGGTTATGAGGCCAAGCCGCGGGACGGGAGCGAGGACGAAGCGTCCCGGCTTGCCGAGGAGTGGCGGATCAGCCGCCGCGAGTGGATGCTCTTCGTCATGGCGGCCGCGCTGACGGTTCCGCTGGTGGCGCAGATGCTGTTCCCTCTGGTCGGGGTCGACGGGCACTTCCCGCCCGCCTTGCAGTTTGCGTTGGCGGCTCCGGTGCAGGCGTTCGTTGGCTGGCGCTTTTATAAGGCTGCCTGGCCGGCGATGAAACGCCTGCGCGGCAACATGGACACGCTCGTCGCGCTGGGCACCACCGCCGCTTTCGGCCTTAGCGTTTACAATACCGTGCTGGCGGGCTCTGCGATGTTCGTTTGGGACGGTGCGTCCGGGATGTACTACGAGGCTTCGGCGGCCATTCTGACGCTGGTTCTGCTGGGCCGGATCATGGAACACCGGGCGACGCAGCGAGCGGGCGCGGCGGTGCGGGCGCTGGCCAAGCTGCGTCCCGACACGGCGCGCGTCGAACGCGACGGCCATCCCGTCGAAGTGGCGCTCTCGCAAGTGCGGGAGGGCGACATCGTCGTCGTGCGGCCCGGCGAGCGCCTGCCGGTGGACGGCACCGTGATCTCCGGCGAAAGTCAGGCGGATGAGAGCCTTGTGACCGGGGAAAGCCTGCCGGTGGACAAGGCACCGGGCGACGCGGTTGTCGGCGGTGCGATCAACGGCGATGGGCTGCTGCGACTACAGGCCACGGCGGTCGGTGAAAAGTCCACCCTGTCCCGCATCATCGAGTTGGTGCGCGCGGCGCAAGCCTCGAAACCGCCGGTGCAGCGCCTGGTGGATCGCATCTCGGGAGTTTTCGTTCCGGCGGTCGTGCTGTTTGCGCTGGCGACCTCGCTGGCTTGGCTAGCGGTGGGCGCGCCGGTCGAGATCGCGATCCTGAACGCCGTGGCGGTGCTGGTGATCGCGTGCCCCTGCGCGCTGGGCCTTGCCACGCCGACGGCGATCATGGTGGGAACCGGCATGGCCGCCCGGCGCGGCGTGCTGATCAAGGATGCGGTGGCGCTGGAGCGTTCGCGCGACGTAACCACGGTGGTGTTCGACAAGACCGGCACCTTGACCGAGGGCAAGCCGGAGGTGCGCAACCTGACGGTCTTCGATGAGGACGAGGCCACGGTCCTGCGGTTGGCCGCCTCGGTGCAGCAAGGCAGCGGCCATCCGCTTGCCGCCGCTGTCGTGGCGCGGGCGGAGGCCGCAGGGGCGGTGCTGGCCACGCCGCTGGATTTCCGCAATGTCTCCGGGCATGGCGTGCTCGCCACGGTGGAGGGGCGGCGGATGGTGCTCGGCAATCGCCGCATGATGGAAGCGCAAGGCGTTCCCCTCGACGCCGGGGAAGAGACGTCCCGGCGTTACGCCGACGAAGGCTGGTCCGTGGTTTGGGTGGCGGAGATTGGCGACGAACCGAAGCTTCTCGCCGCCATCGGCCTTGGCGACGCCTTGAAGCCGGGTGCGAAAGCGGCCGTTGAACGGCTTCGGGCAATGGGTGTCACCTCTGTTCTGCTGACCGGCGACAACGAGCGCGCCGCTCAGGCGGTGGCGCGTCAGGTCGGTATCGACCGCGTGATTGCGGAGGTGCTGCCGGAAGACAAGGAAGCGGAAGTCCGCCGCCTGCGCAAGGAAGGGGCGGTCGTGGCGATGGTCGGCGACGGTATCAACGATGCTCCGGCACTGGCCGCCGCGGATGTCGGCATGGCGATGGGCGGCGGTACCGATGTCGCGATGAAGTCCGCCGGTGTCGCCTTGATGCGTGGCGATCCGGGTCTGGTGCCGGAGGCGATTTATCTCAGCCGCAGAACCTACAGCAAGATCATGCAGAACCTGTTTTGGGCGTTTATCTACAACACTGCGGCGTTGCCGCTTGCAGCGCTCGGACTTCTGAGCCCGATGGTGGCAGGGGCGGCGATGGCGCTTTCGTCCGTGTCCGTCGCGACGAACTCGCTGTTGCTTCAGTGGCGCTCGAAACGGGAAACGAAGCTGGCGAAGGAGGTATCGGCACCATGAACATCGGCGAAGTCGCTCAGCGCTCGGGTGTCCCGGCCAAGACGATCCGGTATTATGAGAGTATCGGGCTGATCCAACCCGCCGAGCGGACCGCTGGCGGGTACCGGATCTATAACGGGCGCGACCTCAAGACGCTTCAATTCATCCAGCGCTCCCGCAACCTGGGATTTTCGGTGAAGCAGGTCGGCGAGTTGCTGGCGCTATGGCAGGATCGCGGGCGCAACAGCGCCGATGTAAAGGCGGTCGCCCGAGTGCACCTAAGCGAGATCGACAAACGGATGGGGGAGTTGAAGGAGATGCGCGCTACGCTGGAAGACCTGTTTCACCGATGCCACGGCGACGAGCGGCCGGACTGCCCGATCCTCAACGATCTGGCGGGTGAGGAGCGGGAGGTAGACCGCGCGGCTGAGTGAACGGGTGTCGCTACCCGCCGAGCAGCCAGCGCAGCCCGAGATAAGCTCCACCCCAGAAGGCGGCCATGACCGCAATCGAGAGGACACCCAGCACGATTCCCGCCTGGACCAGCAGTCCGTCTCGCTCGATCAAGCCCAGGGCCATGACGGCAAGGGAAGCTGCCGGACCGGAATTCGTCATCGGCAGCGGAACGCAGAGGGCAAGGCTCAGCAGGACCGCAAAAGCCGCCGTGACTCTCGAAGGTATTTTCTCGAAGGTCCAGAGTTGGCGGGGGCGGCTGTAACGCTCGATCCAGCGCAGATAGGGATCGGCGCGCACGGCAAGCGTCTCGAAGGCGGTACGCCGGAAACTGCGGCGCAGCAGGCGGTCTGGCAGCCAGGGGCGCGGACGGCCGAGGAGAAGCTGGACCGAGAGGATCAGGATGGCGAGGCCGAAGATGGACGATCCCCCCGGCGGCAGCACTGGTATCCACGCCGGAACTGCAAGCACCAGAAGCAGCATTCCGAAGGAGCGGTGGCCAAGCCCTTCCAGAAGCGCGCCGAGCGAGATGCGCTCACTCTCCGACTGCGAGGCGACCTCGCGAAATATACCGGAAAAGCGGCCCTCGTCAGCGCCGGGCCCTTTCGTCACGGCTGCCGGTCCTCTTGCGTTTCCTCTGGCGGCAGGCTGGGGCGGGTTACGAGATAGCTCGCCACCGCGACGAGACAGAAGGCCACGATGGCGACGATCATCGGATCGCGCGCCGTCGCCGCGGTAATGCCAAGGCTGATCGCCATGCCCACAACGGCGGCGATCTTGGCACGGCGCGAGATCACCCGGTGTTCGTACCAGTTCGTCAACATCGGCCCGAAGCGCGGATGGTTGTAAAGCCAGCGATGCAGGCGCGGCGACGAGCGGGCGAAGGCCCAGGCCGCGATGATCAGGAAGATCGTCGTCGGCAGCAGCGGAAGGAAGATTCCGACCGTCCCGATTCCAACACAGGCAAGCCCCAGCAGAAGGTAAAGCGCCCGCGCCAGCGTAAAGCGCGAGGGGTGGGGCGTTTCGGGCTTTCCCGTCTCGCTCATGACAAGGTTTCGGAGAGCGCGGATTGCGCGACCTCTACCACGCGGCCGCGATCGAGCGTCAACACGCGGTCGACGCGCGGCAACCGCTCCGGGGTGTGAGTGACGATTAAGGCACTGCGCCCGCCCAGCCAGTGATCCAGGTTGCGCATAACCTTGTTCTCGGTGTCCCGGTCCAGCCCCGCCGTCGGCTCGTCGAGGATCACGATAGGCGCATCGCGGAGCACGACTCGGGCAAGGCACAGACGGCGGGCCTCGCCGCCGGAGAGCATCACTCCAGCCTCTCCCACTTGGGTGCGCAAGCCCTCGGGCAACGATTCGACGAAGACGGCGAGTCCGGCCACCTCTAGAGCCGCCCAGAGCTGTTCCGGCGATGCATCCTCGTCGGCGAGCCAGAGGTTCTCGGCGATGCTGGTGTTGAAAAGGCGCGGCTTCTGCTCCAGGCAGGCTACGCGCGTGTAAATATCGTCCTCCGCCAGCGCCTGAAGATCCACCCCACCGAGCGTCAGGCGTCCGGCTTCCGGCCGATGGCGGCGCAGGATCAGTTCGGAGAGGGTGGACTTGCCGAGCCCGCTACGCCCAACGACGGCAACCCGCTCCCCTTCTCCAAGTCGCAGCGAAGCGCACTCCAGCACTGGGCGGTCGTGCGGCAGATACCGGAAGGTCACGGAGTCGAAACCGACCTCGTTGCGGTCCGGCAAAGGTTGCACCGGGTCCGCCGTGCCCGCGCCCGTGCTCGTCTGTGTTCCGGCGAGTGCGGTGAGGCGGGAGGCCGCCGCGCGCGTATGGCCGAGGTACTGCGCCGCTAGCGGCAGCGGCGAGACCGCCTCATTGAGCGCCAGAAGCCCGAGCAGGATCAGCGCCAGTCCCGGCCCGGAGATCGCCTCCGCCGAGAGCAGCCCGACGCCGAGGATCGCTGCCACCCAGATCGCCAGATTCCCTCCCAAGCCCGTGAGTGCCGAGGCCAGACCGGTGATGTGTGCCATCTGCCGCTTCTGGTCGGAGTGCGCGGCGCTGGCGGAGCGCAGCGCCGCCTCGTGCCTGCCGGTGGCGGCAAAGGCGCGCAGCTCCGCCATGCCCTGCACCCCGTCCACAGAGAGCAAGCGCAAATCCTCCGCCTCCCGCGCCATCGCCCGCCCGGGTCTGTGTCCCAGCCAGCCGATCAGGCTTGGCACGCAAACCGCGGAAACGATCAGGATGCCGACGCTCACCAGCGCAATTTCCGGCGAGACGAGCGCGAAGCCGGCCATCGCGCCCAGCAGCATCACCGCCGCCACTGAGACCGGCGCAACGACCCGCAAATAAAGGTGGTCCAGCGCGTCAATGTCGCCGGTCAGGCGGTTGAGCACCTGTCCCCCGCGCAGACGGCCGAGCGTCGCATGATCCTGCGCCAGGATGCGCCCGAAGAGCCAGACTCGCAGGTCGGCCAATACCCTGAAAGTGGCCTCGTGTGTGACCAGCCTTTCTAGATAGCGCGAGACCACGCGGAAAATCGCGAAGAAGCGGATCGCTGCGCCGGGGCGGTAGATCTCCAGCGTCAATGCCGCTCCAGCCGCAAGCGCCGCTCCGGCCAGACCGGTCGCGGTGATGAACCAGCCCGCCGTCGCGAGCAGTCCCAGGCTTGCCGCGAGGGTTGCCAGCATCAGCGCGGCCCCGGCGGCGATCCAGCCGAGGCGCCCGCGCAACAGCCGCAGGAAGGGCCAAAGCTCCGCGATCATGCCGCTTCCTCCGAGCCTGAAGCGAGGGGCGGCGGGGTCATCGCAATCGTGCGGTCCGCGAAGGCCATGCTCGCAGCGGTGTGGGTGGCGATAACCACGGTGCGGCCTTCCCGCGCGAAAGCCGCGATCCTTTCCAGCACCAGCCGCTCGTTCTCGGGGTCCAGGCTCGCCGTGGGTTCGTCCAGCAGCAGCAGCGGCGCGTCGCTGAGGATCGCGCGGGCGAGGGCGACGCGCTGCGCCTGCCCGCCGGACAAGCCGAAGCCGCGCTCGCCGACCGGGGTATCGAGCCCTTGCGGCATGACGTCGGAGAACTCGTTTACACGGGCGCGCTCCGCCGCGCGCTGGATCGCCGCATCGTCGGCCTCGGGCCGTGCGAGACGGATGTTGTCCCGGATCGTGCCGTGGAAGATGTGTGCGCGCTGACCGAGCCAGGCGCTCGCGTGGGCGATGGCGTCGGTGTCGGCATCCGCAAGGTCCACGCCGTTGATGCTGACCGTGCCGCTGTCCGGCTGAACCAAGCCCAGCAGCAGGTTGATCACGGTGGACTTGCCGACGCCGCTGGGGCCGACCAGCGCCACCCGCTCCCCTGGCGCCAGTGAAAGCGAGAAGTCCTGCAGCGCCGGGCGCGCGCGGCCGGGGAAGTGCAGGCTCACACGATCCAGCGCAAGGCGCGGCGCACCCTTGATGGGAATCGGGAGGGGCCTCTCGGGCTGCGGTGGGACCGGGCGGTCGAGCAGAGATGCGATCTCGCCTGCCGCCCCCAGGGCGGACGCCCGGTCGTGGTAGAACGCCGCAAGCTGGCGCAGCGGCTGGAAGAAGTCGGGCGCGAGCAGCAGAATGAAAAGCCCGGTGAAGAGGGTCAACTCACCCGCCGGTCCCCACGCGAAGAACCCCAGCAACGCGAAACCGATGTAGATCGCCAGCATTGCGATCGCCAGCGAGGAAAAGAATTCCAGCACGGCGGAGGACAGGAAGGCGATACGCAGCACCTTCATGGTGCGCTGGCGGAATGCGTTCGAGACCTCCGCGATGCGGCTGCGCTCGCGCTTGTCCTGGCGGAACAGCTTCAGGGTGGGCAGGCCCTGGACGCGGTCCAGAAAATAGCCGCCCATGCGCGAGAGCGCCTGCATCTGCTCGCGGCTGCGCGCCGCCGCGCTCATGCCGACAAGCGCCATGAACACCGGGATCAGTGGCGCCGTCAGTAGGAGGATTGCCCCCGCCAGCCAGTTCACCGGAAACACCACGATCAGGATCAGCAGCGGCACGCTCACCGCAACCGCGACCTGCGGCAGATAGCGGGCGTAGAAGCCCTCCACCGCTTCCACCTGTTCCATGACTGCGGCGGCGAGCGCGCCCGCCTGATACTCCGCGGTGCGGACAGGGCCGAGATCGGCGACTTTGCGGAACAATTCCAGGCGGAGGCTCTGCTTCACCCGCTCGCTCGCCGCGACGGCAGAGGTTTCCATCCCCCAGGCCAAGAGCGCGCGCAAGAGATAAACCACGAGCAAAGCCGCAAATGCCGGCAGCAACGTTTGCAGGCTGGCGCCCTGCATCACCGCAGCGGAGATGACATAGGCGAGCAGGGCCGCTTGCGCGATCTGCAACGCCCCGTTACCCACCCCGCAGCCCGCAGCGAGGCCCATCAGACCCCGCACCGGCCTTGCCCGGGCGAGGAGCCAGCGGCGCTGCGCCTTCTTGTCGCTCACGCGCGGCGGATCGCCTGCTGCCTCTCCATTACTCATTCACACATCCTTAGTGGTATCCCTCCGCACTGCCGCGATCCAGCTTGCCCCGGAACACCCAGTAGGTCCACGCGGTGTAAAACAGGATGATCGGCAATACCAGCAGGACTCCCAGCAGTAGGAACAGTTGCGTGTCCTCGGAGGAGGCGGCGTCCCAAATCGAAATGTCGGGAGGGACGACGTAGGGCCAGAGGCTAATCGCGAGGCCCAGGTAGGAGAGCAGGAAAAGCCCTATTGCGCAAAGAAACGGCACCGCGTCGGAGCGTCTGCCCAGCGACCGCCAGTAGGCGACTGCCAGCAGCGCCGTGGCGATCGGCACCGGCGACAGCAACAGAATGTTCGGCCAGGTAAACCAGCGCGCCGCGATCTCGCCATGGGTGAGCGGGGTCCAGAGGCTGACGATCACGATGAAGCCCAGCACGATCGGCAGCAGTCGCTTTGCGATGTCGAACGCCCAGTCCTGGATATCGCCCATGGTTTTCATGATTATCCAACTCACACCGATCAGGGCGTAGCCGGAGAGGAGCCCCAGGCCGGTCATGATGGTGAACGGCGTGAGCCAATCGAACAGCCCGCCGACATAGGTAAAGCCCTCTACCTCGAAACCCTGGATGAAGGCGCCCAGGATCACCCCTTGCATGAAGGTGCAGAGCGCCGACCCGCCGGAAAACGAAACGTCCCAGATCCAGCGGGACTCCTCCTGCGCCTTGAAGCGGAACTCGAAGGCCACGCCGCGAAAGATCAGCGCCACCAACATCAGCAGAATCGGAATGTAGAGCGCCGGGAGCAGCACCGAATAGGCCAGCGGAAAGGCCGCCAGCAGCCCGACGCCGCCGAGAACCAGCCAGGTTTCGTTGCCGTCCCAGATCGGCGCCACGGTGTTCATCATGACCCCGCGCGCCTCGCTGTCGGGAGCGAAGGGAAAGAGGATGCCGATACCGAGGTCAAAGCCGTCCAGCAGGACGTACATGAACACCCCGACGGCAATGACACCGGCCCAGATCAACGTCAGATCGACAAGCATCTCGTTCTCCCCCTTACTCGACAGCCGAAAGCGGCCGCATCGGTCTGCGCAGCGGGTCTTCGATACTCGGCTCCGGCTCTTCTTCCTGCGGCCCTTCGCGCACCAGCCGCAGAATGATGTAGCTGCCTGCACCAAAGATCACTGCGTACGTCAGGATGTAAACCAGCAGCGAGGCCAGAGCGACGCCGCCGGTGAGCGAGGGCGTGACGCCGTCCTCGATCCGCATGGTGTCATAGACGATCCAGGGATAGCGGCCCATCTCCGCGACGATCCACCCGGTCAAGGTCGCGATGAAGCCAAGCGGCAGGCTGAGTGTGCAGACCCGCAGGAAGACCGGCGCATCGTAGAGATCCCCGCGCCAGCGCTTCCAGGCGCTCCACAGGCCGATGGCAGCCATGACGAAGCCGATTCCTACCATGATCCGGAACAGCCAGAAGGTGGCAGGCACATAAGGCCAGTCCTCCTGCGCCCATTCCTCGAGTCCCAGCACCGTGCCGTCCCACTCGTGGGTGAGAATCAAGCTCGCGAGGTTCGGTATTGCCACCTCGTAATGAGTCGTCGCCTGTTCCTGATCGGGTATGCCGAAGAGGACCAGTGGCGCGCCGTCCTTGGTCTCCCACGCACCTTCCATGGCCGCCACCTTGGCTGGCTGATATTGAACCATGTTCAGACCGACCAGATCGCCGACGACGATCTGGAGCGGGGCCAGCACCAGGATCAGCCACATCGTCATCGAGAACATGATCCGCGACGTCTCCAGATGACGGCGTTTCAGCAGGTACCAGCTCGCCACACCGATCACGAAGAACGCCGTGGTCAGGAAGGCGCCGAGGACCATATGCGGCAGGCGCACCATGAACGAGGGATTGAAGATCGCATCGGCCCAGTTCGTCACGAAGATCATGCCGTCGCGCATCTCCACCCCGTCCGGCGTCTGCATCCAGGAGTTCGCGGAGATGATCCAGAAGGTCGAGAGTGTCGTGCCGAACGCTACCACGCAGGCCGAGAAGAAGTGCATCCCCTGCGGCACCTTGTTGCGTCCGAAGAGGAGTACGCCGAGGAAGGTCGCCTCCAGGAAGAACGCGGTCAGCGCCTCATAGGCCAGCACCGGCCCCATGAAGTTTGCCGTGGCGAAGGAAAACGCGCTCCAGTTGGTGCCGAACTGGAAGGCCATCACGATGCCGGACACCACGCCCATGCCGAAGGACACGGCGAAGATCTTCAGCCAGAACTTCGATAGGCGTAGATAAGCCGGGTTCTTGGTCTTCAGGTAGAGCCCTTCAAGCACTGCGATGAAGGCGGCGAGCCCGATGGTGAACGCGGGAAACAAGATGTGGAAGGACACAACAAAGGCAAATTGTATCCGGGATATAAGAAGCGGGTCTAATTCCATGGCACACCTGACACGAGATAATTTCCACATTCCGAAAGGTTGTGTGAAATCCTGTTCGGGCCACTGGGCACCTTGTCGCAGTTAGGCCGCCGCTTCAAAACCGCACGGCTCGATCAGAACGGCCCAATGGTACCCAACACCTCCAACGTCCCGGTACCGTCCGGCCGCGCCACTATCACTTCCCCGCTCGCTGTCGATCTGCCCGTGAGACCCCGAATGTTCACCTGATGCGTTACCATAACCAGAATGCCGGTCTTAGGCCAGTGGGCCAGGAAATCCTGCACGGTTCGGGTCTGCTCCGGCCCACGCTCGCGCTCGCGGAAGAACAAGTTGAGCGGTTCGAACACCTCGACCGGACCGAGTTTTAGGTGCGCCGCCGTTTCGGTACAGCGACACCAGGCGCTGGACAGCACCCGTGAGACCTCGATTCCCTGGGCTCGAAGTGCTGCGCCAGTCGCGCGGGCCTGCTCTCTACCGCGCTCGTTCAGCAAGCGCTGGGTCGAACAATCGTCGAGGGTGAATTCGTGCGGGTCGCTGGTCCCGGGTGCAAGGGCATGACGCATCAGCGCAACCGCTCCCGGCTTCGCCAGCGCTTCCCAAGCCGCTTCGTTATCAAGAGCCGCTGCCGCAGGGCCTAGCGGGAGCAGCGGAAGGCCCAGCAGGGCGAAGCCGCCGCGCGCGAATCGGCGGCGGTTGATGGGTTGGTGGTGCGGGCTCTTCTTGTCCATCGCTGCCTTCCTGCGTGCCCCTTTCCAGATAACTAGTCTCGCATTCCGCCTCGGCCATGCCGAAAGACGCTTCTACCGCAATATGGTGTCTTGCGTTCCGCAGCGAATTCCGTGAAGTCTCGCATCGGGGAAACCAAGGTAATGGTGCGGCGGCGTGACGTTTCTTGAAGCGGTTCTTTTGGGGGTGGTGCAGGGCCTATTCATGTTCCTGCCGGTGAGTTCGACGGCCCACCTTGTCATCACACAGCATCTGTTGATCCAAAACGGCTCCGGTATGCCGCTGCCGGAAAGTCCGGAGATGATCCTGTTCGATCTGGTGGTTCACGTCGGGACGCTCGTGTCCATCGTGGTCGTTTTCTACAAGAGTCTCAGGGTCTTCCTCACCCGAATCTGGAGCGAAGCCCTCGCCATCGCGTCCAATGGCGGCGAGGCGACCAGCGGCAGCCTGTTCCTGAAGCTGGCGATGATGGGATTGCTGACGGTCTTCGTAACCGGCGTGTTAGGTTTGACCTTCAAGGCTTTGTTCGAGCAAGTTTTCGCGACACCGGCCATACTCGCGGTCACGCTGACGATTACCGGGATTCTGCTCTGGCTGACAGACCGCCTGCCAGCGCGGCGCATCGGTTTGCGGGGCATAGGGCCACGCATTGCCGTGACGGTCGGGATCGCACAGGCGCTCTCGCTCATGCCGGGCCTGAGCCGCAGCGGAATGACGATCTGCTTCTCCCTGTTTTCCGGCCTCAAGCGGCGCTGGGCGGCGGAATACAGCTTTCTGGTTGCTTTCCCGACGATTCTCGCCGCAACCTTGGTGCAGAGCGTGGAGGTCTTTACCGGCCTCGGGCTTGGGGGCGTCAGCGTGCTGGCGATGGTGACAGGCTTCGTGGTGGCGGCGGCTGTCGGCGCGGTGGCGCTCAAGTTGGTGCTGATCCTGCTGTACCGGGCGCAGTTGAAGATATTTTCTTTTTATCTCTGGGGCTTGGCAGCCTTTGTGGCTTTCGGATTCCTCGACCACATCTATGGCGTCTAAGTTTCTTTCCAGGATATCCTCATTCCGGTGAGTGGCGCCCGGATCGCGGCCCTTAGAAAGCGCGGTGGATATTTCCGGCACGCACCATCATGCTGAACACATCGAGTTGGCCAATCGCGAGGCGATCATGACACGCAACACTGCGCCGGAACCCAATGACCGCCAGACGGGCAAGCCCGACGAGGCTTCGGATATCGCGCCGGACGTTCGCGATAACCAGCTTGAAATCGCAATCGGGCGGCAGGTGCGGCTTTACCGGCAGCAGTTGAACATGACGGTCAGCGACGTGGCGAAG
>SKZV01000233.1 GCA_007127165.1 Rhodovibrio sp. | reverse complement strand
TTGGCGCTGCCGTTCGAGTTCCGGGATTTCGTGACGCGCACGCGCACCTTGCGGAGTACGCTCGCGGGGCAGTTCGGCCGCAATACGATCCGACTCACCGGCGCTTGGAGCCGTGAGGATACCACGGTCTTCGATGAAGACCTGGAGGACAACAGCTATACCGGCAGGCTCAGCCTTACGCGTCCTTTGAGGCGGGATCTATCGCTCGATGCCGCGACCTCGCTGCGGCGCAGCGAGCGCGAAGCGCTGGAATTCGAGGATCGGGACCGGCGCGACACCACCTTCCGTGGGTCCGTCGGGCTCTCCTATACGGGTATCCAAAGAATGACGGTGACCACGCGCTATGCGTTTTCGCGACGGGACTCGAACGTTGCCTTCGGGGACTTCACCGAGAACATCATTTCGCTCAGTGCCAATATCTTCTTCTAGATGGTTGCGTGCGCTGAGCCGCCGTCTCACCGCCTTTCGGTCCCACGGCAAAGGTGCGTCCCCTCGCTGATGTTGCTGTTCCTCTGGATCGCCAGCCTGGGTCTGGTGCTGTTCCTGCACGCCTTTCCCTTTACCTTCGATGCCTCGCTGGCGACCCCGGAGGCTTGGCGGGCATTCTGGGCGAGCTGGGGATGGCAGACGCATTACAGCAATGCGATCGCCAACGCGGCGCTCTTCCTGCCGCTCGGCTTTCTGGGGATGCTCGCCGCGCCGCCGCGCAACCGCTTCGCCCGCGCCCTGTTGGTGGTGGCGGTAAGCCTTGCGACCGCCGTTGTGGCGCAGGCGGCGCAACTCTATCTGCCGCAACGCGACGCCACGTTGGTCGACACGGTTTGGAATATGGTCGGGCTTGCCCCCGGGGTTTTGCTCAGCCTCGTTCCCTGGCGGATCGCCGCCCGTCGCAGCGCCTGGATTCCGCACTTGCGGACCTTGCCCTTGCTGATCCTCGGCTGCTGGGCTGCGTATCGTCTGGCGCCCTGGGTCCCGACGCTGGACGTGCAGACGATGAAGGACAACCTCAAGCCGCTGTTGCTGGAGCCGGACTTCAGCGCCTGGGCGATCTACGCGAACTTCGCCGCCTGGCTGGCGGCGGGGCTCCTGCTGCGCGAAGCCGATCGCGGCGGGCGGCTCGATCTGGCATTGCCCTTGGTGCTTGCCCTGACGCTTCTGGGCCAGGTCATGATCGTGCACAGCGGCGGGGTCACCCTGCCGCATCTGGCCGGGGGTCTGCTGGCGGCGGCGGTCTGGCTCGCGGTGCTGCGCTGGCCGGGGGCGGGCTTCGCGGCGGCGGGCGTGGTTCTGGTTCTGGCCGCGCGGATCGCGGTCGAGGGCCTGCGGCCGTTCACCTTCGAGGATGAGCCGGTCCGGCCCTTTCTGTGGCTTCCCTTCGCCGGGGTGCTGGGCGGCAACATGTGGCTCAACACGCTCGTCATGCTGGAGAAGCTGTTCTTGTATTCGGCGATGACCTACGCCCTCTGGGTAGCCTGCCGTTCCTGGGCTCTTACCGCTGCGCTGGGCGGAAGTTTCCTCTTTGCCATCGAATGGATGCAGCAATACCAGCCCGGCCGCGTGGCGGAGATCACCGACCCCTTGCTCGTGGTGATGGTCAGTATGCTCGGCTGGGCGCTGACGCAGCGGGAGCGCCGCCGTTCGCGAGAATCCGCGTGAACAGCGCCTGCTGACCACGGCTCGTCGCGTCCCAGGAGAAATCCTCGGCATAGCGGCGCACGGCGGCGCGTTCCGGCAAATCGGCGAGCACCGCGGCGAGGCCGCGCGCCAGGGCTTCCGGGCTGCGCTCGCTCACCACCTGTCCCGCGACGGGATCGCGCACGACCTCCGGCGATCCGTTCACGGCCGTGGCGACGACCGGAGTACCGCAGGCCATGCTTTCCAGCAGCACGTTGGGCCAGCCTTCCCGGCTGGACCCGAGGATCAGAATGTCGGCGGCGCTGTAATAGTTCTTGAGCGTCTCATGCGGGACGGAGCCGACGAAACGCACCCGCTCCTCCATGCCGAGTTCATGGGTCAGCCGCTTCAGCGCGGCTTCCTCGGGACCGCTGCCGACGATCAGCAGGGATGCTTCGGGCATACCGGCGATCGCCCGGATGGCAAGGTCGTGGCCCTTGCGTTCGATCAGGTGCCCCACCGACAGCACCACCGGCCCCGAAACCTCCAGCTCCCCGCGCAGGCGCTCGCGGCCCCGCGGATCTGGGGTGAAGGTCGTGAGGTCCACGCCGTTGCGCAGCACGGACACCCGCGCACGATCCACCCCAAGAGCCGCGAGGTCGTCCGCCAAAGCGTCGCACACCGTAATCAGCCCCTCGGCCCGCTCGGCGGCCCACGCGATCTGCGCGCGCGGCAGGCGGTAGCGCGGGATCAAGTTCAAATCGGTGCCGCGCCCGGTGACGACGAAGGGCTTGCCCAACTCCGCCGCCAGCATCGCCGCCGCCACGCCGTCGGGATAGAAGTAATGCGCGTCGATCAGGTCGAAATCGTAGCCGTCCCGCAGCAATCGCTTCACGCTGCCCCGAGCGGCGGCACAAAGCAGACCGGGCGCCACCGTCATGCCGACCTTTGGGATCACCGGATAGCGGGGATGGAGAACCTCGATTCCGTGGCGCCGCTCCGCCGCCGGAACCTGCGCGAAGGCAGCGTAGCCGGGGCCGAGCCTGCTCGCCGCCGCCGGGAACCACGGCACCGGGGCGACTACGCGCGCTTCCCAGCCGGTGGTGTCCAGCAGATGGCGCAGACGGTTCTCCACGAAAATGCCGTGGTGCGGCTGCGCGGCGTTCGGATAGAGGGTCGAGAACAGCAGGATTTTCATGCGCGCTGACTTATGGCCTCGCGGTAGAGCCTGCGATAGCTCTCCACCATCGTGTCCATGGAGTAATGACGGCAGACGCGCGCCCGGTTCGCCGCTCCAAGCTCGCTCCGCAGGCCCGGATCCTCAAGCAAGCGCCGCAAGCCGCTGGCGAAACCCGCCGAGTCCTCCTGCGGATAGACGAAGGCCCGCTGTTCCGGCGGCAGGATGCTCTTGATGTCCCCGGCGTCGAAGGCCACCACAGGGCGGCCCATCGCCATGGCCTGGAGCAGGGCGTTCGGCATTTGCTCGGTCTCGGAGGTCATGGCGAAGACCGAGGCCGCGCCAAGGTCCTCGCGCACATCGCCGCAGTGGCCGCGAAACACGATCCGCGCCGCCGCGCCGCCGCTCTCCGCCCTGGTCCGCAGCGCCGTTTCGCAGGGGCCGCTGCCAAGAAGATGCAGTCGCGCCCGTGTGCCGCCGGACGCTTCTTCGAAAGCCTCGATCAACCGTTCCAACCGCTTCTCCGGGCGTAGCGGCGCAACCGAGACGACAAGCGATTCGGCGCAGGGGCCGGGCGGTTCGGCGGCTGCGTAGAAAGCCGTATCCACGCCGTTGGGCACCAGCCGCAGGCGCTCGGTGGCGATCCAGCGGTGCTGCTTGGCCAGACCTATCAGGACTTGCGAGGGCGCGACCAGCCGGTGGACGGAGCGCAGCGCCAGGCGGCGCATCGCGTTTCGGCGGGGCAGCAAGCGCCGTGCTTCCTCGGGGCCGAATCCGCTCTCGAAGTGCAGATGCGGCACGCTTGGCCGAACCGCCTGCGCCACAGCCCAATCCATCGTACCCCAGTTGTAGGTGCACAGCAGATCCGGCGCGATCCCGGTTATGCGCCGCCG
>SKZV01000240.1 GCA_007127165.1 Rhodovibrio sp. | reverse complement strand
TTCATGGCGATAGCAGGAACACGCCCTTGGACGAACCCGCGCAGTGAATTCGGCCTTCGGGCCGAAGGGGGTGCATTTGGTTAAGCGCCGTCATTGGCTCAACTGGGTCTGGCTTGGGGTGGCCGCGACGACCTGCGGCCTCCTCGCCTTTTTGCTGTACGAGCGCACGCTCAACTCCGTGAGCGCGTACGGGGATCCGACGCATGCCGCAGCGAGCGACCCCGGCCCCGGCCACGATTTCAATCCCGCTCCCGAAAACGCTGTGAACAGCCTCGGCGACATCGAGGTCTTCGACAACATAGTCGCCCGCAATCTGTTTTCGGTCGAGCGGACGCCGCCGCCAGTGGCCGACAAGCGAACATCGGCGGAACCGGAAAACCAGCCTGACCTGAGCGCGGAGTTGACGGGTGTGATAAGCCACGGCACGGAACGGCGGGCCATCGTCTACGATCCAAACGCGGACGAGAGCATCGTGCTCAAGGTCGGCGAGACGCACCGCTCCTGGCGGTTGCAGAGCCTCTCCAGCGACGAAGCGGTCTGGGCAAGAGGCGAGCAAACGGTCGCGCAGAGGCTCTGGCGCCGCCCCGAACCCGGCCAGGACAGCCCATCGACCGAGAAAACCGCTCCCCCCGTGCAAACGAGTGAATCGCGACCGCCGCCTGGACACGGGAACGACGTGGCTGCCCAGGGCGGTTCCGCAACGATCCGCGCCAGTCCGCCGGATCGGCGGGAAGGCATGGGCACAGGCTATGTCCCGATCGATTGAGCGATCAAGCCTGCGGCCTTGAGCTTGGACAGGGTGCAATGCCGACCTTTGGTGATGATCGCCACGATCACTTCAACCACCGCTGGAAATTCTACGCCGATCTGGGCTTTCGGCCTCTTCAAGATCCGGGCAAGCCGCATCGCGTCTACATCCCGATGGCCTCGTCAGGATGACGCTGGCCTGACACACGCTGCCGGTCACAGCGGTTTTGCGAGCGCACGCCGACACCGTGTCGACAGATATCGTTCACGATTTCCGCGGTTTGTCTTTCGCGACGGCGGCCTCTTCGATATAGCGAAGCGTCATATCGCGGAGCGTAACCACGCCGACCAGGTCGCGTCCGTGCAAGACGAGGCAATGGGACAAACCGAGCCTGGCCATGTGCCGGATCGCATACTTGATGTTCATGTCGGCGTCGACCGCCGGGGCTGGCTTGGCCGCGATCTCATAGACATTTGTCCGGCTTAACGGCCGATTCTGGCCGATGGTCTCGCGCGCGACGTCTGCGACCAACAAGAGACCGAATTCGTCCTGTGCATCCCGTCGCTCCATGACCAGAGAACTGATGTGCCGCGCCTTCATCCGGTTGAGCGCCTCCTGAACCGTGGCAAGACCCTCGATTCGCTCCGGGTCGTGCGTCATGACCTCCCTTACCGGCAGAAAAAAGGACTGGCTCATATCTCATCTCCGACTTTCTTGGCGAGTTCGCGGATTTGCGAGGACAAGCCCACTGCATCTTCGATTGCTATTTGCATGGCAATGCCGGAGCCGGGCTCTGCATCGAACCGCGCGGCCTCGGCGATCTCCTCCAAGATCGAGCTGCTGAGATGTTCCTCCACGACGAGGAGCACGATATTGCGATGGCGCGAAAGATCGAGACCAAAAAACGTCTTCTCTCGTTTCAAGCCCTCGCCACGGGCGCCGGTTATGACCGTTGCACCGGTTGCGCCGGCGCTGCGCGCAGCCTTCAACACGGCGTCGACTTTGGCGTCATCGGTAAGCGCGAGAAGCAGTTTAAACTTCATCGCTTCCTCCTTTTGTGACTCTTTTCATAAACCGGGCCTGGATCTGGGCAAGCGCCAACACCAAGACCGCCGGGAGCAGGAGCGCCAGGATGATCAGCCCGAATCCGTCAGCGGCGGTGGCGTCGTTGGGCATGGCCTCTGCGACGGCTGCACCGTAGGCGGCGATCAACGGCACTGTAACCACCGAAGTGGCGATCCCGCCACTGTCCAGGGC
Organism: Rhodovibrio sp.; assembly: GCA_007127165.1. Taxonomy (GTDB): domain Bacteria; phylum Pseudomonadota; class Alphaproteobacteria; order Kiloniellales; family Rhodovibrionaceae; genus SKZV01. Next base: position 1,686 of record SKZV01000240.1, on the reverse strand, counting down.
CAATGGCACAATTCCCCGTGGCGCAGTGAGAGCCAGCAGGATCAAGCTCGCAGTGATCCCGGCAAGCAGAAATTCCAGGGGGAACCCCTGAACGATGCGCACGGTCCCGAGAACCAGACCCAAGGCAACGCCGCAGGAGATCACCAGCCGAAGCGTCATTGCGCGCAGGGAACCGCCCGAGAGATCCTGGACCCTGTCCGCGGCAGCGATGAGCGTCGGCTCAATCAGAGTTGCCGTGAACCCCAATAGCGCCGCGAATGTGAAGATCGGCAGATATTGCACGAGGCCCGCTGTACCTGATGCATAAGCAAACTCAACGAGTTGAAAGGCCATGTCGCGTCCGATCGGGATCAGGGATTCGTTGATGCCGATCCTGAACAGCGTCAATCCAATGGCGACATAAGCCAAGCCAACAAGAATCTGAGGGAGATGGGGCAGAGAGCGTCTGACAATCACGAACTGGAATACCGCAATCACGGCAACAATCGGAATGATATCGAGAATTGTCTTGATACCTTCTTCAATAACGAGGGATACGATAGTCTCCACGCCCTACTCCAGCACAAGAGAAAATAGTAAAACGACCACCATCGGGGTCAAGCTCGCCAGCGCAACGAGGCCGAAGCCATCGAGCAATGGATTTCTCCCGCGAATCATTGCTGCAAGCCCAACGCCCAGCGCCAGCATCAATGGAATGTTGATCGCAGAAGTCGCCGCCGCGCCGGCGTCGAATGCGACCGTCGACAATGCGGACTGACTGATGAGCGCCAGTATGGTTGCCAATGCGTATCCCGGCAGAACAAACCAGGTAATCGGCCACCCCTTCACGATACGCAAAACACCCACAGCGACGGCAATGCCTACGGCGATAGCCACCGTATAGCGGAGAAACAAACTGAAGCGAGCCGCTTGGCCATCGTCACCGTCCGCCGCTTCCGCGTTCGTCAAGGCGAGCGCAGCCTGATCAGCCACGGCGCTTAACGCCGGCTCCGCCACGGTACTCCCGAAGCCGAGCGCAAAGCCGAAACCCAAGAGCAGTGTCAAACTACCCCGTCGCGCCAGCCAGTCCGCCATTCCCTCGCCAAGGGGGAAGATGCTCATGCTCAGCCCCCGAACGAACAGGGTGAGCCCGACGAGCGCAAAAATTGCCCCGCCGATGCGTCGCTCCAAGTCCGGCATCGGCTCGCGAATCACCACCAGTTGGAACAGGGCGACGACGCAGAGAATCGGAAGCAGGTCACGGAAATTCCTGCCAATTTCCCTCAGCAACGCAATAAACGTGCCCTGCACGAATGCCGTCCCTCCTGAAATTCTTTGATTTGCAGCCGCTCGCGAGCATCCTCGCATACACGATAGCAGGGAGGAAATCAGGCAGGAAAGGCTCCCACAGGGGATGACGGAGGCACCCTGAAAGCCGAAGACGGAGCCCCCCGTGTTTTCACGGAGTCCAAGCTGCCCGATTAATTTATGTGGTTATGGCGAACGAACGTCGCAGACTACCTGCCGTCCTTGGTTCACCGCAGGTCTGCGCAAGATAGAGCGTTGTAACGAACTTCTACGAAAATGGCGGAGGGGGAGGGATTCGAACCCTCGATACGGGAGTACCGTATACACGCTTTCCAGGCGTGCGCCTTCGACCGCTCGGCCACCCCTCCGAAATCATCGTCTCATTCGAACCGCCGCAAC
>SKZV01000353.1 GCA_007127165.1 Rhodovibrio sp. | reverse complement strand
TGCACTGATGCGGGAACGGGCCGCATTGGCGTAGGGAGTCACTTTTCGTCTCAATCAAGAGCAATCTCGTGCAACCCGAGGAGCTAGGGAACTATGGAAATCGAAGCTGCCAGGATGATTGGCGCCGGCCTTGCCACGATCGGCATGCTGGGTGCAGGGCTCGGTGTGGGCAACGTCTGGTCCAACTACTTCGCCGCCATCGCCCGTAATCCTTCCGCGAAGGAAGACATCGGCGCAACGATCTGGATCGGCTTTGCCGTGACGGAAGCAATCGCGATCTTCGCGCTTCTCGTCGCCCTGCTCGTCCTGTTCGGCTAGAGCATTTTCAGGCGAAAGCGAATACCGCTTCGCCTTTAGGAAATGCACGGCGGCAAAGAGCTGCAGCTTTTCCACAGCGCACTACGGAAAAGCTCCGATCTTTCGGGCGGGACCGGCACACGCTTAAACGCGCGTATCGGTCCCACCGACGCCTGACTTCCCTGCCTCTCGTGGGGTTTTGGACGACCGAAATTTGGGTGACTCGAAGCTATGCAGCGTAGAGACCGTAACTTTATCGGCCTATCCCGCGCGATCCGCGCCGTGTTCGCGGGCGGCGTGGCCTTGGCCCTGGTTCCGCTGTCCGGCGCCGCCATGGCGGCGGAAGAAGGCGGTTTGCCGCAGTTGAACCAAACGGGGACATTCGTCAGTCAGATTTTCTGGCTGATCGTCACGTTCGGGCTTCTCTACTTCCTCATGGTCCGCGTGGTGCTGCCGCGCATGACCACCGTGATGGAGGAGCGGCAGGAGAAGATCGAGGGGGACCTCGCCAAGGCGGAGCGTCTGCGCACCGAGGCGCAGGAAATCTACGACGCATACGAACAGTCTCTGCAAGAAGCGCGCGGCGAAGCCCAAAAGACGCTTCGTGCGGCGAACGAAGAAACGGCTCGCGAGCAGGCCGAGCGTAGTCGCACCTTCGCGCTGGAACTCGACGAAAAGATCCGCGGCGCAGAGGAGCGGATCGCAAGTGCAAGAGATCAGGCGCTGTCCAGGATCGATGAGATGGCAAGTGGAACGGCCCAGGCCGCGACGGCCAAGCTCATCGGCGGCGACGTCGACAAGAACAAGGCCGATGCCGCCGTCAAGCAGGCGATGGGGAGCGAAAGCTGATGCTCGCAAGCACCGATTTCTGGATTGCCGTATCGACCCTGATGATCGTCGGTGTTGCCGTCTACTACGGTTTCCGGCCCATCGTTGCCGCGCTCGACAAGCGAACCGAGCGCATCCGCACGGACATCGATGAGGCCGAACGTCTGCGGGAAGAGGCGCAGCGCCAGCTTGCGGACTACAAGCGCAAGCAACGCGAGGCGCAGCGCGACGCCGAGGAGATTATCGAGCACGCCCGCCATGAAGCCCGCCGTATGCGAGAGCGGGCGGAACACGACCTTGAAGAGCAGATGAAGCGCCGTGAGCGTCTGACGATGGACAAGATCGCGCAGGCCGAGCAGCAGGCGATCGCAGAGGTGCGCAGCCGCGCCGTCGACGTGGCGATCGTCGCGACGGAACAGTTGATTCGTGACCACCTCTCCGCAGAGAAGTCGAACCAGCTGATCGAAGAGGCCATCGGCGACGTTTCGAACCGGCTTCACTAGAGGGGAATGACTTGTCTCCGAATCGCCATCCCGCTCCAAGTCTCCGATCTGCGAGGCGCTTTAGACTGCAAACCGAAATCGCGTTAATTTTTTGCACTCTATAGCGCGACGATTGGTCTTCGCACCAAAATTCCGCTTCAGCCTTCTATTTGCGAGAGGAAAGAGTCCAAGCGGAGCAGGGCTGGACGGGGCGCGTCGGGTTTCAGCGTGCGGAGCATTCCCCCAGCCGGTATCGCACGCGCACGGTCTTCCCCCGCGCATTTTCCAAGCGCCCGGCGCCCGTTTGGCCTGAAAACGATCTAGTCTAGAGGATGCCGTCGCGGCATACTCCCTTGCCACAAGTCGGAGGGATGAGCATGGCCAGTGTGTCCGGCGCGCAGCCCAGCCAGAGTTTGGCGAGGATCGCCCTTTTCAAGGAAACCGACGAGCAATCGCGCAAGCGCATCGAACAGCGCTGCCGCTGGCGTCGCTTTCAGGCGCATGACACGATTATCGACCGCGCATCCGCGGGTCACGAAGTTCACTTTGTCGTGTCCGGCCGCGCCCGCGTGGTGGACTATGCCGCTTCCGGCCGCGAGGTCAGCTTCGAGGACATCGAAGCAGGTGGAATCGTCGGCGAACTGGCGGCGATCGACGGGGGCGAACGCTCCGCTTCGGTGGTTGCGCTGGAACCCACTGTGACGGCTTCGCTGGAGCCGCGCACCTTCCTGAATATCATGGCCGATCATCCCGAAGTCGGCCTCGCCATGATGCGGCGGCTGACGAGCATGGTGCGTCACGCCAGCGAGCGGATCATGGATCTCTCGACTCTGGGCGCTCACAACCGTGTACACGCCGAGCTTCTGCGGCTGGCCCGTCATGCTGTCGGAGGGGATGAAGAGGCGGAAAGCGCCCGAATTTCGCCGATTCCGGTCCATTCCGACATTGCCAGCCGCGTTTCCACGACACGCGAAACCGTGGCGCGTGTCTTGAGCGATCTGACAAAAGACGGCTTGTTGAAGCGAGAGCGCAACGCGCTCGTCGTTCCCGACATTCCGGCGCTGGAAGAATTGGTGGAACGAGTGCGCGGCGAGTAGCCGCCCCGGTTTCGGGCTATCACGCGACTTTCCTAGAGCGGGATGGCTTATCGTTGAATCGCCATCCCGCTCTATCCCTTTGTTGTGCGAGGCGATTCAGACCTCAAGCCGAAGTGGCTTGAGATCATCGCGCTCTAGAGCGCATTTCGTTCCGATTGAATCGGAACGGCGCTCTAGCCTCTTGTTTTTGCGCATTTTCTAGCGGCGAACCGGTGTCCATTTCGCCGGAAAATGCTCTAGGTTCCAGAGGTCCGACCGCCGCGTTTACTCGCTGTTCGGGCTGGTCCGCCAGCCGTTTCGCGGCGTCGGCCAGCGCGCCGGGCTCCAGCCCGAAGATCCGTGCCGACGCGGGAAGGCCGGAAAACGCCGCCGCCGCTTTCGTGGCATGGCGCAAGACGCCACGCCGCCGTCCCTCGCACTGTTTGACGCCGCAAGCCGCCAGCTTGATCAGGCCGTGCACCATGAGCCCGCCCCGGTCTTCCGCCGGATATAGCCGCCACAGCCCTTCCCACGCCTCGTGCGCCTCCCAGTAATAACCGTGATTGAACAGGTCGACGCCGTAGAGGAAGGCCGCGCAGCCGCGCCAGTCGGATGGATCGGGTGGATGAGCGGGCGGCGGCGCCGGGTCCGGCCGCTCATGGCTGTGGCCGCGCGGATCGCGCTGCGGGTGGGGATGCCGGCCCGGAACATATGCGTAGTCCGGAAACGGAAGGTCGGCCCGGTATCGCGGTACTCCCGCTCCTGAAACTGCTTCGCCCATGAGCCCTTCCCGGTAGAAGCCGTGGTTTGGACGGTCGTGAAAGGTGGCGTTATTTCGACAAGCCCTGCTTCAGGATCAAGGCTCCCCTCGCCCCGACACCGTCCACGGCGGCGAGATCCTCTTCGCTCGCGGCCCGGACCTCCGCCACCGACGTATAGCCGCCTTTAGCGAGATAGCCGAGCGTCCTTGGTCCAATGCCGGGAATCGCGAGGAGCGGGCGAAGCCCCTCCGGCACCGCATCGCCGCGATGCCGAGGCTGGCGGGAGGGAGCGCTTTCGGGCGGACTTTCCCCCTCCCGCACAGCCTGCGAGCGTCTGGAAAGGCAGTTCGTCAGGCAGCGGAACAGTTGCAGCACCATCGCCAAGCCCAATCGATTCTATCGAAGCATTGTTTCCCCTCAATAATTGGGAGTGCTGCCCGCCCGAGTCCAGGGCGGCCGGTCATCCCTCGATCCAGGCGATCCGCAACACGTTCGTTGCACCCGGCGTCCCAAAGGGCACGCCTGCGGTAATCACCAGCTTGTCGCCCGGCTTTGCCAACTCTTCGTCGACGGCGACGCGGCAGGCCTTCGCCACCATTTCCTGAAAATTCTCCACGTCGGCGGTATGCACCGAATGCGCGCCCCAGACGATGGTCAGACGCCGCGCCGCCTCGATTCGCGAGGTGAGGGCGAGGATCGGCACGCGCGGCCGCTCGCGCGCCGCCCGCAGGGCGGTGGAGCCGGAGGTGGTGTAGCTGACGATGGCGGCGGCGTGGATCGTCGCAGCGACCTGCGCCGCCGCGGCGGAGATCGCGTCCGGCGCCGTGGGTTCAGGTTCCGGGTGCAGCGCCGTGATGATCGGGCGGTAGAAATTGTCGCGCTCGGTCCGTTCGATGATCCGGTCCATGAAGGTGACAGCCTCGCACGGGTAGTGCCCCGCCGCGCTCTCGGCCGACAGCATCACGGTGTCCGCCCCGTCATAGACCGCCGTGGCGACATCGGAGGCCTCGGCGCGGGTCGGCGCGGGCGACTGGACCATGGAGTCCAGCATCTGCGTCGCCACGACCACCGGCTTCCCGGCAAGACGGCAGGCCCGGATGATGTTCTTCTGGTGGCCGGGAACCTCCTCGGGCGGGATTTCGACACCCAGATCGCCGCGCGCGACCATCACCGCATCTGTAAGCTCCACCAACTCCTCCAGGCAGTCCAGCGCGGCGGGCTTCTCGATCTTGACCATGATGCTCGCGCGTCCGCCGATCAGCTTGCGCGCCTCGGCCACATCTTCCGGGCGCTGCACGAAGGAGAGCGCGACCCAATCGACCCCGAGTTCCAGCCCGAATCGCAGATCATTTCGGTCCTTCTCCGTCAGCGGCGAGAGCGGCATGACGACGCCCGGAACGTTGACGCCCTTGCGATCGGTCAACAGGCCCCCGGTCACCACCTCGCACTCCGCATGGTCCGGCCCGCAAGAGAGGACGTTCAGCCGCATCTTGCCGTCGTCCAGCAGGATTGGCGTGTTGGGCTCGAGCACCGCGAAAATCTCGGGATGGGGCAGCGGCGCGCGGCCTTCGCCGCCTTCGGTGGTGTCGAGATCGAGGCGGAAACGGTCCCCGCGTTCGAGCCGGACCTCGCCCCCCTTGAGCCGGCCAACGCGCAGCTTCGGCCCTTGAAGGTCCTGCAAGATGCCGATCGGCCGCCCGGACTCCTTCTCCAGATTGCGAATCATGTTGTAGACTTTCCGGTGGTCTTTCTGCTCGCCGTGACTGAAATTGAGCCGGAAGGCGTCAGCGCCCGCGTTGAAAAGCGCGCGGATCATCTCCTCGTTGTTACTCGCGGGCCCGAGAGTCGCAAGTATTTTTGCATTGCGCATACGCCGCATGGAAAGCCTCTTCTTCTATTTGTATAGGGTTATATTTAACTGTCGGACGCGGCGGATATGTATATCGCGCGAAGGTCGTTCACGTTGGTGCGGGTCGGCCCGGTGACGATCAACTCCCCCAAGGCTTCGAAAAAGCCGTAGCCGTCGTTATCGGCCAGTCGCGCCTTCGCATCCACGCCAAGGGCCTCTGCCCGCGCCAGAATGTCGGGCGCGACGCGGGCGCCCGCGTTGTCTTCACTGCCGTCGATGCCGTCGCTGTCTACCGCCAGCGCGTGCACGGCCGGTTCGCCGCCTAGGGCCACCGCCAGCGCCAGCAGGAACTCGGCGTTGCGCCCGCCGCGTCCCTCGCCGCGCAGGGTCACCGTCGTCTCGCCGCCCGACAGTAGTACGCAGGGCGCCTCGGCCGGCTGCCCGTGCAGTCGGACCTGACGCGCGATCCCGCTCATCACCTTCGCGACCTCGCGCGCCTCGCCCTCGATGGCGTCGCCCAGGATCAGCGGGGTCACGCCGTGGCGCCGGGCCTCTGCGGCCATGGCCTCCAGCGAGTCCTGCGGACGCGCGACCAGAATCGTCTCGGTCCGCGACAGGCGGGAATCGCCGGGCTTCGGCGTTTCCTCCGCCGCCGCCTCGAGATGACGGCGCACCGCATCCGGCGGCTCTATGGCGTATTTCGCCAACACCGCACGCGCGTCGGCAAAGGTGGTCGGGTCCGGCACGGTCGGGCCGGACGCGATCGTCGCCGGATCGTCGCCGGGGACGTCCGAAATCAGCAGCGCCACCACCCGCGCCGGATAGGCGGCGGCGGCAAGGCGGCCACCCTTGACGGCGGAGAGGTGCTTGCGCAGGCAGTTCATTTCGGCGATGTCCGCGCCGCAGCGCAGCAGCGCCTTCGCCACGGCCTGCTTATCCTCCAGCGTCAACCCGTCCGCGGGAGCCGCCAGCAAGGCCGAACCGCCGCCGGACACGAGGCAGATCAGGAGATCGCCCTCCCCCAGGCCGCGCGCCATCTCCAACATGCGCTGCGCCGCCTGCTGCCCCGCGCTGTCCGGCACCGGGTGGGCGGCCTCGACGCATTCGATGTGGTCGAGATCCAGCCCATGATCGTAGCGCGTCACCACCAGCCCCTCGGGCGGCGGCGCATCCGCGGGCCAGGAGTCTTCCACCGCCTTCGCCATCGCGGCGGCGGCCTTGCCCGCGCCGATGACCAGCGTCCGCCCGTTGCGCGGCGGGGCTGGCAGATGCGCGGGAACGGCGCGGGCCGGATCGGCTGCAGCCAGCCCTGCGCCCAAGAGCGAGTCGAGAAACGTGCGGGGATCTGGTTGTGTCATGGCTTCTGCGTCGCAGGTTGACTTTTTAGATGCAAGAGAAAGACGGTAACGGAAATGTTAACCGGCGAACGAGAAACGTCAGACGGCGGGGCGGAGGGTGTTTGGGCCGAGCGCGTCGTCCACCTTGACGTAGCTTTCGAGCATCGCATTCAAATGCTCGGCCATCGCCTTTCCGGCAGCAGCCGGATCGCGTCCGCGAATCGCTTCGTAGACGCGGCGATGCTGTTCGACGATACGGGCATCGTTTTCGCTGCCCGCATAGAGCGTATAGCGGTGGTAGGCGATGTTCCGCGTCATGACCTCGCCCATCATCTCCATCAGATGCATATAGACGGCGCTGCCGGTCGCTTTGGCGAGGGCGAGGTGGAAGGCGTGGTCGTCGCGGGTCTTGTCGGTGCGGCGCGGGTCAGCCATTGCCTCCAGCGCCGCCGCGATCGCCGCAATGTGTTCGGGATCGGCGCGTTCCGCCGCGCGTTCCGCCGCCCAGACTTCGAGTTTGATCCGAAGCTCGGCTAGGTCGTGCAAATTGCTCACGTCGGCGCGGACCAGTTGCATCAACGGCGAATCCTGATGGTTCGCCGCGCCGGTTACCCGCGTTCCGCCGCCCTGAACGGCGGAAATCATGTTTTGCGCCTTGAGCTGCTGGAGAGCGGCGCGCACCGAAACCCGGCTCACATTCATCATCTCGGCGAGTTGCCGCTCGCCGGGCAGCCGCTCGCCCGGCGCCAGCGTGCCCGCCGAGATCAGCTTCATGATTTCCTGCGCAACCCGTTCGGACACCCGCTCGCGCGCGATATGGCGGAACCGTTCGTCCTGTTGTCCCTGCATCTCTTGTCAGGCCCCCGGCACAACTGTCGACCCGAAGTGGACCGAGCAATTGGCTCTATAATGGCATGGTGGTCACACCAATTATGGGCGCAGACCCCCCTCCAGCGTCAAGACTCTTGACGCCGAAGAGAGGTTTGCGTCTTAACCGGCTCGTCGTCTCGGCCGGTTGCCCGACGGAACGGCGGGCTTCAAGCGGGCTTAATGTTGTGGTTCAGGCGGAACACATTGTCAGGGTCGTACTGCGCCTTCACTTTCGCGAGCCTTGCATAGTTATCGCGGCCGAACCCGGCGACGATGCGATCCTCGCCTTCGTCGCCGATGAAGTTCAGATAGATCGCGCCGCTGGCCCAGGGCCGCAAGTCTGCCCGGATGTCGCGGGCCCAGCGCTTGCCGCGCTCATCGTCGGCGGGGTTTTCCCAAAGCCCGAAGGGATGGACGCACCAGGGGGATTCGCGCCACGGCACCGGGTAGTCGCGGGCTTCCCGCCCGATGGCCCCCCCTTGCGGGATCAACACGTGCTGCGAGGCGGAGGGAACGATCATGTCGGCGGCGCGGTTGCAGAACCGGCCCACCGCCTCATCCGGAAACGCGTTCAGGTACTCCGCCGACCAATAATTCCGATAGCCGGGAGGGTCGTCCAGCAGGCATTGCAACTCAGCGTAGGGCATTTCGGCAATCATTTCGCCTTCGTGCCCGAGCCCCAGGAGTGGGGCCAATGTGCGGCGGGCCTCCTCTTCCGATCCGGCGTAGACCAGCAAAATCGCGAAGGTGAGGTTTCCCACCAAGTGCTCAGGCACGAACTCTTCGGCCGGGCCGGTTAGATACAAGGCGCCGCCGCCGACCTCGTCCGGCGCCGTTTCCATGAAGTCGCGGTAGTTGCGCAGGGCATCCTCTCCAGCCTCGGGCCGCCACAAGAGCAGCGCCGCCGTCACCGTCGAGACGTCGTGCAGGCGGAAGGTGAAGGAGGTCGCGACGCCGAAGTTCCCGCCGCCGCCGTGGAGGGCCCAGAACAGCTCGGGGTTCTCGTCCTCGCTGGCCCGGACACGGCGGCCGTCGGCGGTGACCAGATCGACCGACAGCAGGTTGTCGCAGGCCAGTCCCATCTTGCGCGCGAGCCAGCCGTCGCCACCGCCGAGCGTGTATCCGCCGACCCCCGTCGTGGACACGCGGCCTCCGGTCGTCGCCAGTCCGTACGGTTGGGTGGCACGATCCAGATGGCTCATGGTGGCGCCCCCGGCGACCGTTGCCGTGCGGGCCTCCGGGTCCACGCTCACGGCGTTCATCCGCCGCAAGTCGATCACCAGGCCGCCCTCGGTTATGGCCTTCCCGGCGACACTGTGCCCGCCGCCGCGCACGGCGATTTCCAGCCCCGCCTCACGCCCGAAGCGCACGGCGCGCACGACGTCCTCGACATCGGCGCACTGCGCGATCACTGCGGGGCGGCGGTCGATCATCGCGTTGAACAGGGTGCGGGCGTCATCGTAATTCGGGGCGCCCGGCAAAATGACCTCGCCTTGCAGCTCCGTTTGCAGCCGTTCCAGTGAAGTGGGACTCGCGGTTCCCTCAATCGTGTGGGCCATCTTGCGTCTCCTTAGGTGGTCGGGATCTTATGAGTATTCGAATGCTCCGAGAGTAGGCTTGAATCCGCGGCCACGTTAGAGCGAGAATGATCAAAACTAAGGCATTTACGACATAGTCTGGAGGACCGCCATGAGCGCGTCCGAAACGGTCTTGCCCCGCATATGCCTGTTGGCAGCATCGGAAACCTCGCCGTCCGTTCTGTACGGGCTGTTCGACGTGCTGACCTCGGTGGGTATCCTCTATCCTGAAATGACCGCTGGGAAACCGGGAGACGCAGCCTTCGACGTGAAGGTGGTGGCGGCGGTATCGAGCCCGTTCCGTTGCTACGGAAACATCGTCGTCGAACCGGATTATTCCGTCGATGAGGTGGACGAGACGGATGTCGTCATCGTTTGCGACATGTACCAACCTGCCGATAAGCCACCCCATGGCCGGTACCGGCGCGAGATCGACTGGATCAAGCGGACGCATTCGAACGGCGCGATCATTGCTTCCGTGTGTTCCGGCTCGTTGGTGCTCGCGGAGGCCGGACTCCTCGACGGGCTGGAGGCTGCCGGACACTGGTGCTACCGGGATATGTTCCGCGACCATTATCCCGCGGTGAGGATGCGGGAAAACCTGACGCTTTGCCTCGCGGGGGAACACAGGCGGATCGTGACGGCCGGAGCCGTGAGTGCGTGGCAGGAATTGGCGGTCTATCTGATCAAGCGGTTCTGCGGTCCCGAGAAGGCGATCCAGACGGCCAAGATCTTCTTGTTCTCGGAACAATCGGACGGGCAGCTACCCTACGCGGTGACGACCCCGCGCATCCAGAAATCGGACGCCGTGATCCGGGACGCCCAGATGTGGATCGCCGACAACTACGACTGCACGAATCCCGTTGCCAGCATGGCCGCGCGGGCCCGGATGAATTCGCGGACCTTTGCCCGGCGCTTTCGCGCGGCCACCGGCTACCAGCCGATCGAGTACGTTCATGCGCTCCGCGTCGAGGAAGCCAAGCAGCTCCTGGAAACCACCGCCCTCAGCGTGGAGGACGTCGCCCACGCCGTCGGCTACGAAGACCTTGCCGCTTTCGGGCGTCTGTTCAAGCGCAAGAGCGGCCTGACCCCGGCGGCCTATCGGCGGAAGTTCGCCCGCATCGTTGCGCCGAGGCTTTCCGCCTCCGGTTCGCACGCCGCATCGCTCGCGCGGTAACTTGCGGCAACCTCGCGCTGGCGCGGCGCGCGAGACAAGACTCTCCTGGACCGGATGCACGCGGTAACGGTATGCTGGCGGCATGAAAACACGTATCGCAGTCCTGGGGCTGGCCGCTTTCACGCTTGCCGCCTGTCAGATGCCCGACCCGCCGAGACAGCCTGTCGAGCCGGGAATGAGCCGCGCCGAAGTCGTCGACCGGATTGGCAAGCCGTGCCGGGAGGCGCGGCGGACGGTGGGGGGAACGCCTCAGACAGAGCTGGGGTTCTATTGTGTGCGGGGAATTCCCAAGCTCGCCGTTTGGCTGGAAGACGACACGGTGGTGCGCTCCCAGCGATTCGACTAACCGAACTTTGATCTTGATAGATGCTCACACGGCTCGAAACACCGAGCTAGAGCCTATTCCGTTCGCGCAGGCTCACGGAACAGGCTCTAGCTCTTAGTTTGCCGCGCATTTTCGGACGACGAACCGGTATCCACTTCGCCTGAAAATGCTATAGCCTGCGGCTTTGGACCAGAAGCCATGTGAGGGCCGGAATGGAGAACGGGATCGGGCGGCAGCGCGTCCTGCTGGCGGCGGCGCTTGCCGCCGTCGTGGCGGGAAGCGGTTTCGCGGTCGACGCCTGGGCCGATGAACGGGTCGAGCGGGCCGTCGAACGGATGGCGCTGGAGCGCTACGGCCTGACGCTTTCCTATGAAGAGAGCAGTCGGGGGCCCGGCGACGCGGTGGTGTTGAGCGGAGTCACGCTGGTTCCGGCAACGCCGCTCGACGACTTCGAAATCGCGCGCGCCGAAGAAGTGACGATCTCCGGCGTGGAAGAGCGGCCTGACGAAGCCTTCACATTCGAAGGGCTGGACGTGAAGGATCTCTCCATCGACTTTGGCGAAGCGGGGGCGCTTTCGCTGGCCGAGGGGCGATTCGACGGGCTCGATACGGCCGTGCTGGCATGGCTTTTCCGTGAAGACGGCGTGGGAGCGGAGCAAGCGTTTCCGGACGACGCGCGCATTGGCGAGTTCGATCTGCGCGGTCTGGAGGCGCGGTACGTCATTCCGGACGGCCACCAGAACCTGCGGCTGGCGCGCGTTTCCGGCGAGGAGATCGCGCGCGGCCGTATTGGCGGTCTGCGGCTGGAGGATATGACGTGGAGCGCCAGCGGCGCGGCGGTCGAGGAGGTCACGCGGATCGCGCTCGCCGGGTTGGAGGTGGCCGACGTCCAGATAAGCGCCCTGCTCGACGACCCCGCCGCGCGGCGGATTTTCGACCGCTCCGAGGACGACCGGCTGGGGCGCGGCGTCATCCGGCGGCTGGAAGTCGAAGGACTGGCGGATACGATCATGGTGGAGGCCGCGGGTTGGGAAGACCGGGTGGACGCTGACCGAGTCAGCACCACACGCTTCTTCGCCGAAAGTCTTCGGGTGCCGATCGACGAGTTGACCGCGCTGCCCTACGGCGCGCGGCTGCGCGATGTCGTGGCGGACACGCTGCGCTTCTCCACGGAGGTGTCCGTGGTGATCGACCCGAAGCGGGAAGCCCTGCGGATCGATCCCCTGGTCGTGCGGGCGTTGGACCTTGGCGGGCTTGAGATGACGGTGGCGTTCGACGACTTCCCCAACGTCGTTCCGGGGGAGGAGATGCTGGAGGCGATGATCAACGCCCGCCTCGCCGGAGCGCAGCTGTCCTATCGGGAGGACGGCCTGCTCCAGGCCCTCATGGAACAGGGCGCCGCCGAGCGGGACCTCTCGCTGGAGCAGTTTCGGGCCGAGATTCGCGAGACGATCCGGGAGCAGGACTTTGTGGACGCGGCGACCCGGGAAGAGTTGCTGCGTTTTCTCGAAGACCCCTATCGGCTGACGCTGCAACTGGCGCCCGAGCGCCCGCCGTCGTTCGCCGAGATCCTGGGCATGGCCCTGATCGCGCCGGATCAAATTCGCGGTATCCTGAACATGCGGATTCACGCCGAGGAGAGTCCGTGACCTCGCCGGACCCCTCGACTCGCGGTTTGTCGACTCGCGGTTTGCGCCATAGGGGGAGTCGGGTTTCCGGTCTCGCGGCCTTGTGCGGAGGGCTGGCTTTGCTGGCGCTCGCGGTTCCGCTGGCGGCGGCGGAGTTGGCCCGGTTGCCGGGCGCTTCGGCGTTGCGCGCGTTGCAAAACGGTGAGGCGGTCGGCGAGGACCGCTTGCACCGCTGGCTCACCGTGGAGGGCGTGGCGCTGGCGTGGCGGCCGGACGCGCCGGGGCACTTCCGGCGCGCTCTGGCGCAGATGGCGCTGGCGGAGACCGCGCCTGCCTGGGCCGTCGCGGGCCACCTTTGGACGGCGGAGGACGCCTTGCTCCGGGGGCTGCGGATGGCGCCGGGAAGCGCCTTGGGCTGGAGCCGTCTCGCCGTGGTGCGCTATCGCCTGGGCGCGGAGCCGGAGAGCGTCGCCGCCGCGCTGGAACGCGCCGTCCGGCTGGCCCCGGAAGAGCGGCAGCTAGCGCCGGTTCGCGCGGAACTCGCGCTGCGGCTCTGGCCCGAGGCGCGCGCGGCGATTGGAGAGCCCCTGCTGAACCGGCAACTCCGGCTGGCCTGGGATGAAGCGCCGCAGGCGATCCAGGCGGCGGCGGAGGAGAGCGACCGGCTATCCGTGTTGGACGCGGCATTTAAGGCGCGATGATTTCAAGCCACTTCGGCTTCTAGCCCGGAGGCTGGCGCGCTTCCGGCGCCGCTGCGGCGGCAAGGCCCATAAGGAAAGCCGCCGAGATCGCGACTGCCGGGACTTGCGGCGCGAAATCCACCATTGTGTGCGCGGCCAGCATGACCGCGGCCGCCAGCGCCGCCTGGGCCGGAACGTCGCCCCTGCGCGCCGGACGCCAAGCAGTCGCCACGAGCAAGATTAGCCCGAGCAGCAGCAGCGAAGCGGCGGGAATCCCCAACTCCAGCGCCGCGTGCAGTGGGCCGTTGTGCGCCTGATCGAAAACGCGCTCCACGCTCTCGGGCCGGTGTCGCGCGAAGGCTTCGGGGAAGCTGCCGAGGCCGTGGCCTAGAAGGGGCCGCTCCAGGATCGCCTCCACCGTGGCGCGATAGACCGCCAGCCGTTCCACGCTCTCCGCCGCCAGCGCCTCCCAGCGCTCCGCCGCAAGATGCAGCGCTCCGAATGCAAGGCCGCCG
>SKZV01000076.1 GCA_007127165.1 Rhodovibrio sp. | reverse complement strand
TGGAAGTACCCGAGCTGCATTCTGCAGGGTGATAATTCGCAAGGCGAGTTCTACTCCATCGCGATTACCAACAACATGCAGCAGGCCGACACCGGCACGAAGATGATCCACCTGGGCAAGAACACGCGCAGCCGGATCGTCTCCAAGGGCATCTCCGCCGGGAAGGCCGATCAGACCTATCGCGGCTTGGTGCGAATCTCGCCGAAGGCCGACAACGGGCGCAACTTCACGCAATGCGATTCGCTGCTGATCGGCGACAAGTGCGGCGCGCACACCGTACCCTACATCGAGACGCGCAACCGCACCGCCAAGGTGGAGCACGAGGCGACGACCTCGAAGATCAGCGAAGATCAGATGTTCTACTGCCGTCAGCGCGGTCTTACGGAAGAGAATGCGGTCGCGCTGGTGGTCAACGGGTTCTGCCGCGAGGTGCTGCAGCAACTGCCGATGGAGTTCGCGGTTGAGGCGCAGAAGCTCGTAGGAATTTCCCTGGAAGGCAGTGTCGGCTGATCTTGGATCGCCGACGCGCCGCACACCTGAAAGAAACCACTGCGCTCAAGGAGAGCGAGACAAAGATGGCTATGCTTGAAATCAAAAATCTCCACGCCTCGGTCGAGGGCGAGCCGATCCTTCGCGGCCTGAATCTGGAGCTGGAAACGGGGCAGATTCACGCCATCATGGGGCCGAACGGTTCGGGCAAATCCACGCTCGCCCACATCCTGACCGGCCGCGAAGGCTATGAGGTCACGGACGGCGAGGTGCTTTTCGAGGGCCAGAACGTCCTGGAACTGGAGCCGGAGGAGCGCGCTGCGCTCGGCATGTTCCTGGCGTTCCAGTATCCGGTCGAGATCCCTGGCGTGACGATGACCACCTTCCTGAAGGAGGCGGTGAATTCCATCCACAAGGCGCGCGGGGAGAAGGAAGTGGACGCGCTGCAGTTCACCAAGCAACTGCGGCAGCGTTGCAAGCTTCTCGACATTCCGGAGGACATGATGCGCCGTTCGGTCAACACCGGATTTTCCGGCGGCGAGAAGAAGCGCGCCGAGGTGTTGCAGATGGCGGCGCTGGAGCCCAAGTTGGCGATCCTCGACGAGACCGACAGCGGGCTCGACATCGACGCGCTGAAGATCGTCTCCGACGGCGTGAACCGGCTGCGTTCCCCCGACCGTTCGATGCTGGTCATCACGCACTATCAGCGCCTGCTGGACTACATCGTCCCGGACAAGGTGCATGTGCTGGTGCGCGGCCAAATCGTGAAGTCCGGCGACAAGGACTTGGCGTTGCAGCTCGAGAAGGAAGGCTATGCCGAGTTCGCCGAGGAAGCGGCCTGAGGGCCCTCCCGCACCCGTCGCTGCACAACCGATAATGAAGAGGCATCCGTGATGGCGAGCGAAAGCGCGCTGCAACCGTTTACAGAGCAATATCAGGCCCTGGTCAACGCCCAGGCGCTGCCCGGCCACGCCCTGCCCTGGCTGCAAAACCTGCGCGAGGAGGGCATTCGCCGCTTCAACGAACTCGGTTTTCCGACGCCGAAGGTGGAGTCGTGGAAGTACACCAACCTGCGCGCCCTGGAGCGCACGGTGTTCCACCCGGCGACCGAACACACCGCGGGCGTCAGCATCGACAGCGTGCCTAGCCTGATCGGCGAGAAGGCAGGCCACCGCGCGGTCTTCGTCAACGGGCGTTTCCGGGATGAACTGTCGAACCTGGGAACGTTGCCCAAGGGCGCCGAAGTGATGAGCTTCGCCGAAGCTTTAAAGCGCGACCCTCAGTTTTTGGGCAGCCGCGTCGACCAGATCGCCAAGGGCCAGGAAGATCAGCCGCTCTATCAGCTCAACTCGGCGCTGATGCAGGACGGCCTGGTCTTGCGGGTCCGTGAGGGCGCGAAGATCGAGCACCCGATCGAGGCGGTCTTCCTGTCGCTGGCCGAGGACGAGCCGCTGGCCTTCCACCCGCGCCATCTCATCGTGATGGAGAACGGCAGCGAAGCCACGCTGGTCGAGTACCACGTCAGCCTCGGTGACGGCACGACCTTCGCGAACGCCGCGACCGAGATCGACGTCGGCGACGGCGCCCGGCTGCACCACTACAAGCTGCAGAACGAGAGCGACAAGGCCTTTCATGTGCATACACTGCACGGACGCGTGGGCGAGAAGGCCCTCTACGACGGCTTCGGCCTCTCAATCGGCAGCAAACTGTCGCGCAACGAACTGTCCCTGCGTCTCGAAGGCTCCTTCGCCGACGCCCGGGTCAACGGATCGTACCTGATGCGGGGCAAGCAGCACTGCGACAACACCACCCTGATCGAGCATTGCGTCCCCGACACGAGTTGCTGCGAGATCTTCAAGGGTGCGCTGACCGACAAGGGGCGTGGCGTGTTCCAGGGCAAGCTGCATGTTCATCCCGACGCACAGCGCACGGACGGCTATCAGCTTTCCCGCGCTCTGCTGCTCTCCGACGAGGCGGAGGTGGATGCGAAGCCGGAACTCGAGATCTACGCGGACGACGTGAAGTGCAGTCACGGCTCCACCGCCGGTTCGCTGGACGAGACGGCGTTGTTCTACTTGCGCAGCCGGGGCATTCCCTATGCGGCGGCGCGCCGCCTTCTGGTCGAGTCTTTCCTGGGCGAGGTCGTCGAGCAGATGATTTCGGAAGATCTGCAAGGAGCCTTCATGGAGCGGATCAGCGAGTGGCTGGACCGTTCGACAACGTGAAAGGAAAAGCTGAGCGATGAGCAACGCCGCTGAAGCCGTGAGCCGCCCTACCGCCGCAGCGCGCGTGGGCGATACAGCTCGGCCCCTCGACGTCGAGCGGGTGCGGGCGGATTTCCCGGTGCTGCACCAGGAACTCTACGGCAAGCCGTTGGCCTATCTGGACAGCGCCGCGAGCAGCCAGAAGCCGCGTCAAGTGGTCGAGGCCATGACGGCGGCCTACGAGGGCTATTACTCCAACGTGCATCGGGGCGTGCATAAGCTCAGCCAGATCTCGACCGATCACTTCGAGGGCGCTCGCCAGACGATCGCGCGCTTCATCAATGCCGGACGGCCGGAGGAAATCGTCTTCACCCGCGGCGCGACCGAGGCGATCAACCTCGTCGCCGCCAGCTACGGCCAAAGCTTCGAGGCGGGCGACGAGGTGGTGCTGACACGGATTGAGCATCACTCGAACATCGTTCCGTGGCAGCTTTTGCGGGACCGCGCGGGGCTCGACATCAAGATCGCTCCGGTCGATGACGACGGAACTGTCCGGGCGGAAGAGGTGATCGCCCTGATGGGTCCGCGCACGCGCATCGTGGCGATCCCGCACGTCTCGAACGCTCTCGGCACGGTGGTGCCGGTGCGCGAGATCGTAAAGGCGGCGCACGAGCGCGGCATTCCGGTGCTGGTGGACGGCTGCCAGTCGGTTCCCCACATGCCGGTGGACGTGCAGGAACTGGGCGCGGACTTCTTTGTTTTTTCCGGGCACAAGATGTACGGCCCCACGGGGATCGGCGTCCTCTACGGCCGCTACGATCTGCTGAATGCGATGCCGCCTTACCAGGGCGGCGGCGAGATGATCGCCTCCGTCAGCTTCGAAAAGTCTACCTGGAAGCGAGCGCCGCACCGGTTCGAGGCGGGGACTCCGGCCATCGTGGAGGCTATTGGTTTGGGCGCGGCGGCCGACTATATGGACGCTTACGGGCGCGAAGCCATCGCGGCGCACGAAGAAAGCCTGCT